>CAYXES010000034.1:5738-8150 GCA_964464075.1 uncultured Erysipelothrix sp. | reverse complement strand
TCATGTTCCTCTTTATCCACACTATCCCACTTATTCAATAAAATAATCATGGGTTTATTAAGGTTGTGGGCATAACCAGCCACATGTTTATCAAGTTCAGTGATTGGTTCACTTGCATCCAAAACAAAACAAACCACATCACTTCGCTCAATCGCACTTAAGGAGCGTAAAAGTGCATACTTCTCAATCTTTTCATAGATTTTACCACGCTTACGAATCCCAGCCGTATCAATCACCACATAGTCTTGTTGGTCCACTTTAAAGTGAGAGTCAATCGCATCCCGAGTAGTTCCCGCAACATCACTCACAATTACCCGCTGTTGGTTCAATAAAGCATTCACGATGGAAGATTTACCAACATTAGGTCGTCCAATAATGGAGAAAGAAATAGAGCCTTCTACGGCCTTAATTTGACGTTTAGGTAGAAGTTCTACCACCTTATCTAGCAAGTCACCAACTCCAATTGCATGGATACTAGAAATCGCAAATACATCTTCAAAACCTAAATTATAGAATTCATACATTTGATTTTGAAAAGCAGCATCATCAATCTTATTGACTGCTACAACAATGGGTTTATCACTTTTATGTAGTTTCTTAGCGATTAAATGATCACTTTGGGACATCCCAATTTGACCATCCACCACATAGATGATGACATCTGCTTCATCAATGGCAATATCAACCTGCATCATCACTTCATCTTTAAACATTTCATCTTTTAAAACAATACCACCGGTATCAATAATTCGGATGTCCTTCGTCAACCAATTACAAATCCCATAAAGACGATCACGCGTTACACCCGGCTCATCTAAAACAATCGAGCTACGTTCCCCGATTAATCGATTAAATAAGGTTGATTTCCCTACATTAGGCTGTCCTACAATCGCTACAATACCTTCAATCATTCTTAATCACCTTTTCAACTTCATCTAAAATTAAACTAACAACATCATCAATACTCAAGGTTGAAGTATCAATTTCAATCGCATCTTGGGCCTTAATTAAAGGCGATTCTTCGCGATGAATATCCAAATAATCACGTTCATTAATCTCAACTAATAAACGATCATAATCCAGATGAATCCCCTTGCTTTCATTTTCTAAATAACGACGATGAGCCCGACTTTCAACCGAAGCTGTTTGAAAGATCTTTAACTCGGCATCCTTAAGCACGACCGATCCAATATCGCGCCCATCCATAACTACCCCTTTTCTCTGAGCTAGTTTACGTTGTTGGGCAACCAGATTCTCTCGTACTTCTTTATAGGTTGAGACTTGAGCTGCGACTTTAGACACTTCATTATTACGAATCGCTTGGGTTACATCCATTTGATTACAAAATACCCGCTCATCATCCGTTAATTCAATCTCACTCGCATTCGTTAATGCGATAATCTGCTCGGTATCAAAAATATCAATGTCCTGCTTCAAGGCTAAAAAAGCGATACAACGATACATAGCACCACTATCAATATGAACATAACCTAAACGTTTAGCGACTTCCTTAGCGATGGTACTCTTACCAGAAGCAACTGGACCATCAATGGCGATATTAATTTTCTTCATAGAATACCTTGTACCTGTAAGACAAAGTAAATGAAATAACCAATAACTAGCACAATTCCTAGAATAAAGAGCAGTAGTAAAAAGTTTAAGGTTTTGTTCGTAATGAGCATCTTTTCACTCACATCACTTAAACTATGTTCCATGGTTTCAATCACTTGCGTTAACTCTTGTGTTTTTTGAACCCAAAAAGCTTCTTCATCAAGGGGTTGTTCATGATCGGTTTGTTGACTTTCAATATTTGCGATAACATCTTCAATCAACGCTTCATTCTCATTAAACTCAAGTTCATCAGCTTCCGCTTCCCCTTCAAGTGGAGGACTTAAATCAAGTAAAGTCTCTTCAATTGCTTGATCTTGAATCAAAGAACGAATGATATTCTCACTGGTTTCATCCGCAATCCGGGTTCCGACTTGCAGATTATAGTCTTTTACTTCATCAATAAATTGACTTAAGAGCTCATTATTCAATAAATCGTCACTATTTTCATCAAATAAAGGCTCATAGGCTTTACTCTTAGCATGGTTAGGTTGGTAATCACTCGTAATATGTTCATCATCAACATGATACTTTTCATCCACCTTTGCAAGTCGTTTTGCAAAAGGTGCCAAGGCATCATGATAATTGATTTGCTCAACATCTTGAGCGATTGTTTCTCTTAATTTCGCATACTTTTTAATCCGTGTTTGATTCTCCATACCCTACCTCCATACTGTGATTAATTATATCATATTTATCTTTATAAAATAAAAACTTATGGGATTTCCATAAGTTCATATCTTTTTAAATTTTTCTTTAACTATTTTTGCTTAACCAATTGGCAATGGCTGGTCTTAATTTAGG
>CAYXES010000034.1:0-5638 GCA_964464075.1 uncultured Erysipelothrix sp. | reverse complement strand
GCAGCTATTCCCGTTAAAATAGCGGGAATATCACTAAACTCAAACTTAAGAAACGGTGCAGCTGGAAATAAGAAACCAAAGGGTATTTCAAAGAAATACAAAGCAAAAGCTAAACCTGACATAATTCCAACTAAAGCGTAAACACGAGTATTTGATTTTTTCATTTTGACCTCCTTAACAATAAAAAAACCGAGAAATACCCGGGCACATGCAAAAGAAAGTATGTTACTTCTTTCATCCAGACTATACGGTCGCCACTAGAATTTCACTAGTTCATGCCTAAGCTCGCGGGGTTTACCGCCGGTCGGGAATTTCACCCTGCCCTGAAGTATTGCATTCAAATAATAGCAGACCAGAATTAACTTGTCAAGAATTTAACAACCTCCTTAAGGCATAAAAAAAATTGCTTGAAGCAATTTTCTTAAGCTCGCGAGGTATACTTACCATCCGCGGTTGATACTAAGATTAATTCATCTTGATTAATAAAGAGTGGCACCCTAATTTCTAGACCCGTTTCAAGGGTTGCATTCTTTTGGGCATTGGTTGCGGTATCCCCTTTTACTGCTGGTTCAGTCTCGATGACTCTTAAGGCAACTTTATCCGGTAACACAATACCAAGGATTTCACCTTCATACATGGAGATCACTACGTTTTCACTTGGTTTTAAGAACTTTAGTTCCCATTCTAAATTGTCTTTTGGGATTCCGATTTGTTCATAGGTTGAATTATCCATAAAGACAACATTATCCCCATCATCATAAAGATAATTCATTTCCTTCTTATCAATCATAGCCGGCTCAACCTTATCTCCGCCAGTAAATCCAACTTCTAAGATGGTCCCTGTTCTAAGGTTTTTAGCCTTAACTTTAATAATCATTTGGCGCATCGCTGTTTTGTTGTGAGAAATATCTAATACCACATAAATATTATTTTCATGGGTAAAAGTAATACCAGGTCTTAAATCATTAACTAGAATCATTTTATTTACTTCCTTCCGCTTTATATTGTAATTCTTTGTTGAGTTTTGTCAACACTTCATAACCATCTCGGGTTACTAAAACGACATCTTCAATTCGTACTCCCCCTAGACCTTCAACATAAATACCAGGCTCCACCGTAACCACCATATTAGGTTTGAGAATGGTATCACTATAGTGATTTAAGCGTGGGAATTCATGAATATCAATTCCTAAACCATGACCGGTTCCATGGTTGAAATGATCGCCATAACCACCTTCGATAATGATATTGCGCGCAATCGCATCAATCGCTTGAGTTGAAACACCTGGTTTTATCGCCGCAATCGCAGCTTGGTTCGCTTTTAGTACCAGATTATAGATTTCGACAAGCTGAGGATTGGTCGGTTCACTCATAAAGAAGGTGCGCGTTGAATCGCTACAGTAACGATTATAGATGACCCCCCAATCAATGGTAACAATATCATCCGCTTCAATTTCTTTTTCACTGGCTACCCCATGCGGTAAGCTTGAGCGTACGCCACTTGCGACAATGGTATTAAATGAAAAATCACTTGCTCCTAAAGCTTTAAGCTCAGCATGCATGAGATCCACAACCTCAACTTCGCGCATACCCGGCTTGATTTGATCATAAACATTGAGGTAAACTTGATCACCTAGAGCGATCGCTTTTCTTAAAGTAGCGATTTCAAGCTCATCTTTAATACTTCTTAAATCAATTAAGTCTACCGCAATAAAATTAGCGTCGACTTGGTCCTTAATGGCTATCGCCCGATCATAGGTTAAATGACTACCATCAAATCCTAAGCGATGAACATCATCTTCATATAATCGTGCTTGTAGTTTTTCAATAAAATCCGCAAAGCTTTGATCGTAGACCACCACTTCAAAATCTTCACATTGACCTAATGCTTGAAGATGATATCTAAAATCCACAAAAATATACTGATGATAATTGGTAATTAGAACACTTGCAGTGGTTCCAGTGAATTGTGATAAATAATAAATATTACTTGGATCTTCAATAATAAGGGCATCCAACTTAAATTCAGCCATCTTTTCTCTGGCTCTGACAATACGATTTTTCATAATAACCTCCCTTTAGCTAATCACATTATACCAAAGCTCCTTAGATAATGTTATTTAAGTTGCCTGTGGGAGAGCTTTTTGTCCTTGTGTAGTTTAAAAGTAAGGTTATAGTCATAATAACCATCAAAGTTAATAATCAATTGATCTTCTTTAAACCAATAAGTTACCCAATGCTTATGAATGTAAATCGCATCATGATGCTTAATGGGATTCTCATGGAAGTACTCTAAAGCCATTATTTCCATATCAATACGACCTTCTACCGCTTCAAATAATTGATCATTAGCCTTTTGTAGACTTCTTAAATAAGTGTAACTGACAAAAAGGCTAATGAAGATATAATAGATCAAAAGCGTTTGTAGTAGAATAAAGCCTTTATTGGCTGATTTGATAAATAGCGCCTTCATAATTTTGACCTGCCTTAGTTCCTTTAATCCACAGCCAATCATCATGTTCAAATAGAGCTAAATTTTCATAACCACTTAATATGATAATAGTACCGGGACTTAAATATAAACGTTTGTTTTTAATGTTGAGACAGCGCTGATCTAATTCATAATCAAAACAATAGTGTTCATCAACTTGATATAAGTGGTGGGATAAAGAGATTTGCCACCGAAGTTGCTTCAGTGCGATTTCAAATTCATGAGTACGGATTACTGGCTTTGATAAAAGTAAGCTTTTTAATAAACTCAACATGATTATTAATATCGCACCATAAGCGATTAAAGCAACTAGCATTTCGACAAGAACATAAGCCTTTTTATTCATACTTGTAACCATTGTTTCACTAAAAATATCATGAGTGAAACCACCAATAAAGATACAAAGATTTCAATTAGGATAAATCCTTTAGTGTTGAATTTCATAAGCACCAAACCCTAAATAAAAGACCATGGATTGCTGATAAGGATGCGATAAAGCACCTTGCTTAGCTTGATTAATGTTCCCAAAAGCATTAAAAGAAAGCTGAACTTGATCCACTAAAAAAGGTAAATCAACTCGTGATTGACTATGGATGGCTTTCAGGCGTGTGTGTTCAACTTGCAGATGAATGGCTTCATCATGAACCATGGGTGAAATTTGTTTTAAATTAAAACTAAAAACTACCCCACCAAGTAGACTGATAATCAATAATACGACTAAAATTTCAAGCATCGTAAAACCTCCTTTAATTGGCTGCTTGATTATTAATGATTTCAATGGCTTGACCATTCTGGCACTGTTTCTGCTCATTCGTTAACAATCCCGCTTGTATTAAGTCATTAATAGACGTTGGGTAAACATCATGCATAAGAAAATATTGAAGGATTGCTGCATCGACGACACTCAATTGAGCTTCACACCCTTTCTTTTGAACTAAATTTGTTACTAAATTAACATTAGGAACACTTAAAAGAAACAGTAAAGCCACAACTAAGATCACAATCATAATTTCCAATAAGGTAAAACCATATTTATTCATGAACTTTCCTTTCTAAAACATATCGGAGATGATATGGGTTGGCATTTGAAGGATCGAGATAATTAAAAAGCTATGAACACAAACAATTAGATAGCAGATACAATTATATTTAAAACAAAACTGGTTAAGCTTAGTTAATAGAAAATCTAAATAATGGTTTGATAAATTACTAATGTAATGACTCAAATCATTGGCTGCCATGCCTAAATCAATCGTTTGGTTTAAAAGCAAAGATAAATTTTGCCCCTTAATAGCATCATGAAGCGGTATCCCCTTTTGACATTGATCCTCAATCTCAAAAGCCACTGCCTTTAAAAATGGTGAATCCAGATAGCCTCTTAAAATCGCAATTGTCATTAAGGAAGAATAATTATGGGTTAAACATATCTTATAGATTAAAACAAATTTAATCGTAAAATAATCAAAAATCAGCCAATGCGGGTAACGGTTTTGTAAGGCTCTTAAGATGAGGGTTGATTGATAGGAACTAGAACTGATGCACCAAAGTAAAATGATTCCAAGTACTAAAATCATTAGAATGATAAAGGAACCGTAAGTATAAACTTTAAACAAGGTTCGCTCATAGGTTTGATTCATCGAAAGAAATAAAGGATAAATCACAAAATAGAAGAGTAAGAAAACGCCATAGCTTAAAAAAACCATTAAACTTGGATAAGCACTTTTCTTGATGATGTTTTTTCGAACTTGTTTGTTGAAATGCTGAAGATCACGAAATAGAATCAAAAGTTGATGTTGGGAAAAAGAGCTTCTTAACTTATCATAAGTTGGTTTTTGTTTTACAAAAGCATCCGCAACAAACGCTTCAAGACTGGCTTGAGACAAATGACAGGATTTCTTAATAGCCTCATATGGCATCTTACTTTCCAATAATAAGATAACCTGATTGATGGTATGTTCATTAGGCACTAAGAAGTAAAGCTTTAACTTGTTCTTGATCCAAGATTTCATAGTGAGCACTCCTTGTTTTAGAGCCTTCATCAACGATTAATTGTTGGTAAATTACCGCTTGTAGTACCGATACTAAATCATAAGTCGATGCCTTTAAGTCCATCATCCGACCCAAAGTCATAAAGGCACTCGATGCATGCACACTACAACAAACCAAGTGTCCGGTATAAGCTGCGCTAATCGCGACTTTTGCTTCTTCATGTGATCGTATTTCACCTAAAACAATCACATCAGGATCATGTCTTAAAAGATGCGCTAACCCATTACTGTAAGTTAAACCACGATTTTCATTAATTTGAAGCTGCATAAACTGACTATGCAATTGTTCAATAGGATCTTCTAAAGTATAAATACGCTTATGTTTTAAATTCTTTAAAAAGGTAAGCATAGTGGTTGTCTTGCCACTACCGGTGGCTCCTGAAAATAAGATTAACCCAGATGTAATCTTGGATAAATCATGGAGTTGAGTAATGGCACTTTGATCTTTGGTTAAACGTTGAAAATTTGAGATCCCTACCCCATTTAAGATTCTAAGTGCCACACTTTTAGCGTGATAGGTTTCAATGATGGAAAAACGTATTAAGATAAGGCGCTTTTCAATCAACATTTCAAAGCGTCCGGTTTGGGGAATCGAATAAATGGAACTATCACAATTAGCCTTAAATTTACAGTATTCAATAAATTGTGGAGTTAACTTCATACAAGAGACTTCCTTTAAACCATGGAGTCCCCGAAAAGCAACACTCACAATGGGGTCATTGCATTGAATATGAATATCATTGGCATGATCTGAAATCGCTAAACTAATTAAGAGTTCAAGTTGTTCTTCTAAGGTTTTCATACTCTACAATAAGCATCAACTTGATTTATTCCTAAAAAAAAATCACATTAACTGTGATTATTTTTTCTCATTATGAGCTGTTTTTTTATTGCACTTAGGGCAATACTTTTGAATGGTCATTCTATCAGGATTTTTTCGTTTGTTTCGAGTGCCAATGTAGTTTTCATCTTTACACTCTGAGCATCGAAATATAATTTGTTCGCGCAACTTCATATCCTCCAATCCATGCGTTGTTAGTATAGCATAATGTATTTTTTTATGCTACTTATTCGTATTTATATCGTAAAATATCATGAG
>CAYXES010000033.1:0-10969 GCA_964464075.1 uncultured Erysipelothrix sp. | reverse complement strand
ACTTCTAATTGACTGAGTAAGGCAATATTGGTTGCGGCTTTATGAATCGTAATCACGTATTCTTTGATTGAACCATCTTCGGCTTTCACTTCAATGGATCTTTGACTAATACCAGATGGTACAATCTCACGATCATGACCACTGACTTTCGCAAAACGGTCTTCAAGCGTCACATCAAAATACAAGGTATTCACCGAAGAATCCAATTCTAAATCATAATGCGTTCGTCCATATTGGAAATAAGGTACCAATTGACCCGATGATGATTCTAAGTTAATTAATTCTTTGTTGGTGGAAACTTGACGGTGCACATGTACAGTATAAGTTTTCTTATTCCCTGCTTCACTGATGACCTCAATGTTTAAGGCATTATCACCCGCAACCAAAGTCCGACGTCCATCCCCAACCACTTGGGCACCATTACTCATGACGATTAGATCCACAAATTCAGTACCAATTGGTACCCACTCATTAAGCGTATAGGCGGTGGTCTGTGCATCAAAATTAGGACTATAAGCCACTTCTTTATTATTAACCTTAACCACTAATGATTCTAAGTCGTTGTAATCAGAATGAGGTCGTTTCACTACCACATGATACTTACGTACTAAACCATTATTGGAGGTTGCTTGGATGGTAATTAAGTTATCACCATAACTTAATGGATGAATTTCATTTAGACCGATAACATTAGTTGAACTAACTTCCGCATCTCCCGTGAAATAGATGTTCGCAACATCATGATTCACTTCAACCACATACTGATGTTCAAGTGGATCAAATTTAGGCTCTAACTTCCCAACACTTGGAAGTAAGTATGCTAAAAAGTTATTCGCATAAGCTTGTTTATAAACATTGAGGGTATAGGTTTTATGCAGATCACCTTTTGAGGAGGTAACCTTAATCTTAACTTCATTGTTCCCAACTCCTAGTTGGCTATTTCCTTCAATCGTATACGTTCCAAACTCATCTTCTAATTCAACATCAAGGTCTAATTGATTGGTTTCATGATTAATGATGAGGGAATAGACTTCTTTATCAGAATCAAATGGACTTTCTAGTTCATATTGATTAATCTTTAAATCTTTAATGCGAGCAGAATTAATTAAATCACGCTCATAGTGAATTCGATAAACTAAGACGTCGCCATTTTGAGCTAAAACACTGACTTCTAAGGTATGCGAACCACTTTCAAGATAGCGGGTCCCAGCGCCCATGACCATGGCTTGATTATCAGCTTTTTGATAGCTCAGATAAACACTGACCTTCTCATAAGGATAAGGTTCACTGATGGTGTATTCATAAACTTCTGGATCAAAGCCAGCTAAAAGGACCCCATCAATCATGAGCGATGATAATTTATTATTGGGAGAACCTTCTCGTATTAAAAGAATAGTATACGTTTTATTGGGACTGGAACTATCTTCTGGATTCACTGATATATCAATGTAATTCAACCCAATATTGACCATTTGATTTGGTTCATAATCAACCCAGGCATTTTTATCCTGCGCGATAGCTTCGACATTAATCTGTTGTACATCGTAAGGTACGACACCACTGTATATCGTTGTATTAGGACTAAATTGTGGGTCTAATTCTACTCCCTGAATGGTTAAACTCGATAAATTATTATTACGGGATACTAATTTATTGACAGAAACCACATAATCCTGGATCGTAACTTTATCTTGGGCAGTAACTCGTATAGTCACATCCTGTTTTTGATGGGTAATAAAATTTTCATTGTTGAGAATCTCAACAGTGGCATCAGGATGATTCGTGATTGCTTTAAGATCTAAAGCTTGATGGCGTGTACTTACCTCATAAGTAAAGGTAGTCGGTCTAAAGATATATGAATCTTCAATATTATTTAATAATAAGGATTTTAAACTCGCATCCGTTGATGGTAAGCGTTCAACTTCCAGTTGGTAATCTTTAATGACCCCATTTTCAGCTTGAACCGATACCACAATCATATTTTTCCCTACAACTAAAGGATGATTACCATTGCCTGAAATCACTTGTCCTTCAACACTTTGGGCTAACACCGAAATATTGCTAGCTTCATAATCAACCACAACCTGATAAAAATCGTTGGTTGGACTAAAGCTTGGAATTAATTCTCCAGGATTAATTACCAAACTCTCTAAATCCACATTCTCGGAAGGTGGTTCATTCACTAGCACATTTAAGTGATACACCTTTTCATAACCACTTTCAGCGATAACTTTAATTTCAATTTCATTCATTCCCATTTCTAAAGCATAAGCATTTTCAGATATGGTAATACTTGCCTTAGGATCAGAGCTTAAAGCTTGAATAGTTAAGGCACTCACATCATGAGCCACAGAAACATTATAACTAGTGATGCTTGGATTAAATTGAGGACGTAATGCACCTTCTAAAATCACCAATGATTTTAAATCCGCATCATCTGAAATCGCTTTATCAACCACAATTGTATAGGTTAATGAAGCACCATTTTCAGCTTGTGTGATTAATTCGATTGTATTTAATCCAGTCACTAAAGAATAGGTTTGATTCCCCATTACGGACGTTGTCGTAAGTTGTGGTAACCCGACCATCTTGATGCTTTCTACTTTTGCCCCTACCTTAATCTCATAATTGAGAGTCTCAGGATCAAAACTAGGTTCTAAAAGACCCACATTACTGGTGATGGATTTTAGCTTGGCGTTATTTGAAGGCGCCCGATTAATGTTTAAGATATAGTAATTACTCGCTTTAGATTCTGAGATGACTTCAATCTCAATGGTGTTATCTCCAGGACTTAAGTAGTATTTGCCAAGGCCCACCACGGTACTAGTCGCGTGTTCTGGTATGCCACTTAAAACTAAAGCTTCTTCCGTGTAATCAATATTAATAAAGTACTCATTCTCATCAGGATCAAAATAATCACTAATATCAAATAAGTTACTAGTAAGTTCTTTTAGTTTGTTGTTATCTGAAGCAGGTTTAATAAAGTCTAAACTATAGACTTGAGAGCTGCCATCTTCAGCAACCACTTTAATGTTTAAAGTGTTTACACCAACCCCAAAGTTTTGAGTCGCCCCTGATAAGCTGTATTTAGCCTTAGAATCTGCTAACTCAATAACATAATCTGGCTTTAATAATTGTGAATCAATTTCAAAGCTTTGCTTAAGTTGGTCAGGATCAAAGTCCTCTAAGAGTTCACCATTTAAAGTCACACTCGCAATCTCTTTATTAGAAGATGGTTTACGAATAATTGTAATCCGATAATTATCAATACTTCCATCATCCGCAGTAACTAGGATATTAATCTCATTATTACCAACCTTCAAATCATAGGCACCACCATCAAGCATGCTGACACTGGTACTAGCTTCCTCAGCCTCCGCTTCAATATACACACGTGCAACTTCATGTTCAACATGGATTAAATAATCATGTAGTGTTTTATCAAAATTAGGAACCAGACTTAATTCACTTAAATCTGCTTCATTATAAACCTTAAAGTAGTTTAAGAAGGTATTAGAACTACGTTCACGATAGATGTATAAACGATATGGTTTGGTAGCGCCATTACTCGCAGTAACCCGAACAATGAGCTCATTCATACCTAATTCAAATGG
This sequence comes from uncultured Erysipelothrix sp., assembly GCA_964464075.1. Taxonomy (GTDB): domain Bacteria; phylum Bacillota_I; class Bacilli_A; order Erysipelotrichales; family Erysipelotrichaceae; genus UBA6182. Next base: position 7,355 of record CAYXES010000033.1, on the reverse strand, counting down.
TCCACTACCTTCTATTGAAACGATTGCTTCTTTATCAAGTGCTTCATAGAAGAATTCCATCTTATCACTATGATCAATCTCAAAAGGTACGGACAAGTAGTATTCGGTGATATCAGGATTAAAACGGATTTCTCGTTCTGGCTCAAGCACCTTTAAATCACTTAAGTCTGCATTACCTTCCATATTTCTTTCAATGATGAAATCATAGGTTTTGGTATAGTTTTTATCTTCACTGGTGATTGTGATTGATAGTGAATTATCTCCAGGGTTCAGCTCCACAACGCCATCCCCTTCAACTTCCTGCATTAAATGTCCCTTAATAACATTGAGTTCTAAGGTTCTAATACGGGCTGGTACGATAAGTTTGTAGGTATCCCCATCCCTTTCAACATCGAATTTAGGATCAAGGCTACAGTAATCCTCATGCATATCACATAAGGTTGGTACTAATCCCGTAATGACAATATCTTGAGGCGTTGCATTAGATGATGCTTCTCGTGAAATATTAATGGTATAGTCTTTTACACTGCCATCCTCAGCAGTTACACTTAAGACATGTATATGTTGACCAGGTTCAATAATGTAGGTCCCGTTGCCTTCTACTTTCGCAAAAGAATCAACCGGAACTCCTTTTATAATTAGCTCTACATGTTCAGGATCTAGTACTAAATCATATTCACTAATCTCAAGATCAAAACTCGGACTTAACTGTGCATTTTTATTAAGTTCAATGCGTTGTAGATGATTATCAGTGGACGGTCTTCTAAGCGCTGTGATTCTAGCGTGCCCATGACCACTGTTTCCACCAGTAAATCCACCATTTTTACCCGGCATGGTTTCATGACCACCAAGCATTTCAATCTCAGTGAACACATAACCGGAATAATGTTCAGGTTGATCTGTATGAATGATATTGGATGAGATGGATTCAGCACTTATCGCATCACACCCTTCACAACCTGATACAAATGAAGAACCTCCAGATGCGGATTGGTTACCCGCAGAGTTTCCACTATGCTTGGAGATTCCACCCCGATAACCACCACCAGCACCACTAGATGGGGTGTATAAATAAGGAGTCCCATTTTGGCCAATCCCAAAACTTCCAGTATATTGTGTAGCTCCGGCACTATAATGAATGGCATCACTTTGAATCGTACCACCATGACCACCACGACCACCAAAGGTAGAACCACCGCCACCAGCAGCGACCATAATTCGTGATTTTAAGCTATCGAAACTATTCCAACTACCAGGACTTAAACGTATGTCGGTAGCGCCCCCACCACCACCGGTACCTTCATCATCACGAGGATCATTACCGCCGGTTCCACCACCATTGAAACCACCAGCACCCCCACGACCAGAACTTGGAGAATCGGCACCAACACCACCGACATAAATATATACTTTTGTATCTTTTTCTAATAAAATTTGACCTTTTGTATAGGCACCAAAACCGCCTGCATACACAAAGCGGTTATTTTGACGGCCTCTTCCACCTTGTCCACCCCATAACTCCACCAAATAATACCCAGTAAATGGCGCAATAAATTCCTGTACTGCCCCTTTATAGGTGAAGTCATATTCTTTACCCTCATCCTCGTCTCTTGCGTCTGAACGATTAATATTGAGGGTATATTCTTTACTCTCTAAACGTGGATGATTCACGATGATTTTCACGGTGTTGTTTCCAACTCTGAGATAACCACCACCGATGATACTGACTTGAGCTTCTTCATCATAAGCTAGAGCAGTTAAATTAAAGGTAGAAGTCGCAAGCGGAACCTGCACATCATAGCTGTAGATTTCAGGCTCAAAGTCATCTAAGAAAACATCCTCTAAACCTAAATCTAATGTTCTTAATAAATTAGAGTCCGCAATTTTTGGCACAATAATATATTCACTCGATAGACTACCATCTTCCGAAATCACCAAAATACTTATAGGCTGATTTTTAACCATAAGTAATTCTGAATGAGCGATGACAATCTGATCAGGACGACCTTTTATCCAATCAAGAGTAATATTTCGATCCACATCAAAAGGTAGATCAATATCATACTTAAGTTTAGTAGGGCTAAAGTCTTCAATCCTACTACCATTAAATATAATATCCTCTAAATAACGATAGGATGATGGTTCCCGATGGGTATAGACACGGTAATTCTTTTCTGAATTATTGGGTGAAACCACCGTAAAAATAAATTCATTAGTTCCAACCGGAACGGTTAAAGGCTTACTAATATCACCTTTAAGTTGTGCATTAGGATCATTAGGCGTTGCATATAGCGTAATCTGAGTTTGGTCAGGCTGTAACACAATATCATATTCAACTCGATTCGCATTAAAGTTTTGAACCAACTCACCACCAACTACATATAAATCACTTAAGGTTTTATCGGAAGGATCTGCCTTAACCAAAGCAATCGATGCGAAACCATGACCATCACTACCAGTAATAATCCCAAGATTATTTTTAGCTGGCATTTGTTGATTACCCGCAAACATACGGATATTGTCAAACACGATCCCCGAGTAGTGATTAGGTTGTCCTGTATGCATCCGGTTAGTAGAAATCGCATTAGCACCCACTGCATTACAACCTACACAACCTGAGACAAAGGATGAACCACCGCCACCAGTGACACAGTCAGCATTACCAACTAGACCACCGTAGTAGCCACCGCCACCACCGCCACCACCAGATGTGTATGCATAGCCAACACCACCATAACCAAAAGCATAACCCGTTGTCTGAGTTCCACCTCTACTGTTTGTATGATTACCAAGTAGACCTTCAAGGGTACCACCATGACCGGGTGCTGCACAATAAGTTGCGCCAGCTCCACCGCCGGCAATCATGATTCTTGATTTTAAGCTATCAAAATTATTCCAGGCTCCTGCAACTAAGCGAACATCCGTCGCGCCTCCACCACCAGCACCAGGTTCAGGCTGACTGTCACAGTTCGAGTCATTACCACCACGACCACCACCATTAAAGCCACCAGCAGCACCAGTACAACGTCCTGCATCTCCTGATTGACCACCTTTACCTCCAACATAAATATACAAAACATCACCCTGATTAAAATGACTCTCACCAGAAGCATAAGCACCTTTGGCACCATGGTGATTAAGGGTCCAGTTAGTACGCCCTCGTCCACCCTGAGCTCCCCATAATTGAATATTGTATGTACCTGATGCTGGAATGACATAAGTTTGGTAGTTACCAGTATAAGCAAAAGCTTGCTGGTTGACTAAAAAAGCAATGACTTCATAAATTTGATCATTACCAGCACGAGAAACCGTAATCGTAATTACATTTTCTCCTAGGCTTAATTCATTCTTCTCAAAACCACTAATTTTAACTTCCGCATTGGGATCTTTAGGTATTGCATTGATATTAAGATCAATTGCTTCATTCATTTCAATTCGATAATTATAACGATGTGATTCAAAAATTGGATTTAAGGAAAACCCTTCAATGGATAGACTTTCAAGCTGAAGAGACTGGGTATCATTTGCGAAAACAGGATGATTAGAAGCCAAGCTAAAAAAGGTTATTAATAACACTACTATTAATACCTTTATTTTTAATAGTACTTTTTTAGATTGACAATAAATACGTGAGTCCACAGCTCCTCCACAAAATTTTCTCATCCTAATAATATCACTAGGTATTTTCCTTGACAAGTTTTGTCAATGAATTATTTTGTCATTTATTGTCATTTCCTTATTAATGTGTTAATGATTGTGATATTGTTTATTTTCATCACAAACTAAGTGCACACAAAAAAATACCCCTCATTAGAAATCATCTTGATATACAGGTTTTTTAGATTTGTCTATTTATGGGTGTTTGTCTAAAAATAATGCTATTATCACTTTTGTTTTACCTTTTTTATTTGTTATTTTCTATTTAATTTACTTGTATATGTCTTTTCGATGCCCTACTTCTAAAACAAGTATTATTATCTCTTGATCATTAATATCAGCAATTAATCGATAGTCTCCGATACGGTATCTCCATGCACCTGATAATGTGCCAGATAGTGATTTTCCGAATTTTCTGGGTGATTCTGAATCTTCTAGATTTTTCTTAATCCATCCCATAATAATAAGCGATTGGGATTTATCTAATTTCTTAAGTTGGTTTTTAGATTTTTTTGTAAATCGAACTTTATACTTTTGATTCATTATTTGGTCAAATCTTCTAACATATCGTCAAAAGAAATGCTTTCTGGATTTGCCTTGTAAGCTTCCATTTCTTGCTCATAAAGGTTTAAATCAATACTATCTTCAATTTTCTCTAAAACAGAGTCTCGAAATAAAGCAGAAACTGATATATTATTTGCTTTGGCAAATTCTTTAATTAACTTTTCATCCTGTTCACTGATTCTAAGTGATATCGTAGCCATTAAATCGTCCTCCTTTTTGTATATACATTGTATTACATGTATTCGATTTAATCAAATATTAGCTTTTGTAGTGCAGATACAAAAGAAATAATAATTATTAAATATTTGAATATTTATAAGTGAAGAGTACAGAGTTTAATAAATGTATCTTTCATATAAAAAACTCAAACATGAAGTTTGAGCGTAAAAATTGATATGGTGCCGACGACAAGAATCGAACTTGCAACCTATCCATTACGAGTGGATTGCTCTACCATTGGAGCTACGTCGGCAGTATTTTTTAATAATCTTTTATAAGTACGCATTACAAGTTTACATAAGTAAATAAAAGCTGTCAATCATTACCCTTATAAAACAGTAAACCGCATAGTTGCCTATGCGGTTTATACAAGGTGCGGGGATCAATTTAGAGGGGAAAAATGAAAAAATTATTTAATAATCCTTGTATGGTTATATTCTAGTAGATATTTGTGTTATTTATGTGAAAATAAATGAAAATATTAATATTTTTTGAAAATTATACTAAAACCACTTGTTTCTCTTGAAATATAAGAGACTGAGTCCCGCAATGGCGAAGGATACTACGATAATGGTTGGATAAATATAAACCCACTGGGTTTCAGGCATCTTGATATTCATTCCATACCAGCCGACAATTAAACTTAAAGGCAAAAAGATAGCGGTAATCACTGTAAATATTTTCATAATTCGATTTAAGTTGATGTCAACTTCAGCTTGATAGGATTCACGAACCTGGGTTAGATAATCTCTTAAATTTAAAACTGAATTATGCAAACGGTTTAAACGATTAGAGAGGATCGCAATGGTACGACGATGATGATCATCAAGAAAACGATCTTCATTAATTTCCAACATATCAAAAATAAATAACAGCTGTTCATAATAATGTTTGTGCTCCATTAAAACTTTACGGATTTGACTGAGGTCAAAAGTGATATTTGTAGGTTCGCCTTCTAAAAGTTTGTTTTCTAAATCACTGACCGTTATTTCCAAGGTTTGTAAGTCTTGTGGGTTACTCATAACCTGCAGTTCAAAAAATAATAGCAGTAAGCCTTCTAGTGAATACACATGATCATCTTCCTTAAGTGCATTAATCATTAAATCTGTAATCGTCTTTTTAGCTTTACTTATAAATAGTAAAGCTTGATTATTAATGTAGATATAAACTTTATCAGCATGTCCACTCATTAGATGAATACTGAAGAAATCAAAATCATGGTGATTCTCATATACAACCTCATTATTGGTTAAGGCTTTTTTGAGGACTTGATGGGGAAACTGAAAATTAGAAGTGTAGTGTTCTGCTTCTGATAAATTTGAAAATATCACAGCTGGGTGTGATAACAATGCTTCCGTTTGATCTTTTTTTATAAATTGTCTTCCTTTAATATAATAAATCATAAGGATTCCCCCTCCTTTAATATGACTTGAAGTACCTTTATTGTAGTTTAATTCATCATAACTAACAACTAACGTCTCACTAAAAATTTTTATAATATGTTTTGACAATTAACCTGAATATTTATATAGTTGATGGGTAGTTAAAATGAAAGAGGTACACGATGAAAAGTACAGCGATTATTTTATTTGCTTTAACCTATATCTTATTACTAGCCCTTCCTAAAAAAAGACCTTATGTCGCGGTTGGATTTGCGACTTTGTTTGTATTATTCAATATAATGCCTGTAACAAAGGTGTTCTTTGCGATTGATTGGAACGTCATTCTCATGATTGGTGGAACCATGGGTTTAGTCACTTTATTTATTGATTCTAAAATGCCTGCTTATTTAGCGGATCTAATCTTACATAAAACCCCGAATGTTAAGTGGGCCATTATTGCCCTTTCCTTATTTTCGGGCATTATTTCAGCCTTTATTGATAATGTCGCGACCGTATTGATTGTGGCGCCAATTGCTTTAGATATTGCTAAGCGTTTAAAAATATCACCAGTTACCAGTGTCATTGCGATAGCGGTAGCTTCTAACTTACAAGGTGCCGCAACCCTAGTTGGTGATACTACATCAATTTTATTAGGTGGTTATGCAAATTTGGATTTCTTGGATTTCTTTTTCCATCAAGGACGAATTGGTATTTTCTGGGTTGTACAAGCAGGTGCACTCGCATCGACGCTAGTACTCTTCTTTATTCTTGGTAAACATAAGGAGCCAATAAATATTAGTGGTCATACTCAAATCAAAGATTATGTCCCAACTTATCTCTTATTATTAATGATTGTTTTATTAATTGCGGTTTCTTTCTTCCCTATCAATATTAAAATCATTAATGGTTTAATTTGTACTGCCTTATTTTTAATTGCGATTGCCCGAGAGTTCTTCAAAACTAAAGATAAAAACACTATTAAAAATGCTATCCAGTCCATTGACTACTTTACCATTGTTTTATTAATGGGATTGTTTGTGGTTGTGGGTGGATTAAATGAATCAGGTGTTATTCATGATATTGGGGATTTATTTGTTAAACTTTCTAATAATAACTTATTTCTTATTTATACCCTCTTAGTATGGGCCTCTGTAATCTTTTCAGCCTTTATTGATAATATTCCTTATGTTGCGACTATGTTACCAGTTGTGGCTAGCATTGCAGTATCCATGAATATTGATCCAAATGTCTTGTATTTTGGTTTATTGATTGGTGCTACCCTAGGCGGTAACCTGACGCCAATCGGTGCATCGGCTAATATTACGGCCATGGGGATGTTGCAGAAAAATGGCTATGAAGTAAAAACTAGCCAGTTTATGAAAATTGGAGTCCCTTATACTTTAGCTGCAGTCATAACAGGTTATATCTTGATTTGGATTATTTGGGCTTAATCAAAACAACCGTATCAATACGGTTGTTTTTAGTTTGGTTTATACATAATTTTAATCACTGGGGTTCTAAATAGCACTTCCT
>CAYXES010000032.1:0-11333 GCA_964464075.1 uncultured Erysipelothrix sp. | reverse complement strand
GTTGATGACAACAAGGAATAAACACTGTGTGTCATTAAATGAACCGCCATGCTTCCTCCTTAATTAGGGATTAAAATTTACCCCCAAATGATCAAATTGAATGGCTTCGACTACCAGCTGTTCACTATCATAGAAAGTTATTTCAACCTCATCATCTAAGGTCGCAAAGATAACTTCAATATTATCCTTAGCCATGACCTTAAATAAACGTGGACTTTCATTTAAGGTGATGTAGTAAATGGTTTCACCTTGATCAACTACGGTATTAACCGAAGCCACCGTACCAGTAATAGTATCCATCAATTTAGCGTCTTCAATAATAATATCAAAATCAATAAGTCGTAATCCATAATCATTGAGGGCCGCTGTGATGGAATCACCCACCCCAACCGCATCATAATTAGAGACTGAGACAAAGGCATATTTTTTAACCAAGCCTTCATTATCTTTAAGCGACATGAAATAACTTGGGACATTACCAATATTTAATAAAACCGGGAAAGTTGCCTTGTAGTTAAGATGTTGAACTTGGCCTTGCGCTGAGCTCATGGCTGAATATTCATCCGCTCCTCCGACTTGGTAGAAAATGGCTTCCTTGGTTTTTAAATTAATGAGGGCAAAGCCCACAATCGAGTTATCAGCCCCAATAGAAGTTATCCCAGAAAAAACATAAATATTACCATTCAGTAGGACATAATTATACCCTTCAGTCGTTTGTAGCATTTCTTTTTGCGCAAACAAGGTATTGAAAAAGCCATTCACATAGTAGCCCCAATTATCAATTTGGGACCAAGCAATTTCAGCTGGTTGTACCCGATCAACCCACGCTGGTACCTCATCCAAATCATAGTAACTACTCTCGCCGGTACTTGGATTTAAAATAATGACACCCTTAGCACTATGTCCCCCAAACCAACCAATCTCAGGTTTAACGACTGAAAACACCCAAAACGGATTAAAATCATCATCAACTTCCAGTTCATAACCACCAATGATCGCCCAACGATGATTAAAGCGTACTTTACGCATTAAGTTATCATTGAGATAAGCATGCGGCGTATAACGCATGCCCTGAGGATAGTCTACCAATCGAACATCGTTCGGATTGGTTACATTCACACTCACAAAACTGGTGATACCAGTTTTACGATTATTAAACCATTTAATGGCATCCCGATAATCCAAGGCTGAGATCCGATAGATGGAGTCCTTTTGGGCCAACAGGGTATAATCATCATGCACAAAATACTGGGAACCCAAACTGGCAACCATACCAATTTGTTTTTCACCCAATTGAATCGCCGTTTCTTTATCTAAAACCGGAACTTTATTTAAATCGACAGCCTCAAAACCATCTTTAAAGGAACTAATCTCACTGATCACGATTTGATCACGATAGGCACGCGCATTTAAAAACTCTGAAGATAATAGTGAAAAGACGGATGCGAAGGCAACAATTAAACCGCTAAAAATATATACAAATTTGTGATATTTACCTATTGAAAAGGTAAAAATCTGATCCAAAGTTGCCCATAGCGCTAAGCTTAGCGCAATAAAGAGTAGAAAACCAAAGGAATGCAGATTGTAGGCAGGTAAGGTAATATAATCAACGATAAAAAAGATAAAGGCAGTCACTAAAAAAGCTAAGCCATGTCCCATTGCTTTACGTTTTTTATTAACCGTTTTCTTTTGGGTAAACTTAAGGTTCTTTTTAAAAGGATTTACAAATTCAATTTTCATCAGTTTCCTCCTTTAAACGGATTGCCATCGTATCAATCAGTTCTATGACTTCTGCCTTTTTAATATGCTTCACCGCGCTGGCTAAAGGATGACCACCACCATTATATTGACTCGCCAATTCATTAATGGCCAAGCGTTTGGAACGCAAACTCCCATTAAAACAAGAAATCTCATCCACTTCCCGTTCAATAAAGAGACCCCATACTTCAACTTCTTCAATATTAGCCAAGGCATAGACATATTCCTTGGCTAAATTAGGATGCAAATTAAATTTGGCTAAATCCTTTAAGCTAATCATCGCGATTAAAATTGAATTATGATAAAGCTTAGCTTTGGATCGCACAAAGTTAATGAAGTTAAAATCCTTGAGTGAGACATTGTAGATTGCTTGATGAATCGCATTGATACTAATATCACTTTCAAGTAAGTAGGCTGCCTGTCTTAAGGTTTCAGAGCGTGTGCTCTTAATTGAAAACATAATGGTATCACTGATCATTCCAGCCATTAAGTAGGTCGCAACTTCCTTATCCAAAGGTTTCTTATTCAAAGCTTGAAGCAACTCACTCATCATCTCGCTGGTGGAGGAATAATCGGTATCCACCCACTGAATATCTCCATATTGATCTAAATCAGGATGATGATCGATTTTTATGATTTTATGCGCTAGTTTATAGCGTTGATCATCAATCCGTTCCGTATTGGCACTATCTAAAACAATCGCAAGGGATGCTTCAATCACTTCATCAGGTATTTGATCACTAGAAGGATATTCAATCCCCTTAATTTGATCATCAAAACCACAAGCATAAACTTGTTTGAGTGGGTAGCGACCCTTTAAAAAGGCTTTTAAGCCATTTTGGCTTCCTAAAGCATCATGGTCGGGATTAATGTGGCGAAAGATGGTGATGATTTTAGCTTGATGAATTTCATTAAGAATAATTTGCTGAACTTTATTCATTAATTAGTTGTAAGGTATCCTGGGCAATCACTAACTCTTCATTGGTTGGTACTAACCATACCGCAACTTTAGAATTAGGTTTTGTTAATAAGACTTCCTGGCCTCGCATTTTACGATTTAGCTCAATGTCTAATTCAATATGTAAGGCTTTAGCAATCTTAGAAATTACATCATATCGTACACCATAATCATTTTCACCAACCCCACCGGTAAAGACAATGGCATCCACACCACCCATTTGTACAAAATAGGAACCAATGGTTTGGGCGATTCGATTCGCATAAATATCACGGGTTAAACGGGCATTAGAATCACCCTTATTTAAAGCATCTTCAATATCACGCGCATCAGAAGAAATGGTTGAAACTCCCAACATACCGGACTTCTTATTTAAGACATTAATAACTTCTTGCGCCGTTTTATTGGTTTTTTCCATAATGAAGGTTAAAATCGCTGGGTCAATATCCCCTGAACGGGTTCCCATCATAATACCAGCTAAAGGGGTAAAGCCCATAGAGGTATTGACTGATTTACCTTGACTCACGGCCGCAATGGAAGCCCCATTGCCTAAGTGACAGGTTATAATATTTAGGGTTTTAACATTCACTCCCATTAGCTCCGCAACCCGGTTGGATACATAGTAATGAGAGGTACCATGGAAACCATAACGACGAACTTTATATTCAGTATAGTATTCACGTGGAATTGGATATAAGAATACATCCGGATCCATACTTTGATGGAAAGCAGTATCAAAGACCGCAACATGGGTTGCATGGCCTAAAGCTTTCTTAAAGGCACGGTAGCCAATTAAATTGGCTGGATTATGAAGTGGCGCTAAATCAGAAAGCTCATCAATATCAGCTTCAACCTGTTCATCAATAATCACTGAGTGGGCATACTTCTCACCACCATGCACAACGCGATGGCCAACTCCCGCTATTTCTTCTAAACTTGAAACAATCTTACGGTCAACCAGCTCCTCTAAGAGCATTTCAACCGCTACCTTATGATCCTCAAAAGGGCGTTCAATCGTTTCTTTATAATCACTGGTCTTAATGGTAAAGATCCCATCTTCTAAACCAATTCTTTCAAAGATTCCGGAACATAAAACATCTTGACTTGGCATTTCAAATAATTGAAATTTTAATGATGAACTCCCCGCATTAACTGAAATAATTTTAACCATAATTCCTCCTAAAGTTTTTCCAATTCGGCAATAATTTCTTGAATGGCATCAATATCCTTAGCCTTCAGCGCTTCAATTTGAGTTTGTAGTTTCTGATAGAGCGCTAAGACTTTAACTTGGGCTTCAATCGCTTCTAAGCGATTACTAGCCCGCATAATAATATCATAAATCGCATTATGAGACACTTCTAATTCTTGGGCAATCTCCCTTAAGGAATAATCCTGTTGATAGTAAAGATGCATAACCGCTTTTTGTTTGGTTGTTAATAGATTTTCATACCAATCTAAAAGGTCATTCATACGACGTGTTTTGGTTATCATAGAGAACTCCTTCAAACATACTGTATAAGTAAGCTTCTTTATCAAAGATGACTAAATCATCAAGCTGTTCCCCTAGACCCACAAAAATGACACCAATATCCGTTTCATGTTTGATTGAAAGAATGATGCCACCTTTGGCTGAGCCATCCAACTTAGTAAGGATAATACCCCCCACTTCACAGCTTTCTAAGAAAACCCGAGCTTGATTAAGACCATTTTGACCGGTGGTGGCATCCACCACCAACCATATCGCATGCGGTGCTCCACTGATCTCCCGATCGAGTACCCGAAACATCTTATTCAACTCAGCCATTAGATTCGCTTTATTTTGAAGCCGACCGGCGGTATCACATAAAAGAATGTCTAATTCATTTTCCTTGGCATAACGGGCCGCATCCACTAAGACTGCACTCGGATCACTATGCATATCGCCTCCAATAAAATCAACCTGAATTTGATCAGTCCACACCCGCAATTGATCAATAGCCCCCGCTCTAAAAGTATCCGCAGCGGCTACACCAACCTTATAGCCTTCCCTTTTATACTTGGCGGCTAATTTAGCGATTGAAGTCGTCTTACCGGAACCATTCACCCCCACAATTAAGATCACGGTAGGTCCAGTCGCACTCATCATGACATCTAAGGGGAAATCCCCATAAAAATCAGAGATGACCTGCATAAACTGTGATTTAAGTTCATCATCCACCTTCTGATGATTAACCTTAACTTGTTTTTTAAATGCTTCGATAATCGCATTGGCAGTATTTAAGGAAACATCACTTTGGATCAAGGCAATCATGACATCTTCTAACCAAAGATCATCCACGATTCGATCAGCTTGAAAAAGACCACTAAAGACTTCATCGGTTTTCTTTTTAAAGGTGTTTAATCCTGAGATATAAACATCTTTATCTTTCTTCTTTGAAAAAGCTTGTTTAAGCTGATCCAGAAACGACATAATCACCCTCACTTTCATCATCCGATATCTTAATCGCATCAATGAGTTGTACGCGAATCATATCACTTACCCCATCTTCAGGCATGGTTACCCCATATAAGACATCACATAAACTCATGGTGCCGGGACGGTGCGTAATCACGATAAATTGAGTCTCATGAGAGAACTCTTTTAAGTAATTTGCGAACTTCTCCACATTGGCTTGGTCTAAGGAAGCTTCAACCTCATCAAAGACACACAGGGGCACATGACGCACCTTTAAGATCGCAAATAAAATTGAAATCGCAATTAAGCTCTTTTCCCCACCAGAAAACAAGTTAATGCTCTTAATGGTCTTACCAGGCGGAAAGACTTCAATATCAACCCCACTATTTAATAAATCATCTGGCATATCTAGAATCAAACGGGCCTTACCACCCCCAAAGAGGGCTGAGAAGACTTCCGGTAAGACATCATTAATACTATCAATCATGTTTTTAAAGCGTTCAATCATGATGGTATCCATCTCACCAATAATCTCAAGCAAACGCTCTTTTGCTTGGATTAAATCATCCAGTTGGTTTAGTAAGAATTCATAACGCTCATTCACTTCTTCATACTCAGTCGGAGCGTCCATATTAATATTACCCATGGAAGCAATGGCTTGACGCAACTCTAAAACTTCGGTTTGGGCACTTTCAATATCATCCACCTTCTCTAAAGTACGCGCATACTCCATGGTCATTTGATAATCCCCATTGAGACGTTCAATATAGTGATTATAATTCGTCTTCATCTTGGTTAACTCAATATCCAAGGATCGTTCTTTACTCACCATATCATTATATTCTTTACGCAATTGATGCACTTGTTTTTCTTTGCGTTCAAATTCAAAGAGAATCGCTACTTTTGCTTCTCGCTTCGTATTGATTTCACTGGTGATTTGATCACGCTTAAAGTAAATATCATTCAAAGCTTTAACTAATCCGGCCTCAAAGGTATCGGAAGTATGATTCTCATCGAGATCTAGCATTTCAAATTCATTTTGAAGACGTTCATATTTAGAACGCTTGGCATCCAAGACCGGTTCAAGTTGGGCTAAGGAGATTCGTCGTTGAAGTAAGTTTTCATTCGCTTGATTTTTCTCACTGCTTGTCTTTTCCAATGCTTGGGTTAAGTCAACCCTTTTGGCTTCTTGTGAACTGATGGTGATTTCAAGCTGACTTAACTCAGCTTTGGCACTAATTAAGGAATAATGTTCCTTAATCTTACCACCACTCATGGTACCACCGCGATGAATCACATCCCCATCCAAGGTCACAATCTTGTAGTTATAATTTAATAAAGCCGCAAGTTCATTGCCTTTTTCTAAATCCTCAACCACAATCACATTATTTAAAAAGGCCATGGATAATGGATCATTTTCAATCTTCTCAGTGACAAATTCACTGGCTAAGCCTAAAAAGCTGTTTGAATTCTCACAGATTAAGAGCGCTTCTCGACTTAAGTAGCGGGCTTTAAGAACACTTAAAGGTACAAAGGTCGCTCTTCCACTTTGATTTTGTTTTAAGAAGGAAATCGCATTACGAGCTGAACGTTCATCCACCACCACTATGTGCGCATTCGCCGCACCTAAGGCCGCATCTAAAGCCAACTCATAACCCTCATCCACCACAAAACAGCCCGCTACGCTATCAATGACGCCCGCTAGGCTCGCTTTAGCTTGAAGAATCGCATGAACCCCAGCTTGTGAGATATAAGGTCGCTCAATAATGTTTTTAAGGACTTCCCTACGTGATAGAGCTCGTGCAAGTTGGTTGTTTAAAATATCTAAATCGGTTTGAACATCTAAAAGTTGACGATTATAAGCTAATAGATTTTGATTAATGGCATCAATTTCATCCTTTAAGTCATCACGACGTTTTAAACGGTCTTCATATTCTAGTTGTGCTTCTTTGAGTAAGGAAGAAAGCTGTTCCCCTTTTTGTTGGGAGTCACCCACTTCCAGCTCATACTTACGCCGTTCATCAATTTCAATCTTACGCGTTTCTAAGATCTGAATCTCATTAACCACATCCATGAGCTCTTCTTGATATTGGGCTACTTCCTTATCTAAGCTATTAATTTGATCTTTAAAGCGATTAATCGCAACCTCATTCACATGCAGTGCTGTTTCTTTTAAAGAACTCTGAGTCTGTAAATCAAAGAGATCATTTTCAAAATGTTCGATATCATGCAATAACTTGTCAATTAAAGAAACTAAAACCCCAATCTCAATACTCTCTAAACGGGTTTTACGCTCTTCAAATAGCTTGGCTTTTTTAGCGGCCCGTTTAAGCGGATTCACTTGTTTTTCTAATTCATAAACAATATCACTGACCCGATCCACATTCTCCTGGGTCCGATACAATTTCGAAACCGATTCATTCTTGCGTTTCTTATACTTGGCAACCCCTGCGGCTTCTTCAAAAATCAGACGTCGCTCACTGGGCTTCGCTTCCGCAAAGTTACTGACATTCCCTTGGGAAATCATACTTAAGGAGTCTTTACCAATCCCACTATCTGAGATTAAATCCACAATATCCTTTAAACGTACTGGATTATTATTGATATAGTATTCACCACCACTGACATTACGATGAATCTTACGGGTAATGGAAACTTCTTCATAAGGCATATTTAAAATATTATTTTTATTATTAAAAACCAAGGTTACTTGGGCAAGATTAACCATCTTACGATTATTGGATCCATTAAAAATCACATCACTCATGGATTCAGACCGTAAGGACTTTACAGATTGTTCACCCAATACCCAACGAATGGCTTCCGCAATGTTACTTTTACCACACCCATTAGGACCTACAATTCCGGTAACGTCATGATTAAAATGGATAATGGTCTTATCCGCAAATGATTTAAAACCCGACATTTCAATTCTTTTTAAGAACATGCAAAACCTCCGTTCTACAAGACATTATTATAACTCATTTTCACATAAAAATAAACGACCCCCTGGTCGTTTATGCTGCTTTAAAAGATGTTAACCCTATTCATGAGTACGTACATTCACATTCTGAGTTGGAAGTGGGATGATTATCTGAGCTGCATCAAATTCTTTTTTGATTTGTTCTCTTAAATCATTAAGCATCACCCAACCACTGGAGAAATCAGCGGACCATAAGACCGCTCTTAATACCATGGCATAATCGTCCAGTCGAACCAGAATGACTTTAAATAATGGCTCCTGATTGGCGATTTGCGCTGGGGTGCGCACATCCAATAAGTTTGGATGCTTCATAATCGCCTCAGTCATAATCTGACGGGCTAAATCAATATCACTATCATAGGCGATTGGCATCTCAAAGTAATTTCGAGAACGCTTATCTCCTAGAATCCGATTCTCAATCGTAATCTTATTCATAGTGCTATTAGGGATGACCACAGCTTGATTGGTATAGGTACGAATAATTGTATGTCTTAAATTAATATCTTCAATACTCCCTGAAATATTTTCCGATGGTAAATGCACCAAATCCCCAACTGAATATGGTCGAAAGAATGAGATAAAGAAACCAGCAATAATATTAGAAAAGGCTTCTTGGGCCGCAAAACCAATAATTAAGACCACAATCCCAGAACCTGCTAGTAGTGAAACCGATAGGTTTTTAAGGGGAATAATCTGAGCCCCCACAATCACAATCACAAACGTATACATAATCACTTTTAAGATACGACTTGCGAAACGTGAACCCGTCTGATCTAATACATTCTTATCTCTTAAGCGCATCATTAAGCGTTTAATAAGCGCTTTAATCAGTACCACAATGCTAAATAGAATTAAACCAGTAATCAACAAGCCTTCTAAACCATGTTGTAAATAACGATCTGAAACTTCAAAAATCCAATTCATCATATGTCACTCCCTCGCTATTGTATCAAGCCCCTTCTAGGGATTCAAATTATTTAATCGTAACCCGATTATGAAGCACTTTACCTAAAATCATGATGTTTTCTTGATTAAGTTGGGAGAGTTCATACTCCATGGCTTCATAATTGGCATTCTCAGGCTTTAATATCAATTTATTATTCTTAATGTATACCCGTTTAATAGTAGCCTCTGCTCCAATTAAAACAATGGCGATATCCCCATTATCCACCATGGTTTGTTTACGCACAAAGACCTCATCACCAGGATAGATACGTGCCTCAATCATCGATTCCCCTTTAACCCGCAAATAAAAATACTCATGACCATCTGGTTCCATAAAGACTTCATGTTCCCCCAGGTATTCCTCAATGGCTTCCAGAGGACTGCCTCCAATTACCACTCCCATAATAGGAACTACCCGCTTTAAGCGTGATTCACTAAAGAAATCATTAATCTGACAGCCATATAAGTTAGCGAGTCGCTCTAAGATTTGTACCGGTGGAGCCGCATCATCACTCTCCCATTTTTGAATGGTGGTAAATGACTTATAATTTAAAGCCTGGGCAACTTGATCTTGTGAGTAACCTTTTAGTTTTCTTAAGCTTTTTAAACGTTTTCCAAGTGTCATAAGACCCTCCAAAGGCATTATAAATTAAACTTGAATATTATTCAAGTTTGCCTTGCTACTTGAATATTTTTCAAGTAAGATAAAGGTGGAGGAAGTTATGGAACGCATTATATTACATTGTGATATCAACCACTTTTATGCCGGAGTTGAGGAGCTTTTTTATCCTGAAACTCGCCATCGCCCCATGGCGGTGGGCGGTGATCAAGATAAACGCCATGGGATTATTTTAGCGAAAAATCCCTTAGCGAAAGCCTATGGTATTACGACCGGTGAACCTCTAGTTAAGGCCCGCGCTAAATGCCCTGAGCTGCTTATTTTACCGGCACGCTTTTCTTTATATCTACGCTTTTCAAATTATGTCTTTAATATCTACGCCCGTTATACCGATCAGATTGAAGCCTTTGGGATTGATGAAGCCTGGTTGGATGTCACCCAAAGCATGCGCTTATTTAAAGATCCCATGCGACTTGCTCAACAGATTGCGGCCGATGTCTACCATGAATATGGCCTAACCCTTTCCATTGGGATTAGCTTTAATAAGGTCTTCGCTAAACTGGGTTCAGATTATAAAAAGCCTAATGCCATTACCTTAATTAGAGAATCGGATGTCCCTACTTTGGTTCATCCACTCCTTGTGAATAAGCTTATTTACATTGGAGCCGCAACCACCAAGAAACTAGCTCGTTATGGTATTTATACCATCGGTGATTTAGCCAACAGTGATCCTCACTTTATTACTCGACATTTGGGTAAAATCGGGACTATGATCTGGCATTTCGCCAATGGTGAAGATTATAGTCCAGTAGTTCCTAATGACATGCAGTCGCTGATTAAATCCATTGGTAATAGTATCACCACTAAGGTTGATATGAAAAACTTTGAAGATATTAAAGTCGTCGCCATGGTCTTAGCTGAAAGTGTCGCAGCCCGTTTAAAAGAAAATGGTTTTATGTGCCGTAGTGTTAGTGTCTCCATTCGGGAAGCGACCCTGCATGGAATAACCCGGCAAAAGACTTTGGAACATCCGACTAATTTAAGCCAAGATATCTGTTTAGCGGCCATGGAGCTTTTTAAGGCCAATATTTCCTTTAATCATGTGATTCGCTCCATTGGGATTAAGGCCCACCAATTGGTTGGGGATGATACCCCACTACAAACCTCGCTTTTTAGTCCTTTTAAGAATCAAGTTAAAGAATATCAAGTGGATTGTGTTATCCAAGATATCCGCAAACGTTTTGGTTTTAAGAGCATTAAACGCGCTACCATCACAAGTAATCCTATTCTTAGCGACTTTAACCCTAAAGGTGATCATGTTATTTTTCCGATTAATTTCCTTAAACCACAATGAGAAATACACGTAAGATTTATGTTAGTGTCCTTGCTCATTATGATATTGATGGTAGTATCACCCCTTTAAAAATAATATGGAAAAATAACAAATCCTTCAGTATCGATCGCATTACGCAAAAGATTCCAGCTGCTTCTTTAAAATCAGGTGGCTATGGAATGCGCTACACATGCATGATTCATGGACATATGCGATACTTATATTTAGAAGAAACCCGATGGTTTATTGAGAAAGTGGAGGCTTAATTATGTGTGGACGTTACTTTATTGATATGAATGACCA
>CAYXES010000031.1:4619-11459 GCA_964464075.1 uncultured Erysipelothrix sp. | reverse complement strand
TGAGGATTGTCAGCGTCGCTATGTCCAAAATCCACTGAGGATTTTAGACTGTAAGATCGATCAAGACCATCCATCCTTCTTAAGTGTGCCTGCTTTAGCGGATGCCTTAAATGAAGCGAGTCAAGCTTACTTTAAGGTGGTCAAAGACCACTTATCATCCTTAGGGGCTACGTATGAAATCAATGATAAATTAGTAAGAGGGTTAGATTACTATTCAGAAACCGTCTTTGAGATTATATCCAATAACCCAGCCATGGGAACCCAAGCAACCCTGATTGCGGGTGGTCGTTATGATGGGCTTTTAGCGGCCATGGGTGGTCCTAGCTTGAGTGGTTTTGGCTTTGGGATGGGAATTGAACGTTTGCTTTTAGCGGCTGAAAATGCCGGAATAAAGTTTGATACTGAGGATGAAGTAGACATTTATGTCTTACCCCTTGATCAACAGGAAAGCTATGCTCATCAGCTAGTAACGCTGTTGCGCCAACATGGGTATGTGGTGGAGATGGACTATGCCAATCGTTCCATGAAATCCATGTTTAAATCGGCTGAGCGTTTAGGGGCCAAACTCTTACTCTTTATTGGTCAAAATGAAGTGGATAACCATAAGGTAAGTTTAAAAGATGTGGTATCTCAACTACAAAGGGAAGTGGATGTGAGTGAATTAGTGGACGTTGTGGATTCATTATTATTAAAGGAGCACCAGCATGATTAATCGTGAGAAGTATAATTTAGACTATAGTCTGAAAGATTTAAATCAAACCATTCAAATTATTGGTTGGGTAAGCAAACGCCGTAATTTTGGGGATTTAGTCTTTATGGATATTCGAGATCGAACTGGCATTATGCAGGTGGTCTTTAATGAAGCCTTAGCCGAATCGGTTAAAGATATTAAAAATGAGTATTTACTTAGTGTTTGGGGGACGTTAGTAAAACGTTCTAATGTGAATGAGAATATCCCAACCGGACATTTAGAAGTCATGGTTACATCCTTTGAAGTCATCGCTAAGTCCAAACAAACGCCCATGATTATTGCGGATAAGACCGATGCTTTGGAAGATTTACGCCTCAAGTATCGCTATTTAGATTTACGGCGTCCTAAGATGCAGCATAATCTTATGGTGCGAGCCAAGATTGTGCGGGCCATGCGGGATTACTTGGATAGTGTGGGCTTCATTGATGTGGAAACCCCACTACTCACTAAATCAACTCCGGAAGGATCACGTGAGTACTTAGTACCATCACGGGTGCATCCGGGTGAGTTTTATGCCTTGGCACAATCACCGCAAATCTTTAAACAAATGCTGATGATTGCGGGCTTTGAACGCTATTATCAGATTTCACGCTGTTTTAGAGATGAAGATTTAAGAGCCGACCGTCAACTTGACTTTACGCAGGTTGATATTGAAGCGTCCTTTATGGATGCTGATCATTTGTTTGGCCATATGGAAAAGATGGTTCAACGAGTGGTAAAAGAAGCACTTAATCAAGATTTAGTGATTCCCTTTAAACGCATGTCCTTTAAAGAGGCCATGGATAACTATGGAACCGATAAGCCCGATTTACGTTTTGGGATGAAGTTAGTTGATGCAACTGATTTATTTAAAGACGTTGACTTTGAACTTTATCAAAATGTACTGAAGGCTGGTGGGGTGATTAAAGGGCTTGTGGTTGAAGGTGCGGATCAATTAACGCGTAAGAAGGTGGATGAGTTAACGCTTTTAGTTAAAAAGCATCATGCGGCCTCTTTAATTGTCCTTAAACAGGGAACTGATGGCTTAAGTGGTTCGATTCGTAAGTTCTTAAGTGATGAACAAGCCCATGCGATTGTGGAAGCCTTTAAGCTTCAAGATAATCAAGCCCTACTTTTAGTTGGTGATCTTTGGGAACCAGCTTGTATTGGAGCGGGAGCTTTACGTTCCTACTTTGGTAAGTTACACCATGAATTTATCGATGATCACTTTGAATTTGTATGGGTGGTGGATATGCCCATGTTTGAGTATGTGGAGACAGAAGATCGTTTGGTGGCTCGCCATCATCCCTTTACCTCACCTCAAGCTCAGTACTTGGATAGCTTAAGTGAAAAACCACTGGAAGCACTGGCTAATGCCTATGATTTAGTCTGTAATGGCTTTGAGATTGCGGGTGGTTCACAACGGATTTATGATCCACAGCTACAGAAGCAAGTTTTTGAGTTGATTGGCTTTTCTGATGAAGCCATTCAAAGACGCTTTGGCTTCTTTGTGGAGGCTTTTGAGTATGGAACCCCACCACATGGCGGGATTGCTTTTGGGCTTGATCGTTTGGCTATGGTTCTTACCAATGCGGAGAGTTTAAGGGATGTGATTGCCTTTCCTAAGAATGCTTCGGCCCGTTGTCCACTTACCGGAGCGCCATCTGCGATCACCAAAGATCAGTTGGATGAGTTATCCCTTTTGGTTAAAACAAAGTCGGAAAATATCGAATAAGTTTGAGTCTTTATGTATGAATTGGCTCAAAATATGGTATAATACAGTTAACCCAAAAGGAATTATTATTTCCAACACTTTGATATAGGGAATCGTGATTTTGTTCAGTGGAGTGAAAGCCAGGCTTGACTTGGAATCCTAAAAATTGAACTAACGATGCCCACCTGATAAAACAGGGAATATATCAGCCCTTTTGGGTGTTAAGAGTATAAATAAAAGAAAATGGAGCGCAGTTATGGGAGATTTTTGGTCAAGTTTAATTAGTTTAATTGTCGGGTTATTAATTGGTGGCGGTTTAGGCTTTTACTTTACACGTCAATACATAACCAAGCAAATTAAGGAAAATCCGCCTATTAATGAGAAGATGATTCGAGCCATGTTTTTACAGATGGGACGTAAGCCATCGGAAGCTCAGATTCGTCAAATCATGAAAAGCATGGAACAATATAAATAAAATAAAGGTCTGACTGACCTTTTTTTAAAGGAGTTGACATGAAGCAAATTAATATCGGGATTATTGGTCCTGGAAAAATTGCACCACGCTTTATCAAGGGTGCCGAATTTTTAGATGGTGTTAGCATTAAGGCTGTCTATGGGCGTACTTATGATAAGGCTAAGGCCTTTGCGAAGGCGCATAAGATTGAAAAAGTTTATGAGCATATGGATGATTTATTAAAGGATGAAAACATTCATATGGTTTATATTGCGACCCCCATTATGGTTCATCAAGAACAAATTCTAGCGGCGCTTAGAGCCAAGAAGCATGTCTTGTGTGAGAAGCCTATGTTAGTAAGAGAAAATGATATTAATGAGGCTTTTGCCTTAGCGGATGAAATGGGTGTGCTGCTTATGGAAGCCCAAAAAGCACCTTATTTAGGATCAACCCTTTGGGTGAAAGAAGCACTTGCCAATCAAATGATTGGGCAAGTGACTTATATGGAAGCTAGTTATGGCTACCGTGGTAACTTTGATGATGACCATTGGGTTTTTGATCCTTATGGGGGTGGTTCTTTGTGGGATGTGGGTGTTTATCCCATTGCCTTTTTTCTAAGTGTTATTGATGATGAAATTGAATCCTTCTCTAAGAAGGTGGATTTGCATAAGCGGGGTGCTGATCAATTTGCCCATCTTCAAATCCAAACTAAAAAGAAGCTGGTCGCTTCTTTAAGTTCGTCCTTAATCGCAGATCAAGTCAATCGAGCGCGGATTTATGGGACTGAAGGTATGATTATTATCGATAACTTTTGGAAGAGTAACAGCTTAAAAGTGATTATGCATGATGGGGACATCAAAGAGATTCACTTTGATGATCCTAGTGATTTTACCCCTTATATTAAACATGCTTTAGAGTGCATAGAAAAAGGGCTTACGCAAAGCCCACTTTATAATCAAAAACATAGTTTACTACAAGTTCAACTCATTACATCCACGTAATCTTACGTTCTTCTTTATTGATGATCCGCATAATGTTAGAGCGGTGACGCACAATCACAATGATCGCGATCAATAAAAAGGAAAAGGAATAGAGAAGATTGTCTTGTAGTAAAAATAAGGCAACCGTTGAAACACTAACAAAACTTAAGGAGGCTAAGGAAGCCATCTTAAAGAGTTTTAACATTCCAAAGAAAGTGATAGCCGCAATCACAATCAGCAACCAGCCGTTGTGATTGACAAATAACGATAAACCAATTAAGTAGCCAGCAGCGGTAGAAACAGCCTTACCGCCTTTAAACTTGGCAAAGAGTGGGTAACAATGTCCTAAGGACGCGCCAATTCCCGCATAAATCGCAAGGTTCTTATTGGTGAGCCACACCGCCAGTAACATCGCAATCAAGGCTTTTGATAAGTCCAGTACCGCAACCATCAGGCCTGCTTTAGCGCCCAAGGTGCGTCCAGTGTTAGAAGCTCCTAGGTTTCCAGAGCCATGTTCACGTACATCGGTGTTATAAAAAAACTTACCAACGACCAAGGAAAAGGGAATTGAACCAAAGAGGTACCCTAATAATAAAGCCACGAGTATATCCATGATTTCACCTCAGAACTATTTTATCATATGTGGATATTATTTCCACAAGTCCGCTACCATCTTTGAGAAAAATAGGTTAAAATAATAGCTAGTGAGTAGAGTCTAGAAAGGTTTTTATGAGCAACAATAACGTATATAACGAAGCAAGTATTGAAATACTAGAAGGTTTAAATGCAGTTCGCAAGCGACCCGCCATGTATATTGGGTCCACCGATAATCGGGGTCTCCATCATTTAGTGTGGGAAATTTTAGATAATGCCATTGACGAAGCCCTTAATGGTTATGGGAAAATTATTTCTGTCACGATTGAGAGTGATGATACCATCACCATTGAAGATGAAGGACGCGGTATGCCAAGTGGTAAACATGCTTCAGGTATGTCAACCTTAGAGGTTATTTTCTCCACCCTACACGCTGGTGGTAAGTTCTCCATGGAAGGTGGCTATAAGACTTCCGGTGGTTTGCATGGGGTAGGGGCGAGTGTCGTCAATGCCTTGTCATCCTATCTTGAAGTTACGGTTGCTTATAATGGGCGCATTTCAACCCTCCATTTTGAAAAAGGGGGATCCAAAAAGTCCAAACTTAAAGACCTAGGCCCGACTAATAAAAGTGGATCTAAAGTAACCTTTACCTTTGATAAAGGGATTTTCACGACTGGTAAATTTGATTATGATATGATTGCTTCGCGACTTAAGGAATCTGCTTATTTACTTGAAGGGGTTAGCTTTAATATCTTTGATAAGCGCATTGATAAGAAGGAGAGTTTCCGCTTTAGTGATGGACTTCTATCTTTTATCCAAGATATTAATGAAAATAAAAAGGTCTTACATAAACCTATTATTATTAAAAAAGAAGTGAATGATATTCAAGTTCAGGTGGCTCTACAGTGGTCAGAAAGCTATCAGGAGGATATTTATTCCTTTGTGAACTTGGTACGGACTAAAGATGGAGGAACCCATGAAGTGGGTCTTAAGAGTGCCTTAACCAAGAGTATTAATGAGTTTGCCCGAAAAAATAATTTACTCAAAGAACGTGATAAGAACTTTGATGGAAACGATGTCCGGGAAGGACTATCGGCCATTGTCATGGTTTTTATTAATGAAAATATTCTACAATTTGAAGGTCAAACCAAAGGTAAGCTAGGAACCGTAGAAGCTAAATCCGCGGTCGAGAATGTGCTTTTAGAAAACTTTGGCTTTGCCTTAGAGGAAAACCGTAACTTTGCGATTGACTTAATTAAGAAGATTCAAAAGGCCGTGATGGTCAAGGAAGCAGCGCGTAAAGCCCGCGATCAAGCCCGTCAAGGTAAAAGCAATCAACGTTCCGCTAAACTTTTAGCGGGTAAGTTGGCACCGGCGCAAGCAAAGAATAAAAATAAAAATGAACTCTTTCTGGTGGAAGGGGACTCCGCCGGAGGTTCCGCCAAACAAGGACGGGATTCTAAGTTTCAAGCGATTTTACCCTTACGTGGTAAGGTATTAAATACTCAAAAAGCATCGGTTGCGGATGTTTTAAAAAATGAAGAATTAACCGCCATTATTCATACGATTGGAGCCGGAGTAGCCCAGGAGTTTGAACTAAAGGATTGTGCGTATGATAAGATCATTATCATGACCGATGCCGATACGGATGGCGCCCATATTCAAGTCTTGCTTTTAACCTTCTTTTATAATTACATGCGTCCTTTATTTGATGATCAAAAAATCTATGTGGCACAGCCACCCTTATTTCGAATTTCAAATGCCAAAGAAACCTATTATGCCTATGATGAAGACCAACTTGAAGTTCATAAGGCATCCATGAAAAGCTATACCATTACCCGCTATAAAGGCTTAGGGGAAATGAATGCCGATCAACTCTGGGAAACCACTATGAATCCTAAGAGTCGTAAATTGTTCTTAGTGAGCATTGATGATGCCCTCTTAGCTCAGAAAAAGGTTAATCTTTTAATGGGTGATAAAGCTAGTGCCCGCCGAGAATGGCTGGATATGCATGTTTCCTTTAGTTTGGTGGAGGATTAATGATGGAAAAAGATCTGAATTTTATTGAAATATCACTTGAAGAATTGATGGAAGATCGTTTTGGCAAGTATGCCAAATACATCATTTTAGATCGTGCGCTACCGGATGTGCGGGATGGTTTAAAACCGGTTCAACGTCGTATTTTATATGCCATGGCTAAGGATGGTAATGTCCCATCCAAAGCGTATCGGAAGTCCGCCAAAACCGTAGGACTAGTCATAGGGAATTACCATCCTCATGGTGACTCCTCGGTTTATGATGCCATGATTAGGATGTCACAAACTTGGAAAAACAATGAAATCTTAATCGATGTGCAGGGTAATAATGG
>CAYXES010000031.1:2870-4519 GCA_964464075.1 uncultured Erysipelothrix sp. | reverse complement strand
CAACAAATCATGGAAGTACTACCGGGACCGGATTTCCCAACCGGTGCGTTAGCCATGAATAAGGAAGAAATTAAAAACTACTTCAAAAGTGGTAAGGGGCGCATTACCTTACGCGCTAAAATTGAGCGCATCACCAAGAAAAATAGTCAACAATTAGTAATCACGGAATTACCGTATGAAGTGATTAAGGCTAATTTAGTTCGTAAGATTGTGGATTTAATCAATAATAAGTCTATTGATGGCTTTGTGGATGTACGGGATGAATCGGACCGTAATGGTTTAAAAATTGTGGTTGATATTAAGGCGGATGCCGATATCAATGTTATGGAAGCACTCTTGTATCGCCATAGTGATGCCCAGGTTTACTACAATGTCAACATGGTTGGGATTGTGAATCGCCGTCCTACTTATTTAAATATATCAGATAGCTTGGATGCGATTGTGGCTCATCAAAAAGAAGTCTTAACCAAGATGGCTCTTTATCGCATTGAAAAACTATCCAAGCGCATTCATATTGTGGAAGGTCTTATTAAGGCAATCTCCATTTTAGATGAAATCATCAGTATGATTCGAACATCCAAAGATAAGGCCCAAGCTAAAGAAAAGCTGATTTCAGCCTATGCCTTTAGTGAAATGCAGGCCGAAGCCATTGTTTCACTACGTCTTTATCGTTTAACCAATACCGATATTGTGGCTCTTAGAGATGAATTTGCCTTAGGGGTGAATGAAATTGACTATTATCAGTCTCTACTTGAATCAGAAACCCTGCTTAATAATCTATTAATTGAAAACTACCGTAAACTTAAAGCAACTTATCCTAGTGAGCGGCGTAGTCAACTGGTTGATGAAGTACAAGAAGTTACTATTGAGAAGACCGATTTAATCGCCAATGAGCGGGTTTATGTGTCCGTTAGTGAAGATGGTTATTTAAAACGGGTATCACTGCGCTCTTACAATGCATCTAGTGGTTTAAGTGGCTATAAGGAAAATGATCGACCCATTGGGGAAATGGAATGTAATTTACTGGATACCTTAGTCTTGATCTTGGCGGATGGCTATTTTGCCTTTGTACCAGTTTTTGAAATTAATGAAGTTCGCTTCAAAGATATCGGAGATCATTTCTCGAGTTTAGTGAATCATAAAGATAATCGTAAGATCAAAGGCGCTTTTATTGTTTCTGACTTTGAAAGTGATGCCCAAATCATTACGGTGACCAAGAAGGGGATGATTAAACAAACCCCCATTAGTGAATTCCAACTTCAACGTTATTCACGCACCTCACTTGCGATGAATGTGGCGAAGGCAGATGAGATTGTAGCGGCTTATAGCGTCGTTGATCAAAATATTGCCTTATTAACCAAGCTAGGTTATATGGTGGTCTATGAAGTGGATCAAATCCCATCAACTGCCTTACGCTCCAAAGGGGTTAGAGCCCTTAATCTTTCAGCCAAGGATGAAGTGATTGATAGTGTAGCTTTTAAGGCAGATGATGAATTTGCCTTAATCATTACCCACCAAGAAACCAGTAAACGGATTCGGATTTCGGAACTACGTAAAGGCAATCGACCTTATAAAGGTGATTTAATTGCGAAAATGGTTAAATCCAATCCCGCCTATATGGAAAAACTATTTTCGGGAACCAGTTCATC
>CAYXES010000031.1:0-2770 GCA_964464075.1 uncultured Erysipelothrix sp. | reverse complement strand
CTATGAAAAAAACAATAAGCATTCTATGGGGGATTTTGAGTATTATAATGCTTATGAATCAACCAGTACAAGCCTATTCTAATCAAGTTTCACTGTTTTCACCTGAAACGAATAATCAGCTTGTCTTTGAAAAAGAAGTGCGCTTTAATCAAAATGACGCTTATGAAATTCAAACCAAACTTCCAAAGTTTACTTTAAATTTCATTAATGAATTTGTAGAAGCCTATATTCAACTTCAAAGTCAAGCTTTTAGTCATCTTGAATTTGAAGGGAATCGTTTAAGAAATCATCAAAAACCGAGTTTAGATATCGAATTAGAATACAATGTTTTAAGCGATGATTTAGTGACGCTTACTTTTAAAAATGCTTATCGAAATCATGGAAAACAATACGATCGTTATGGCCATCAATATTTGGTTTCACTTAAAAACCATAGTATCAAAAGTGTCAATCAAATTCTGGACTATGATCAGCTTGATCAAGTCTTTTATAATCAGCTTCAAAGCAAATATCCTAAGACCCTCACTAGAGATGCCTTTCAAGCGAAACTTAAAGCCGGCGAATTCAATGTGTTAAAGGATCACGTTAGTTTTGTGATTGATCAAACTTCATATTTTAATAAAGTTCGTATTAATATACCTTATCGTTTTCTTTTAAGTGGTCTTAAGGAACCTTTAAAAGATTATGCGATTGCCAAAACACCAACTCAAAAACGGATAACCTTTACTTTTGATGATGGTCCTTCAATTTATACCCCTCAAATTTTAGATATTCTCGCAAAATATAATATTAAAGCAACCTTCTTTATTTTAGGGCAACGGGTCAATTCTCATTCAACGCTTATTCAAAGAATCTACGAGGAGGGTCATGAGTTGGCCAATCATTCTTATGGCCACCCCGCATTAGATCGTCTTAGTGACCAACAAATTCTTTCTGAAGTCAATCGTACCAATCAAGCAGTCTATGATTTAACGGGCTACCAAATGCGTTATTTAAGGCCTCCGTATGGCTCTAGTAACACCAGGGTAGACCAATTAATCCCCATGGAGTTTGTTTATTGGAATATTGATACTTTAGACTGGAAGTACCGAAATAAAGATTCCATTGTCAACCAAATACGACTTCAAGCTAGAAACAATGGCATTATTTTAATGCATGATTTGTATCAATCAAGTGTTGATTCCTTAGAAGCAAGTATTTTATATTTACTAAGTCAAGGTTATGAAATAGTTAGCCTGTCCGAAATATTGGACTGAGAGCACAAAGTTGTCTAATAAATGACAGTCTTCACAAAATAGATGTGAAAACAAAGTGAATTTTATAACAAATTTAAATTTTATCTTGTTTCGCTTGTAGAAAGCGGTTACAATGAAATTGTAAAAAAACAAATAACATAAGTTGTCATTGAACTTTTATGTTAAAGGCAAACTACACGTGAGTGTAGGACGCAAAGCTATAGGATCTCTATGAGATAGCCAGCTGTCGTAAAGTTTTTTTATTGGGGGAATGACATTATGAACTTTTATAATCATTTCAACGTTATTTCTTTAAAAAAGGGAGGGTGGTAAAGAGATATTTTTTGTGTTCAAATTTTATTTTGTTTTAGAAATATGGAGGAAACATATGAAACGAATTTTAAGTTATGTATTAACAATGATTATGGCATTAACACTCGTTAATGTGAATGTCTTGGCGACAGAAGCAGTGAATGATCCAGTGTCTATGCCATCTGCTAAAGAAGGTGTAATTACACTTGAAGCAGGAAAAGTATATGAAGGATTAACTATTACTAACGCACTTACTATTGAAGGTAATGGTGCATCTATTGATGGAAAAATAACAATTGAAACTAGTGATCCAGTTGTAATTAAAAATGTGAAATTATTGCATACTGGTGATCGTAAGACGCAATTAGAAGTTAGCAAAAAAACTAAAAATGCAGAAACAGAAACTGATCTAAATTATCTCTATGATATATCTATTGAAAATGTTCAGTTTGGAGAAGCTGATTTACCAGAAGAAGCAGGATTTTTGTATCGGAATATCGGTTTTCCTGATGGTGGGATTAGTACTCATGTTGGTTCCAAACTTAGTGTTAAAAATAGTGTCTTTTATGGCGCAACATACAGTATAAACTTATTACATGCTGAGGAAATTGAGATTATAAACAACAAGTTTTATGGTAAAGGAACTGCGATTCAATACTCACTTAACTCATATACAAAATCAGTAAATATAACAAACAACACGTTTGATAAACCAAGTGGATATCAATTACTAGTCACCTTAACAGCAGGTTCTTTTGATTCTGAAGTTGCAGATATTGGTAATGTGACTGATAATGCATTTGTTGGAGAAGCAAGAACATTCTCATTGTCGATTAGTGAAAAAAGTATTTCTACTTTAAATGTACCTTTTAATAAAGGTATAACTCCACATGATATCTTCTTTAGTTCTTATTCAGCAAATGAAAAATTTAAACCAGCGACTACAGGTCCTTTGGGAGACCTTGAGGGAGTATTACTTTATGGACCATTGTATGTTCGCTTCCAAGTTGATGGAATGCAACAACAAGAAGTTTACTATAATGATAAAGCGGTAGAACCAACCGCACCTACAAAAGAAGGTCATACCTTTGCTGGTTGGTATAAAGATGTTGAATTAAAAACTGCTTGGAAATTTGATGAAGATGTGGTTCTTAATGATGTTGAACTTTATGCTAAGTGGAATATTAATAGCTATAAAGTTACATTCAAAGACCATGATGATA
>CAYXES010000030.1:0-11582 GCA_964464075.1 uncultured Erysipelothrix sp. | reverse complement strand
CTGGGTAAGGGCGCATCAAAGATCATTCTTTGCTTGGTGGTCGGATGATCAAAGGTTAACTTTGATGCAAACAAGGCGATATCTTGATTGATGGTTGCCTTTTTATTATAACGATGATCATTAATAAGAGGAAACCCCCGGGAAGCCATCTGTACTCGTATTTGATGGGGACGACCGGTAATTAGATTGAGTTTCACTAAGGATAAGCCTTGGTTTTGGCGAATTGACAGCACCTCTAATTGGGCCAGCTTACCATGTTTAGAAACATAGGTGGTATTACGCATTTTATCTTTTAATAAATAGTCTTCATAGAGTCCGAGTGGTGGTTTACCTTTAACAATCGCATGATAGTTTTTGGTCACAGTATCTTTAGCGAATTGCTCACTTAAACGTCCAGCGGCTTTTGAGGTCTTTGCCAAAACCATGATCCCAGAAACTGGTTGATCCAAACGATGAACTAAACCACAAAATACATTACCAGGTTTTTGGTACTTTTCTTTTAAATAGGCTTTGGCAAGATTGACAATATCATCATGATGGCTCCCATCCGCCTGGGATAAAATCCCAGCGGGTTTAATCAGAACCAAGAGATGATTATCTTCATAAAGTATGTTTAAGGTGTCCATAGTCCACTTACTCCTGCCGGTAATATTCTTTTAGATGCTTCAATATTTAAGCCAATGGCGTCCACTTGAGAGTTTCCACTCCATAAGGTGGAGGCCATCATATCATGGATCATGGTTTTTGAGATATGGGTGGAATAACTATTAAGTAGGACAAAAAGAGGTTCATCACTTAATAATTGATTCAAATCTTCTAGTAAAGGTGGTAGGTGGGTTTCAATTTTCCATAGTTGATTATTGGGACCCCGACCATAGGAAGGGGGATCAAGGATAATAATGTCATAGCGACGTTGACGCTTGATTTCCCGTTTTACAAACTTAGTTACATCGTCCACCATAAAGCGTACCTTTTTATGGGTGAGTTGATTAAGGGCAAGATTATCCTTGGCCCAACCAACCATTTTCTTGGCGGCATCCACATGCACCACTTCACTGACTTGATATGATGAAGCTGCCACGGTGGTTGCTCCACCGGTATAGGCAAATAGATTAAGAACTTTAAGCTGATTTTTTTTACTTTCTGAAATCGTCTTTAACATCCAATCCCAGTTGGTTGCTTGTTCGGGGAAGATTCCAATATGTTTAAAGATTCCTAAGTTACTAATAAACTGAAACTGATTATAGCGTAAAATAATAGGGTCCTTTAAGGGAGTTTTAAAATGCCACTGTCCTTTGTTTTGAGTGTCCAACTTAAAAATAGCATCTGCTTGATACCAAAGTTCTGGTTTTTCTTTTTTAAAAGGGGCAAGGGGATCAGGACGCACAATGAGAAAATCATCGACTTGTTCGAGTTTTTCTTGATTGCCAGCATCTAAAATCTGATAGTTTACCCATGGTTTTGATAGACGCATAATTCTCCTTTAAGGTATTATAACATAATCATTTGCTTTGTTTTTTATATGATATAATAGCCACAGGTGAGGCCATGTTGCAAGAAAAAAAACTAAATCAAAGTCAAGCAGAAGCAATTGTTAGCCAAGCTCAGTATTTACGGATTATTGCCGGTGCTGGTAGTGGTAAAACCTTTGTTTTAATAAATCGAATTGTTCATTTAATTGAGAAAATCGGGGTTGCACCCCGACATATTTTGGCGATTACCTTTACGAATAAGGCGGCCAATGAAATGAAAGAGCGAATTGCATTAGCACTGGGTGATCAGGCAAGTCAGGTCTTTATATCAACCATTCATGCTTTTTGTGTTCGTATTTTAAGAGAAGACATTGGGGTATTGGGTTGGCCGCGTAACTTTACGGTCCTCGATGGTGAAGACCAACGTAGTTTACTCAAACAAGCTTATAAAGAATTAGATATGCAGCCTCAACAGTTTTCCTATGGTTCTATGTTGGACTATATTGGAAATAACAAGGCAGCTCACATTACCATCGAGCATGCCTTAACCATGGCGGGCAATCATCCCAATGAACGATTACGCGCCAAGGTGTATAAATACTATGTGAATAAATGCAATGCCAACTACTGGTTGGATTTTGATGACCTCTTGATTAAGACGGTGGATCTACTTAAGTTCTCAGCGGATGTTAGAGAAAAATGGCAGCGTCGTTTTGAATACATTCATGTGGATGAGTTTCAAGATGTGGACCATATTCAGTATGACTTACTGAAACTGTTGAAATCAAAAACCAATAGTTTTTGTGTGGTCGGTGATCCAGATCAAACGATTTACACCTGGCGAGGTGCTGATGTCAATATTATTCTGGATTTTGAAAAGTACTTTTCACCTTGTGAAACCATTGTGCTTAATGAAAACTATCGTTCAACCCCATCCATTCTACAGGGTGCTAATGCCTTAATTGCGCATAATAAGTATCGGGTCGCCAAAGACCTATACACGAATAAAGACGATGAAGAGAAGATTAAGCATGTACAGCTTGCAAGTGAGGAAGCTGAGAGTGAATGGATTGTTAATCAACTTGCGAAGCTAAACCGTCAAGGTTTTAACTATAAACAAGCAGCCATTCTTTATCGTTCAAACTACCTATCACGTAATATTGAGAAAAGTCTCCGTAATCGGGGTATTCCTTATATTATTTTTGGAGGTCTGCGTTTCTTTGATCGGATGGAAGTAAAAGATATTCTATCTTATTTACGGCTAATCACCATCAGTGATGATTTAGCCTTTACTCGCATTATTAATAAACCAAAACGTGGGATTGGAGAAAAGACGCTACAGATTATTCAAGATATCGCGAATCAAGAGAACTGTTCCCTCTATGAAGCGGCTAAACAAACCTCACAATTACCTAACAGTGTGATTAATAAGATTACTGGTTTTGTGGATATGATTGAGGATTTTAAAACATCTTATAAGAGTATGTCCATAGAAGATTTGATTAATGAAGTATTTGAAAAGTCAGGTTTAAAACATCAGTACACCGTGGATAAAGAAACGGATCGTTTAGAGAATATTAAAGAGTTAATTAGTGATGCGATTGATTTTGCTCATCATTATCCCGAATCTGATTTGATTGAATACCTCCAGTTAGTTTCTCTTTATGGAGATAAGGCTGAAGTACTTCAAAGTGATTATGTGCAGTTAATGACGGTACATGCTGCGAAGGGTTTGGAGTTTGATATTGTCTTTATGATTGGCTTATCAGAAGGGGTCTTTCCTAATGAACGCTCCATGTCTGAGGGTAAACTTGCCCTTGAAGAAGAACGGCGTTTGGCTTATGTCGCCATGACGCGCGCCCGACGCCAACTCTATATTACTGAGAGTTTAGGATTTTCCTATGTCCTTCAAAAACCAAAAACGACGTCCCGTTTTATTAAAGAAATTGATGATGATGTGATTGAACATCAACTGGTTCATCCTCAAGGTTTATTTGAAAAGAAGAGTACCCGCTTCTTAGAATTAGAAGAAGATGAAATACTGGTTTATAAAAAAGGTGAACTCATTGTCCATTCTACCTTTGGGGATGGGGTTGTGATTAATATTGAAGGAGGTCTGCTTGAGATTGCCTTTAATTATCCCTTTGGGGTTAAGCGGATTGTCGCCAATCATGAATCACTAAGTAAGAAGCAGGAGCATTTATCATGAGTAAAACAAGAATTGATCAACTACGAGCCTTAATCAATCAATACAACATTGAATACCATGGTTATGATAACCCTTCGGTATCCGATGCTGAGTATGATAATTTAATGCAGGAATTAAAGATGTTGGAAGCTCAGTTTCCTCAGTATGCCGATCCCTTTTCACCCACTCAAAGAGTAGGGGGTATTGTTTTAGATAAGTTTAACAAGGTACCCCATCAAGAAATGATGCTTTCTTTAGCCAATGCTTATTCTGATGATGAACTACGGGCTTTTGATCAACGCATCAAAAAAGAATTCAGTAACTTTGAATATGTGGTTGAATGTAAGATTGATGGTTTAGCCATTGCTTTAATCTATGAACAAGGTCGTTTGAAGTATGGTTTAACCCGTGGTGATGGTGAAGTAGGGGAAGATGTGACTGAGAATGTTAAAACCATTAAAGCTATTCCTTTAAGTTTGCCTCAAAATTTGGATATGGAAGTACGTGGTGAAATCTACTTACCGCGCTCTGTTTTTAGTAAGTTAAACCAAGAGCGTCAAACTCAAGGTTTAGCTTCGTTTGCGAATCCCCGTAATGCGGCGGCAGGTACCATTCGTCAGCTCGATTCAAAAGTGGTAGCCCAACGTAATCTTTCTATGTTTGCCTATTACTGGGTGGATGCCTTAAAACATGGGGTAAAGAGTCATGATGTAGCACTCAAAGAACTTAAAGATTTAGGCTTTCGTATTAATCCTTTAATTAAAGTAACATCCGATATTGAAGTCGTTATTGATTTTGTGAAGCATATTCAATCATTACGTGATGAGCTTAATTATGATATTGATGGTGCAGTCATTAAGGTTAATGATTTAAACCAACAGGTTGAAATTGGGACTACTTCGAAAACTCCACGTTGGGCCGTGGCTTATAAATACACCGCCCAACAAGCTCAAAGTGAAGTGTTAGATATTTTCTTAACCGTAGGTCGTACGGGTAAACTAACCCCGAATGCGCAATTATCACCGGTTATCCTCGCTCAAACGCAAGTGGCTTATGCCCAACTCCATAATCTTGATTATATTGATAAAAAGGATATCCGAATCCATGATCAGGTTTTAGTTCAAAAAGCTGGAGATATTATCCCTGAAGTGGTGGAAGTCATCCTAGATCAGCGTCCGGTGGATTCAAAACCATTTGTCTTTGATTACACCTGTCCCATGTGTCATCAAGAGGTAGTTTCCTTTGAAGGTGAAGTTGATATTTACTGTGTGAATCCTAATTGTCCCGGACGTATTATTGAATCCTTAATTCATTTTGCGTCGAAGGAGGCACTTGATATCGAAGGTTTAGGGGAGAAACGCGTAGCCCAACTTTATGATGCCCAACTCTTAAGAAGTATTGAAGATATTTATACCTTACATGAAAAGCAGGAAGTGCTCTTAACTTTAGAGAAGTTTGCCCAAAAGAGTGTAAGCAGTCTTTTAGAAGCGATTGAAAAGAGTAAACAAGCTCCGCTCCAACGCTTTCTAGTTGGGTTTGGGATTCGTCATGTGGGGGTGAAAGCGGCATCAACTTTGGCCAATCATTTTCTTGATATCCATGCTTTAATGGAAGCAGATGAAGAATATCTACAGACTATTGATGAAATTGGTCCGGTGATGGCCCATGCGATCGCATCGTATTTTGACAATGAAAAGAATCAAGAATTAATTCAACATCTTTTAAATAGTGGCTGTCATTTAAAACAAACTTTGGTTGAGACCAAGGCATCCTATTTTAGTGATAAGACCATTGTATTAACCGGTAGCTTATCGCACTTATCTCGTAGTGAAGCGAAGGCATGGCTAGAAAGCCATGGTGCGAAAGTCACTTCATCGGTTTCTAAGTCCACGGATTTAGTGATTGCGGGTGAAAAAGCTGGTTCAAAACTGGATAAAGCGTTACAATTAGGTGTTGAGGTTTGGGATGAAGCACGCTTCATCCAGGAGGTTGAACATGAATAAACGCTTTAAAATCATCCTCTTACTGGTGCTTATTATCAGTGGTTGTCAAAAAAGTGAAATTATTGAAGATGATCAACAGATTATTTATTCTGGCCAAACCAATGAGTATCCGATTGTTGGTGAGTTTAACCCAGGATCAACGCGTAATTATCATGGAACCTATTTAGGTTCATACGATATTATTGAGATTGGAAAAGAATTGATTGAACGTTCCAAGAATCATTTTGAAGTTAAGGATCATTTCCTCCAAGAAGGTCAGATTATTGATAGTGATCGCTTAGGAGCTTTGGTAAGAAGAGAATCTCCAACTAATCCCTATGGTTTAAATCCACAGAGTGGGAGTCAATTTGATATTGGGAACGGCATCTTACTTGATGATCCAGTTTTAGTTGCGGATGTTGTGGAAGTAAACTTTTATAAGAGTGCTAATAATCAATTGAATCTAGCGGGAATGAGTGTTGCGATTGTATTTAACCAAATCCAAAAGATTGAAACCAGTATTAGTGTAACTACCTATGAAATTGATGATGAGCGGATGCTTCAATATGCCATGGACGTAGGTCGTAAATTAGAATCTTATTTACGGACTTTAAATCAAGTGGGCGATATTCCCATTTATATTGGCCTTTTTACTACCCGTAGTGTGGATAGTTCCCTACCGGGCAATTATATGGCGGATGGTTATTTTGTGGCGCGTAGTGGTCAATTTTCTAAACTTAATCAGAAGTGGTTAATTTTCCCTAGTAATGAAGCAACGATGCTGGATGGTAATACCAGTAGCTTTTTTAATGGGTTTAAACAAACGGTTCAGACCTTAATTCCAGAATCAACCGGAGTGATGGGTAAAGGTTATTTTGAAAATGATCAACTTAAGTTTTTAAAGATTGATGTGCAAATGGTGGCTAAGAGCTTCATGGAAGTTAAAGCAACCACACAAATGATTGCGCAGATGATTCAGCGTTTTGAGAATAATCGCGTTCATGTTTTAGTTGAGATTAAAACGTTGAGTAATACGATTGCCCTTATTGAGCGTATCCCGCTCCAAGATAAGGTGAATGTGACATATATTAGTGTATAGGAGAGCGTATGAAAAGTATTAGTAAAGCCGAAATTATGGCCTTAGCGAAGCAGCTTCATTTTTCCTTAAGTGATACTGAGCTAGCGAGCTTAGAGCAAGATTTTGAAGTCTATTTCAAACAATTGGAAGTCTATGATTTAATTGATACCGATGATGTTTCACCCATGGTGTATCCTTTTGAGGCGGCTTCTGATTTATTAAGAGACGATCAAGGTCAACATATCCTTGATAAAGAGGCCATCCTAAGTAATGCCCCACAGCGTGAAGGGGACTTTGTGGTGGTGCCCAAGGTGGTGAAATAATGGATAGTCAAGTAAGCATTAAACGATTGAAAGCGATTCAACCCACAACCAATGCCTGCATCACGATCTTTGATGAAGCCATTCAAACTCATCCAGAGGGACCTTTATCCCACTGGAGTGTGGCGGTTAAAGACAATATTTCCATTAAGGATACCATCACCTCTGGTGGTACTAAAATCCTATCCAATTATGTCGCTCCCTTTCATGCGACTGTGATTGAACGTTTATTGAATGCTGGTGTATCACTGGTTGGGAAATGTGCCTTAGATGAACTTGGAATGGGTGGTAGTGGTCTCTTTAGTTTTAATGGGATTGTGAGAAATCCCCTTGATTTAGAACGCCAGGCTGGTGGCTCATCTTCTGGTTCTGCGGCTGTTATGGCGGCTCAGGCGGTGGACATGGCTTTAGGTAGTGATACTGGAGATAGTGTTCGTAAACCCGCTTCATTTTGTGGTTTAGTAGGTGTTAAACCTAACTATGGACGGATTTCCCGCTATGGGGTGATTCCTTATGCATCATCCTTAGACCATGTAGGCTACTTTACTCATAATGTTGTTGATGGTGCCCTTGCCTTAGAAGCTATGGCAGGTTTTGATCCTAAAGACCCAACCTCAATCACTTCCCCTTTAAAAGCCTTTAGTCATCAACTTAGTGATGACTTAAAAGGAAAACGCATTGGGATTTTAAAGAATGTGGTTGATCATATTGATGATCCTCAAACCTTAGCATTACTGAATGAATTGGTTTTAAAAATTGAAGCAGCCCATGGAAGTGTAACTTGGATTAGTATGGATGAAACCTTACTGAAGGCGATGTTACCAACCTATTATGTGATTGCGAATGCGGAAGCCAGTTCCAATCATGCGAACTTATCTGGCCTTAGTTTTGGTCTTCAAGCAGCAGGTGCAGACATTTATGAAATCATGGATCATTCCCGTACCCAAGGCTTTTCGAGTGGCGTACGTAAACGCATGATTATGGGATCCTATGCCCTCCAAGAAGCTCATAAAGAAGATTTATATTTTAAAGCTCAAAAAGTAAGACGCTTACTGGTTGAAGCTTTGGATGAGGCTCTAAAGGATGTGGATGTACTGATTGCACCCGCTAGCTCTTCCAAGGCACCTTTAATTGATGGAGTAGGCTTAGATCCTTTATCCAGTAAACATTTAATTAGTGAAAACTTTATGGTCTTAGGTAATTTCTCAGGTTATCCGAGTATGACGATCCCTTTAGGTAATGTCGATGATTTACCACTAGGTATTAATATCACCGCTAGGGCTTTTGATGAGCAGGGGATGTTTAATATTGCTTATGCTTTAGAGAAACTTATTGATTATCAACGGCCCAAGGAGGTTGTAATATGAAACGTGATGTTGTCATTGGAATTGAAATCCATTGTGAACTAAAAACGACCTCTAAGATGTTTTCGGATGCCCCAGTAACCTTTAATGAAGCCGTGAATGCTTTTGTGAATGAAATTGATTTTGGCTTACCTGGAACCTTACCTTCCCTCAATAAGGAAGCAGTAAGATTAT
The DNA here is from genome assembly GCA_964464075.1 of uncultured Erysipelothrix sp. Taxonomy (GTDB): domain Bacteria; phylum Bacillota_I; class Bacilli_A; order Erysipelotrichales; family Erysipelotrichaceae; genus UBA6182. The sequence continues at coordinate 3,004 of CAYXES010000030.1, read as the reverse complement.
CCTTAATGGCTTGTATGATTTGTGATTGTGAGATTGATCGCTTGATGCGTTTTGATCGTAAAAACTATTACTACTCTGATTTACCCAAAGGTTATCAAATTACTCAACAATTTTATCCCTTAGGCCGTGATGGTAAAGTTAGTATTGAAGTCGATGGTCTTCATAAAGATATTGGGATTGAACGAATTCACATGGAAGAGGATACCGCTAAGCAGTTTCATGAAGGTGACTACACCACTATTGATTACAACCGTGCCGGTAATCCCCTCATTGAAATCGTATCAAAACCACAAATCAACAGTGCCCAAGAAGCACGTGCTTATGTCGAAACCCTTCAAAATATGCTTTTATTTGCGAATATTTCAGATGTAAAGATGGAAGCTGGATCATTGCGATGTGATGTGAATATTTCCCTTAAAGAAGCTGGTAGTGAGAAGTTAGGTACTAAAGTAGAAATTAAGAATCTTAATTCAATCGCAAATATTGAGCGAGCCATTGAAGAAGAAATAAAACGTCAAAATGCTTTGTTGGATAATCAAGAAATCATTATTTCGGAAACTAGACGTTATGATGAAGCATCTAAAACGACGGTATTAATGCGGGAAAAAGATGATGTGATTGATTATCGCTATTTCCCAGAACCTAATATTTTACCAACGCTTATTAATGATGAGCTTTATGAAGCTGCGAGCCTTGCGATTCCTTTGATGCCAGCTCAAAAGCTTGAACAGCTTATTGATGAATATGGCTTAAAACCAGTGGATGCGAAAATCCTGATTAATAATAAACCACTTTTGGATTATTTTGATGCGATTATGAAACATAGTAAACATCCAATCTTAGTAAGCAATGCTTTGATTTCTGATGTCTTAGCCTTAGAAGTTAAAGAAAACTATGAGCAGGTGATTGAAAGTGTGGATTTTGCGGACTATCTTGATTTAATCGCCTCCAATACGATTAACTCAAAACAAGCTAAGAAAGTCTTTGAACATATGTTGAAAGGTGAAAAGCCAACCCAAATTATTAAAGATTTAGATATGAGTGTAGTAGGGGATGAAGCAAGTTTAAGAGCATGGGTTCTTGAAGCCATTGCGAATAATCCACAATCGGTTATTGATTTTAAAAATGGTAAAGGACGAGCCCTAGGTTTTTTAGTGGGTCAAGTTATGAAGCTTTCTAAGGGTAAAGCAGATCCGAAAAAGACCAATGAGTTGGTCAAGGAAGAATTATTGAAAAGCTAGTTTTTTAAATGATTTTAAGGTAAACTTAGTGTGTTAGGAGCGTAGCTATGACAAAAAGAAGTTCAAAAAGATTAAGTAAAACATCAATTCATTGGCCTACGATCGTACTGATTGTGAGTCTAGTTTTATTATTAATTCCTACCGTTGCGCTTGGTATGGTGCTTTTAGATGCCTTTGAAGGTACCGGTCAGATCCAACATGGCAATCGTTTTAATAATGAACGCCTGTATGAAATAACCAGTGAAGAAGTTAAAGCCATCGATACTCAAGTTAAGGGTCTTAGTGGAATTGAGAAATCAGAAGTGAATCTTAAAAGTGGAACCTTAAGAGTGAATACCTTGGTTAGTGAAAGCTTATCTAAGGAACAGGTAGAAGCTTTAACCAATGACATATTAAATAGTGTCTTTGGGATTTTAGATAAAGACAAGTACTTTACGATGATTGATGCGAGTAAACAATATGACTTAGAAGTTCATGCCTACAACAGTAATAATCCTTCCGACAGTGGTTTTATTTATTATATTGCGAATAAAAATGCAGTGATGGAAGATGTCAGTATTCAGCTTGTAAGCGATCCTAAGAATGAAGAATTCGTAAAAGAACTTTATGACAAACTATATAATCCAGAAGAAGAAGACGATGAAGAAACATCAGACTAAGGAGCCAAGCTCCTTTTTTACTAAAAACCAGAGTTTAGAAGTAACCTGCATTGATATGAATATCAATGGTTTTGGGGTTGCGAAAATTGATGGCTTTGCGATTTTTGTAAAAGGGTTACTCCTTGATGAAGTCGCAAAGGTAAAATTAGTCAAAGTATTTAAGCGTTACGCTTACTCCATCATTGAGGAATTGCTTACGACCAGTGAAAAACGAGTACAACCAATCTGTAGTGTGTATCCACGTTGTGGTGGCTGTGACTTAATGCATAGTTCTTATGATTATCAATTAGAATTTAAACAAGCCATTGTTGAACAACAACTCAACTATCATGGTATTCATGATATTAAGGTTGAGCCTACCTTAGGGATGGATGAACCTTATCATTATCGCAATAAAGTAATCTGTCCCATTAAACTAGTAGATGGAAAACTTGAGATTGGATTCTATCGTCAAAACTCACATGACATTGTGATCTTTGACACCTGTCATGTTCAATCATCGCTACAAAATGATATCATTGATCGCATCAAAGCTTATGAACATAAGTCCTTTTATGAGATCGTGAAACACGTGGTTTTAAGGCAAGTCTATAACCCAGATCAAATTATGTTAGGCTTAGTGACTAAAGAACGTAAGCATCCTTATTTGGATGATTTTGTGAACTATATGGTTGAAGGATTTGATCAGATCAAAAGTGTCGTCCTCAACTACAATCCAAAAGAAACGAACACTATATTCTCGCATGAAAATATACTACTATATGGCGATGATTATCTCATTGATACATCTTTAGGGTTGAGTTTTAAATTATCGTTAACTTCATTTTTCCAAGTGAATACCAAAATGATGCAGCAACTTTATCAAAAGGCACTCGATTGTGCAGATTTAAAACCAAATGAAATCGTTTTAGATTTATACTGTGGCATTGGGACTTTGGCATTGCTTGCGAGTAAACAAGTTAAGCATGTTTATGGGGTTGAGATTCATGATAAGGCCATCATGGACGCCAATGAGAATGCTCAAAGAAATGAAATAGATAATGCCACCTTCATTAAAGGGGATGTAAAAGATGCATTATCATATTTTAAAGATCATAATATTCA
>CAYXES010000029.1:10629-11723 GCA_964464075.1 uncultured Erysipelothrix sp. | reverse complement strand
GTGAAATAAGTGGAGCTCTTATTTTAATTCATATTTAAATCTTAATTGTTAATGTCTTTTAGTAAATCATCAATACGATTCCCGACATCAAGTGAATCATCGTATTTAAAGACTAATTGTGGAACCTTTCTGGTTTTAAGGAAACTAGAAAGTTTAGAACGGATAAAGCCATTCGCTTTATCTAAAGATTCAAACATTTCTTCATTGGTATGATCACCCTGCATAAACATGACAAAGATAAGTGCATAAGATAAATCATTCGTTACTTTAGTATCAGTAATAATGACTTTACTTAAACGGGGATCCTTAACATCATTTTGTAAAATTCGGCTTACTTCTTTTTTAATAATTTGTTCTAAGCGTTCAATTTTAATTTTACTCATAGCTTACTCCCTTTCGACCTCTACTTCACCATAGGCTTCAATAATATCATCAATCTTCACATCATTATAATTCTCAATGGTAATACCACATTCGTAACCTTCTGCGACTTCTTTCGCATCATTTTGGAAACGTTTTAATGAACTCATTTTACCATCATAAATAACGATTCCATCACGGATTAATCGTACAAAACTATTTCGTACAATTTTACCATCGGTTACCATACAACCAGCAATCGTACCAATCTTTGATGCTTTAAAGATTTGACGTACTTCGGCTTGACCATGAATAACTTCTTCAAAGATAGGATCAAGCATACCCTTCATGGCTGATTCCATTTGTTCAACGGCCTTATAGATAATGTTATAAAGACGAATATCAACGCCTTCTTCTTTAGCCATCTTACGAATTGCCGCTGTGGGTCGTACATTAAAGCCGACAATAATAGCATTGGATGCCATCGCAAGCATAATATCAGATTCACTAATCCCACCTGCGGTATGGCGAATGACATTAATGCGTACTGACTCTACTTCAATTTTCTCTAAGGAACTCTTAACCGCTTCCGCTGAACCTTGAACATCAGCTTTAATTATGACCGGAATTTCATGGACATTTCCTTCTTGAATTTGAAGGGATAAGTCATCCAAGGTCATCGCACTGGTTTTCACTCGCTCAGATTCAATACGAGTTTGGGCCCGTTTATCTGC
>CAYXES010000029.1:0-10529 GCA_964464075.1 uncultured Erysipelothrix sp. | reverse complement strand
GCTGAGATTTCCACAAAGATGGTATCTCCTCCCCAAGCTTCAGGCATCAACCCAAGCTCCGATAATTCACTCATAATCCGATCAGGATTCGCTGAATCTTTATCAATCTTATTAATCGCAACCAAGATAGGCACTTCGGCCGCCTTGGCATGGTCAATGGCTTCTTTAGTTTGAGGCATAACCCCATCATCAGCTGCGACCACGATAATTACTAAGTCCGTAATCTTAGCTCCCCGTGCCCGCATGGCTGTAAAGGCTTCGTGTCCAGGTGTATCTAAGAAGGTAATCTTATGTTCATTCAACTTAACTTGATAGGCCCCAATATGTTGGGTAATCCCGCCAAATTCATCTTCAACAACCCGTGCTTTACGAATTGTATCTAATAAGGTTGTTTTACCATGGTCAACGTGACCCATAATGGTAACTACGGGTGGTCTTTCTTTTAAATCTTTAGGATCATCGATAATATTGGCCAACAAATTATCTTCCTGTTCTTCTGCATCTTCCTTAATGGCTTCAACTTCATACTCCATACAAACGAGCTCGATTAACTCCTCATCCATAGCGGAGTTGATGGTCACCATTTTTCCTAACATGAAAAGTAATTTAATGATCTCACTGGCATTCTTATTCAGTTTCTCCGCAAGTTCATTAACCGTAATACCTTCAAAATAAGTAATCTCTTTGACTACCTCTTCATTGCGTTTTTTAAAACCACTCTGTTTTGTATTGGTATTACGCTTTCTATTGTTTCTTCTTTTATTCTTTCTTACTGGCCTACTCATTACACCACCTCTTTCAATTGTTCTTCTATTTTCTTAGCGAAGGTCTTATCTTTAATCCCGATCGCTACCACATTGTGTTTGCCAATGGCCTTTGATATATCTTCACGCTTTGAATATATAACATAAGGACAATGATAAAAGTTACATTTATCGATAAGCATCTTTCTTGTCTTGAGTGAAGCATCCTCACTAATCACTACCATGTGGATTTGATTTGCTTGAATCGCACTCACTAACATCTCACCAAAAGCAAGTAAGTTAGCTCGCCTTAAAATACCTAAATTAGAATAGAAGTTATTCATCGCTCACTAAAGCATAAAGTTGCTCATAGATACTTTCTGGTATTTCAATGTCTAATGCCTTAGCTAAGGCATTCTTTTTAAAAGCCATATCGATCGCTGCTTTACTTTTCTTCAAGTATGCACCCCGTCCATTCAAACGTGAGGTTAAATCAACCACCACGGTTTTTTCAGGTGTCTTCACGATGCGAAACATCTCATGTTTCGCTAATTGTTCTTGGGTTGCGACACATTTACGTAAAGGAACTTTTTTAACTTTCTTCATTATTCCTCCTCATAAAATTCATCATACTCATCAAAGTCAATATCATCTTCGATCCATGATGAAGCACGTTCGGCCTCCTCTTGTCGACGGATTTCTTCTAGTTCTTCTTCTGTATACTCAATCTTGATATCGTAGTCTTTTTGTTTCATCAGCTCAAGCACATCAATCTTAGGCTCTTCTTTTTCCTTAGGTCGACGACTACGAGTTGGTTGTTCCTTCTTATCGACATAAGAAGCATCGGCTAATTTCTCAAATTTAGAAACATAACCGGCACGTGGCTTAATTTCACGGCTAATGCGTTTAAGGATTTCTTCATCCTCATCTTCTTCACTACTATCTTCTACATCAGCTTCTACCACTGCTTCAGGAGCTTCTTCATCAACTTCATCTTCAACCTCAGTTTCAAGTTCAACTTCAGGTTCAACTACTTCGGTTTCTGTTTCAATGAATTCAGCTTCCATTTCAACTTCTGCTTCGGTTAATTCAGGCTCAACAACCGCCGCGATTGGTTCAATCTCATGTTCCATCGCTAATTCATTTTGATAGTCTTCATGCAGCCCAATCCAATCGATACCAGCTTCTTCCATTTCGGTTTTGGACTTGATATCAATTTTCATTCCAGTTAACTTAACCGCTAAACGGGCATTCTTCCCTTTTTTACCAATCGCTAGGGATAATTGATTATCATCAACGATAACCGTTAAACCGCGAGCTTCTTGAGAAGGATAAACCCCTAGAATTTGGGCTGGTGATAAGGCATTTTTGATTAACTCAGGTACATTTTCACTCCATTGGAAAATATCAATCTTCTCACCATGAAGTTCTTCAATAACCACTTGTACTCGTGAACCTCGAGGTCCAATACAAGCTCCAATTGGATCAATATCTTCATTTTTAGAATAAACCGCAATCTTTGTACGTTCTCCTGCTTCCCGGGCAATGGCTTTAATCTCAACCACTCCCTCATAGATTTCAGGAACTTCCCGCTCAAATAAACGACGTACTAACTTGGCGTCCGCACGCGATACTAAAACTTGCGCACCTTTGGTTTCCCGATTTACTTCGGTAATGACCATGCGCAATTTTTGACCTTCAACATAACGTTCATTGGGCATTTGCGCACTCTTAGGCATCATGGCTAAAGTCTTCCCTAAATTCACAACGACGAATTTTTCCTCAACTGATTCGATTTGGCCAATGACCATCTCATCCAGTTTATCGGCATATTCCTCAAAAATCGCTGTCTTTTCAGCTTCTCTAATCTTTTGTTTAAGTACATTCTTAGCGAGTAAGGCAGCCGCCCGTCCTAGATTATCGACATCTTGTTCGATTTCATAGAACTCATCAAGCTCATAAGCCTGATTAATTGCTTTAGCACTCTTTAAGGATACTTCGATTTCATCATCTTCAACTTCTTCCACAATCAAATATTGTTGGTAAAGACGCACATCGCCACTATCCTCATCAATATCTACCCGCACTAAGGCATCGGGAATTTCAATCTGTTTGCGATAAGCTTTCGCTAAAGCTTCCGCTAAGGCTGAAATCACGACTTCTTTTGAAATGTTACGTTCACTTTCAATTTGTGATATGACTAATATTAAATCTTTGACATTCATTTTAATCCCTCTTATAGTTTCGCAGCCAAACGAATAAATCGTAGGTTGTCTTTTTCAATCATTACATGCACCGTTTTATGTTTAACCCGGTAACCAATCTCAATGGCAGTTTCCGTTATTTTAGTTAATTTACCTTCTAAGGTATGAAAACCATTGATAGGATGTTCTACTTTCACAAAGACATGATGGTACAAAGCATCCGCAAGTTGTTCTTCATTTTGAATTTCACGTTCAATCCCTGCCGAACTTACGTCCAAGATATAAGCAAAATCAAAGTCTTCAAGTTGATCCAATTGATCACTGACATCGTAGGAAACCGCCACACAGGTATCTAAATCTGTGGGACCATCCTTCTTGTAGACTAATACCTCAAGCACTCTGTCTTGGGCTTGTTTAGTCCAAGTTAAGCTATAAAGATTAACTTCATGCTTCTTGAAAATGGGCTCTAATAAGATTTTGAGCTTTTCAACATCCACTTTTTTACCTCCAAACAAATCAACAGGAGTGGCATAACCACTCCTTAGTTGTTTTTATTCTAGCTTATTTTAAAGATAAATGCAAGGTTTTCGCCATTATCCAAAGAGCTCATCCCCAAAGAGTGAACATTGATTTTCTTCCTGTAAACCCTCTAAGACGCCTAAGCTATCGAGCTTCTTAATATGATTATAGTTAAGGGCACTACGATTTACTAAATCTTCCTTGGATAAAAACTTGGTGTCGCGTGCTTGGACAATGGAATTAGCCACGTTGGCGCCCAGGGTATCAATCACCACAAAGGGCAGTAAGATGGCTTTATCATTATGTTCATCCAAGGTAAATTCAGTGGCCTTGGAGCGGTAGAGATCAATGTTAGAGAAATGATAACCCCTTAGTTTCATTTCTAAAACGACTTCTAAGGTATTATAGAGCTCACGCTCTTTATTGGTTACTTGGAATTTCTCGATTGGATCACTTAAACGACGATTAATCTCACTTAATTTATTAGTTACCATCGAAACATCCCCAAGCATAATATCCACATCAAAGGCATTGGCACGTAAACTAAAGAAAGTTGCATAATAGGCTAAAGGATAGTAAACCTTAAACCAAGCGACCCGAACCGCCATGATGACATAGGCTACCGCATGTGCCTTTGGGAACATGTATTCAATCTTTTGACAGGAATCAATATACCAATCATCGATATCATGTTTTTTCATTAAGGCAACCCATTCATCACTCAGTCCCCTACCACGTCTTACCGATTCCATAATATCGAAAGAATGTTTGGGGCTTAAACCTTTATGATTTAAATAAACCATAATATCATCACGACAACCAATGACATCACTTAAGGATAATCTTTGTTTTTCAATCAAATCCTTTGCATTATTAAGCCAAACATTAGTTCCATGCGATAAACCGGATATGCGTACCAAATCAGAGAAATTTTTAGGTTGAGTAATCTTTAAGATATCACGGACAAAACTCGTACCAAATTCAGGTAAACCTACCGCTCCGGTGGTTTCGGAGGTGTAACGATCATCAACATTTAATCCGGCAATATCAGAGAAAATTCCCATGACCTTGGGATCATTCATTTTAATGGTGGTTGGATCCACCTGTGTTAACTCTTGAAGCATTTTCATAGCACTTGGATCTAGATGTCCTAAAATATCAAGTTTAAGTAAATTATCATGAATATCCGCAAATTCAAAATGGGTGGTTTTCCAGGCAGAATCCGGATTATTGGCAGGATATTGAATGGGAGTAAACTCATAGATTTCCATATCCGAAGGAATGACAATAATACCACCAGGATGCTGACCAGTGGTCCGTTTAATACCAGATACTCCACTAGCATACCAAGACCAACGCGCATCTTTAATATCCGCTGGAAGCTTCATTTCTTCACCATAACCTTTGGCATAACCATAGGCCATCTTAGCCGCAATGGTCCCAATGGTACCAGCCCGGTACACATTATCTTCCCCAAAGAGTTCTTTTGTATAGGCATGGGCAAATTCTTGATATTGATTGGAGAAGTTTAAGTCAATATCAGGAACCTTATCCCCATCAAAACCTAAGAAGGTTTCAAAAGGAATATCTTGTCCATCAACATCCATCATCACATTACAATCAGGACACACTTTAGCTTCTAAATCAAACCCGGAACCCACTGAACCATCATCAATAAACTCAATTTGTTTACAGTGGGGACAGACATAATGAGGTGGCAAAGGATTCACTTCAGTGATATTGGCCAAATGCGCCACCAAAGAAGATCCTACTGAACCCCGTGACCCAACTAAATAACCATCATCCAAGCTCTTTTTAACCAAGAGATGGGCAATATAATAGATGACTCCAAACCCATTCGAGGTAATGGCATCCAATTCTTTTTTAATCCGAGCTTCAATGGATTCATGTAAGGGTTGACCATACTTTGTATAAGCATGCTCATAAACAATGGCCTTTAAATTATCATCCGCATGATCAATTTTAGGCGTAAACAACTGGTTTTTAATAATTGTTACTGGTTCAATGGTCTTAGCGAGCCCCTTAGGATTTTCAATGACCAACTCATAAGCTAAATCATCCCCTAAATAAGCAAAGGCTTCCAACATACTTTCCGTATTCATAAAGTACTGATTTGGACTAGTGGTTGTAAGACGCTTATGTTCATCATAGTAATACAGTGGATGCCGTACGCCTCCAATTCCTTGAGCGGAAATCATAATTTCGCGATAGATTTTATCTTTTGGATGAACAAAATGTACATCCCCACTAGCAATAACTGGAATATTGTGTGTTTGAGCACTAGCGATAATCTTCTTGACAATTAAAGCTAAACGATCTTGATCGAGAATGGCATTTTGTTCCAAAAGCGGTTGGTAATGACTCAGTGGTTGTACTTCCACATAATCATAAAACTGAATAACACGATCTAAATCGGAAGCTTGATTAAAAGCCGCAACCTCAAAGACCTCACTATTAAAGCAGCCCGCTCCAATTAAAAGATTTTCACGATATTGCTTGAGTTGTGATCGTTGAATTCTGGCTTCCGCCATGAATTCATCATCTTCCCGCTTATTATTGGCCTTCTTATAAAAGGCTAAGGTATCCATATGAGATATAGAAACTAAGCGAAATAAATCCACTAAACCTTGCTGGTTTTTCGCAAGGACCTGTACATGCGACTTCATCATATTTTTAAAACTCTCAGGGTGATTAAGCGCACCTAACTCATCCAGGGTTTTAATGCCTAAGTTATTCGCTAAAGTTAAAAGATTCAAGAAGACTTGATGGGTAATACGTACATCATAATCAGCGCGGTGTGCCACTTCCTCATCATAAGCAATCGAAAAAGCCCGAGCTACCCTTCCTAATTTAAAGGACTTCCGATCAATAAGAAGAATTCGTGATAGTTCAAGGGTATCGATAATGGGTTGCTTAATCGGTTCAATATTGTAGGTTAAAAAGGCCTGATTTAAAAAGCCCACGTCAAACTTCGCATTATGGGCAACTAATACCCCATCTTTAATAAAATCCGCTATCTGATGGATGACATCCTTTAAAGTGGGTGCATCTTTGAGTTGCTCCATGGTGATATTGGTCTTCTCACTAATAAAGGTAGGAACCTTAATCGTTGGCTTCACATAAGTCGTGAGTTGATCGATCACATGATGATTCTTAACTCGTATCGCACCAAATTCAATGATTTGATCAAAATCAGCGGATAAGCCGGTGGTTTCAATATCAAAAACGATATATTCAAGATCATCCAAAGCCTCAAAGTTAGGATGAGTCACAATGGTTGGTTGATCTTCAACCATGTTCATCTCAACCCCATAAATCAACTTAAAATTACTTGTATCATAACGTCGTGATAGTTTCTTTAAACTTGCTTCTGCTTTTGGAAAGGCTTGGACATTAGCATGATCGGTGATCGCTAAGGCTGAATGACCATAGGCTAAGGCCTGTTCAATCAAATGTTCAACATCACTAATCCCATCCATTTCACTCATCTTGGTATGAGTATGAAATTCAATGCGTTTTTCAGGTGCTTCATCCTTCATCAAAGGATTAGCTTCTAACACCTCAATTTGATTTACCACAAAACCAATCTCACGTTTAAACTTATCAAATTGGACATTACCGACCACCGAAACATAAGCATTCTCGACTAAGAGATCCCCTTCGGCTTGCATTTGTTTAAGGCTTAAAAAGCGTTTGGCACCAATCGCATCCTCTAAATCCGTAATCACAAAACTTTGAATGGTTTGTCGCGCATTAATTTTCTTGGTCTCAAGATCCATCAAATAGCCCTTAATCATGACATTATTCATAGATTCTTCTAAATCCGATATGTTCATCAAGTCCGCCGGAGTTTGCGATTTACGATAATTATTATACTTTTTTGCTGGCTCAGCTTTTGGGGCTGTCTCAAAATATGCCACTTCTTTCACATTATTATTTTTCATAACTAAGGTACAAACCAAGTTTTGGCTAATACCACAATCATGAAGCTTAGCTTCAATTGCTTCCTTATGTTCATTAAAGTAGTTTTGAGCTTTTTCATCTTCAACTAAGAGTTGAAGGTGATCATCATGTACTTTAATAAGCGGTGATTTAAAGTCTTTATAGTCCTTAAGAATATAGTGAATCCAAGGTGTTGCGTTTTTCGTTGTAGTAAGTGGATAAACCTCTTTCATTTTGATGATGATTTCCATCTTAAAATAATGCCTTAGCTTAACCTTTAATTCCTTATAAGCACGAAAACTAAGAGCTTGATTATTATCAAAATGAAAAACCATGGTCTTTTGGGATTTAAGAAAGTGAACTTTCTCTAAAGACAATGTTTCTAACTCTGCGATATATTTATGTTGGATATGACATGCATTTAACAGGTCATTGATATTAAATTGATTCACTGCAACCTTCTTTCAATCATATATTCTATCATACATGCTTTTGATTTAAAGCATCTAATATGTGGTAAGCCACTTTTTGACCATGGGATAAAGCCATAATTACCGTTGCGGCTCCTAAGACCGCATCTCCACCGGCATAAACATGCTTCATGGTCGTCTGCATGGTATCATCAACCACAATACAACCCCGATCATCGGTTTGTATTTGATCCTTATACTTACTTAAGAGCTTATTAGGATTAGTTCCAATGGCTAGTAAAACCATATCTGTATCGATGGTAACTGGGGCCTGACTTAAGTCTTCAACCACCTTAAAACCTGATTTTGTCTCAATTACTTGGGTTGGTTGAAAGACCATAGCTTCCACATAACCCGCTTCATTTGAAACAATCTCCAAGGGACTTAGATATTCCATAATCTCAATCCCTTCTTCAAGGGCATGAATGACTTCTTCTTTTCGAGCTGGCATATCATCAATACCACGACGATAGACAATCTTAACCTTAGCATTTTCTCTTAAGGCCGAGCGAGCTGCATCAATCGCCACATTACCTCCCCCAATCACAATAACGTCTTCCCCTTGAAATAAGGGTGTGGAATACTCACTTTTGTGAGCACTAAATACATTGATACGGGTTAAGTACTCATTGGCTGAGAATACCCCAATCGCACTGGCGTTTTTAATATTGAGTAAGGAAGGTAAACCCGCCCCACTGGCCAAGAAGATCGATTGATACCCTTGTTCAAAGAGTTGTTCAAGAGTAATGGAAACCCCTACAATCACATTACGCTTGAATTTAACCCCCATGGCTAAAAGACGATCAGTTTCTTTCTTAATCACAGAATTGGGTAAACGAAATTGAGGAATCCCATAATAGAGTACTCCGCCAAGTTTATCCCAGGTATCAAAGATAGTCACATCCACCTTATTTTGGGCCAAAATCATGGCGCAAGCCATACCGGCTGGTCCCCCACCCACAATCGCAACTTTACTTGCATTTGCCTTTAATGCTTGAATTTCACTTTGGGCATGATCACCAACATAACGTTCTAAATAGCCAATCGCAATTGGTTGATTGGTCTTAGCATAAACACACACTGCTTCACACTGGCTCTCTTGGGGACATACACGTCCACAGATTGCGGGTAATGGATTACTCTTGAGAATCACATCTAAGGCCAAATCAAGCTTACCATCACTGATTTGTTTAATGAAGCCCGGAATATCAATATTAACCGGACAGCCCGATACACAGGGTTGGTGTTTGCACTGAAGGCAACGATCCGCCTCAGCCTTAACCTGATACCAAGATAGACCTAAATTAACCTCTTCATAGGTTTCTTGACGTTTCTTTAAGTCAGCCGTCGCCATAATCACACGTTGCTTCATAGGATTTTCCTTCTCGCACAAGGATGATCATCATAAGTATGATTACGTTTGATTAAGGTTTCAAAATCAACCTGACTGCCAATAAATTCAGGTCCATCAACACAGGCAAAAGCCACCTGATCCACTAAATCAACCCGACAACCCCCACACATGCCAATCCCATCCACCATAATTGGATTTAAAGAAACAATCACATCAAGATTAAAGGGACGACAATAATCAGTTACCGCTTTCATCATCATTAAAGGGCCCGCACAGTAAATCTGTTGGATATCGTGTTTAAGAATAATCTGATCTAAATCTTTCAAAACATTTCCAATTTCATAAATATCATTAGCCGCTTCCACATAAAAGACACTCTGGCTTGCGAGCGCCTTAATTTCTTCAGTGAAAAAGACTTCATTTAAATACTTATAACCACCACAATACATCACATCTTGGTTATGTTGTTTAAAATGCTTTAAAATAGCGTAGCTAATGGCATTACCTACCCCACCACCGATAATTAGGGTTTTTAAGTCTAAATCCATAATCGTAGCTTGGCCTAAAGGACCTAAGACCTCATAGAGCGTATCATTAGGCTCTAATTGAGCCATTTTTTCGGTTGATTCTCCGATAATCTTATAAATAATGGTAATGGTAGCTTGGCTATGATTCACAATGGTTAAAGGGAAACGTTCTCCCTTTTCATCAACTCGAATCATAATAAATTGTCCAGCTTGAATATTTTGAGCCCACGACCCCACATAAATTTCACATTGATAAATATGCTGAGCAATGGTTTGATTAGAAATAATCTGATTTAAGGAATAATTCATACAACCAACTTGGAAAAAGCATCTTTAGCGGCTTCTTGTTCCGCTTTCTTTTTGCTTTGTCCAACTCCACGTCCTAAAATAATATTATCCAGTTTCACAACCACCTCAAAAATAGGTGCATTAGATGGACCCTTGGTGGAAATAACTTCATAGACCACGGTTTTACGAGTATCAGCTTGCACATACTCCTGTAGTTTGGTTTTATAATCATCATGATTCCCATTAATCGCATCATCAAGCTCATCATTTATAACCTTAATTAAGCAGGTTTCAACATTTCCCTTATGCTTCTGAAGATAAAGCGCCCCTAAAAAAGCCTCCATCAAATCCGCTAAAATGGAATCACGATCACGACCACCTGTTTTTTCCTCACCCACCCCTAAATATAAGAACTTACCTAAATCAAGCTTACGGGCAAACTTTGCCAAGGAAGCTTCATT
>CAYXES010000028.1:2241-11732 GCA_964464075.1 uncultured Erysipelothrix sp. | reverse complement strand
CCATCATATATTCTGCCTTCTTCATATCTTCAACCGCTCGTTCCGCATCAATAGCTTTACGTTCAGCTAAAGTTGATAATTTAGCATATTCAGTATTATGTTCTTGATCACTTTTAATTTGAGTATTTGAAATTTCTTGTTCAATGATATAACGATGAATCATACGGTGGACAATCAAATCCGGATAACGTCGAATCGGGGCCGTAAAGTGCAAGTAATCCTTAAGGGCTAAACCAAAGTGTCCAACCGGTACACTTTCATAAGTTGCCTTTTTCATGCTACGCAAGGTCATCTTATTGACAATCATCTCTAAATTCGTATCCGCAAAATGGGCTAACATTTTTTTCAATTGACTTTGGTGGATATTACTTGGATTACCTTTGAAGGGATAACCCAATAAACCCACAAAATGAGCTAGTTCACGAATTTTACTAGGATCAGGATTTTCATGCACGCGATAAATCGCGGGAATATCCATGGTTTTTAATGTATGAGCCACGGATTCATTAGCCGCAATCATAAAACTTTCAATCAAGCCTTCCGCTTCATTTTGACTTCGAATCGCAATATCCAACACTTTGCCTTGATCCATAATGAAATAAGGTTCACTTGAAACAAAGTCCAGGTTACCTTCTTGGTTACGATGTTTTCTTAAAGCTTGTGCACACTCATAAGCATTTTGAATCAGCTCTACATGTTTATCATCAACTTCACCATGAACTTTTAAAATAATGTCATTAACTTGCGCATAAGTGAAGCGTTGTTTGCTTTCAATGGTTGAAGTAAACAAGCGACTTGATGTGATTTCACCTTCATTATTAATCTGCATCATACAAGAAATGGTATAACGTTTTTGATTGGGTTGAAGAGAACAAACATTGTTTGATAAAATCTCAGGCAACATCGGCGCCACAAAATCAGCCGCATAAACTGATGTCCCCCGCTGGCGGGCTTCTAAATCCAAAAGACTATTTTCTTTTACGTAGAAAGCCACATCCGCAATATGAACTCCTAACTCATAACCTGCTTCATGTTTTGAGATCGAAATCGCATCATCAAAATCCTTCGCATTTTCATTATCAATGGTAAAGGTATACAGCGACCTTAAGTCTGTACGATTTCCTTTATCTTTTAATAAACTTACTTGATTAGCCTCTTTTAGAATCGCTTCTGAAAAAACAAGTGGAATATCAAATTCACTCAAAAGAGCCTTAATATCAACCTGGGCATCATTCATATGACCCAAGCTATATAGAAATTGACAGACTAACGGTTCATAACTGGTGATTTGAGCTACGACCATATGATTGGTTTTAATCTGATCTGATTTTTTAGTTTTAAGGGGAATCCACTGATTAATACTTTGGTCTAAACTTTCCAAGTAATATTTTTTATTTTTACTCTTAACGCGTCCTACCATTTGGGTTTTAAAGCGTTTGATTACCTTAACCACTTGACCAACTTCTTCATTTTTCTCACGGTGTAAGCTAATCATCACTTCATCCTTATTTAATGCACTATTGATATAAATCGCAGGGATAAAAATATCTTCCTTAAGTTGATCATTTTGAAGAAAACCATAACCTTTAGGATTTATTAATATCGTTCCAACGATAAGATTGGCCATCGCTGGGGTAATCACTTTATTTCTTTTACTCATCAGTAAAAGACCTTCATCAATTAAAGGTTCAATCACATCCTGGATGGTTTTAATAGGCACATTAAAAAAGACCGCCAATTCTTCTACTGTCTTTGGTTGGTAATCATTTCCTAATAAATGTGTTTTAATTTGATCCAATATTAACGCTCCCATAAAAAAAGGCCTAAGGCCTAGATAATACGAATAATAATAACTAAGAGAAAGAAAAGAATACCCATCGCTAACGTTAAGTTAGAAATGAATTTCTCTGGGCCTCGTTCTTTGGTATTCGCAAATAAATTTAATCCACCACTTCCAGTAAAGGCACTTGAAATACCTTCCGATTTACCACTTTGAAGTAATGATAGAATAATAATTGAAGCGGCGACAATCATAATTAATACGTCTAAAATCATAGCTATACCATCCTTAATTGCTTTTACATTGTATCAAAGGATACCATTAAATGCAATCATTGTTAATTGGAGTTAACTATTCAATCATTCGATTTAAAATTTGGATTTCCTTAAAATGTGATAAAAAAAGAACCTCATTTGAGGTTCTTTTAGACTTCATCTTACTTAAGATTTGTAAATGTATCTTTTCCTGGGAAAATTGCGATATCATCGAGTTCATCTTCAATACGAATCAATTGATTGTATTTCGCTAAGCGGTCGGTACGGCTCAATGAACCAGTTTTGATTTGACCAGCATTGAAAGCAACTGCAACATCAGCAATCGTAACGTCTTCAGTTTCACCTGAACGGTGGGAAACAACGGATGTGTAGCCTGCTTTACGTGCCATTTCCATAGCATCAAAGGTTTCAGTTAAAGTACCAATTTGGTTAACTTTAATTAATATTGAGTTTGCGATGCCACGATCGATACCTTCTTTTAAGATCTTAGGATTGGTAACAAACAAGTCATCACCAACAATTTGGATTTTTTCACCAAGACGATCAGTTAAACGTTTCCAACCATCCCAGTCTCTTTCACCTAAACCATCTTCAATCGAGATAATTGGGTATTTTTCAATAAGTTCTTCATAGAAATCGATCATTTGATCAGTGGTCTTGATATCACCAGTTGATTTCTTAAAGATGTAAACATCTTTTTCTGCATCATAGAATTCACTTGCCGCAACATCCAGGGCTAAAACAACTTGTTCGCCTGGTTTGTATCCAGCCGCAACGATAGCTTCCATGATCACTTCTAATGGCTCTTCATTAGAAGATAAGTTAGGTGCAAATCCACCTTCATCACCAACTGCGGTAATATGACCTTTGTCTTTTAAGACTTTTTTAAGGTTATGGAAGATTTCGGCTCCCATACGAACTGCTTCTCTAATCGTTTCAGCACCAACTGGCATAATCATGTATTCTTGGAAGTCAACGGAAGAATCCGCATGTGAACCACCATTAATAACATTCATCATTGGTACTGGTAATGCTTTCGCATTAAATCCACCCAAGTATTTGTAAAGTGGCATTCCATAGTAATCAGCTGCAGCATAAGCAACCGCCATGGAAACCCCTAAAATAGCGTTAGCTCCTAATTTTGATTTATCTGGGGTACCATCTAAATCAATCATAATTTGGTCAACAAAGTTTTGATCACGAACATCCATACCAACGATCACATCGGCGATAATTTCGTTAACATTATCAACTGCTTGTAGAACCCCTTTGCCAAGGTAGCGCGTTTTATCGCCATCACGTAGTTCTAATGCTTCTCTTTCACCGGTTGACGCTCCACTTGGAACAATCGCACGTCCAAAAGCACCAGAATCAGTTGTTACTTCAACTTCAACCGTTGGATTACCACGAGAGTCAATAACTTCTCTTGCATATACATCAATAATAATTGGCATTATTAAGCCTCCTTTTTCACACCTATTTTACTTAATCGCTTCAGCGATTTCAATAAACGAATCTGCTTTTAGTGATGCACCACCAATTAAGGCACCATCGATATCTGGCTCTGCCAAATATTGCGCAATATTATCAGCTTTAACTGATCCACCATATTGAATTCGTACTTTTTGCGCTGCTTCACTTCCAACCATCGCTTCAACTTGTTCTCTTACAAGTTTACAGGTTGCTTGAGCAATTTCTTTGGTCGCGTTTTTACCGGTACCAATTGCCCATACGGGTTCATAAGCAATCACTAATTCAGCCATCGCTTGTGCACTTACACCTTCAAGTGATTTAGCGACTGAATTTTGAACCACTTCTTTGGTTTGACCTGCTTCAAATTGTTCTAAGGTTTCACCAACACATACAATTGGTGTCATCCCAGCAGCTAGAACCGCATGAACTTTTTTATTTACGGTTTCATCCGTCTCATTAAAATAAGCTCTACGCTCCGAGTGTCCAAGAATGACCCAATCAACTTTAAGCTCTTTTAACATCGCAATTGAAACTTCACCTGTGTAAGCCCCTTTTTCTTCAAAATGAACATTTTGAGCGGCGACAATACAATCTGCGGTTTCAACCGCACTCCATAAGCTTGTAAATGGAGCACCAATCCCAAAGTCAGCCTTATCATGAAGTTTTCCTTTAACTCCTTCAAAGAAAGCTCTGGTTTCTTCATTGGTTTTATTCATCTTCCAATTTCCAAATATAACCGGTTTTCTCATTGTTTTACTCCTTATTGGCAATTACTTCAATTCCTGGTAATTGCTTTCCTTCCATAAACTCTAAAGAAGCACCACCACCCGTTGAAATGTGGGTAAACTTGTCTTTAAATCCTAATTGGATAGCAGCGGCAGCACTATCACCACCACCAATTACGGTATTCGCATCTTCAAGTTCAGAAATGGCACGGCATACTTCTAAAGTACCAACCGCAAATGGTTCCATTTCAAAGACACCCATTGGTCCATTCCAGACGACGGTTTTAGCTCCTTGTAAATGTTTCTTAAATAATTCAATCGTTTCAGGTCCAATATCAAGACCCATATAATCGGCAGGAATATCACTATTTCTGACAATCTTGGTATGCGCATCCGCCGCAAAGCGGTCTGCGATCACATTATCAACCGGTAAAACCAATTTATCTTGAGCTTTCGCCAAGAATTCTTTGGCTAATTCCACCCGATCTTCTTCCAGTAGGGATTGACCCACTTCATAACCTAAGGCTTTGAAGAAGGTATAAGCCATACCACCACCGACTAAAACTTTATCCGCAATCTTCAATAAGTTTTCAACCACGGCAATCTTATCCGAAACTTTAGCGCCACCGACAATCGCCACAAACGGACGTTTAGGCTCATAAACTGCGGAGGCTAAAGCCTTAACTTCTTTTTCAACTAAAAATCCTAAAGCTGAAGGTAAACGCTCCGCAACCCCAACGGTTGAGGCATGCGCACGATGGGATGAACCGAAGGCATCGGATACAAAGCAATCCGCTAAGGATGCCCAATACGCTGACAATTCAGGATCATTCTTACTTTCCCCCGCTTCATAACGCGTATTCTGCATGACTAGGATTTCACCATCTTTTAAATCCGCAATCGCTTGTTCCAAGACTTCACCTCGGGTTTCAGCCACAAACACAACCTTAGCACCCACTAGCTCGCCTAAGCGGGCTGCCACAGGTGCCATATTATTCTTGGCTTTATCAGCCTCAGTCTGCTCTGCATCTTTGTGATTTACTTTTCCTAAGTGTGAAAATAAAATAACGCGTGCCTGCTGGTCCAACAAATACTGAATGGTTGGTAAGGCAGCGACAATTCGATTATCATCACTAATTACCCCATCTTTAATTGGAACATTAAAGTCGACACGCACTAAAACTTTTTTATGCTGTACATCTAAATCTCTAACGGTCATTTTTTCCATAAGATCTTCCTCCTAAGCACTAGAAATTATATCATTTTATCCCTCTATTTACAACGCAAACCCGGGTAAATGTTTATTTTTTCACAAAATAATGCATAAAAAAACTGCCTTTTTAAGGCAGTTCTATTTTAAGCTATCGTAGAGGGCTTTGTATTGCTTAGCTGAGTTTTCCCAGCTCACATCCTTATGCATAGCATTGAGTATCATCTTACGATATTGAGCCGGATGTAAGTAGTATAGGAAAGTCGCTAAACGTAGGACATGGTAGAAGTCATCACTATTAAATTTCTCAAAGGAAAAGCCGGTTCCAATATTCTCATATTGGTTATAAGGAATGACCGTATCCTTTAAACCACCCGTTTCTCTTACTAAAGGTAAGGTTCCATAACGCATGGAAATCAGTTGGGCAATCCCACAAGGTTCAAAGAGGGATGGCATCAAAAAGGCATCCACACCAGCATAAATCTTATGGGCCAATTCTTCATTGTAGCCCTGATAATAGGCAAAGCGACGATTGTATTTATCTTGGAATTGCTGCAAGCTATTTTCCATCATAGCTTCCCCACTACCTAAGACCACCACCTGTAAATCAAGACCCATCACATCCGCAATCTTATCGATTAATAGATGAACCCCTTTCTGCCAGGCTAAGCGGGTTACCATTCCTACCAAGAACACATCTTTTGATACCCGTAACCCCACTTCTTTTTGTAGAGCCGTTTTATTTTTAATCTTATCTTTAAGCGTATCCACACTATAATTGGCTTTGAGTAGTTTATCAGTATTGGGATTCCACAGATCCATATCAATCCCATTAAGAATCCCCACTAAATCATACTGTCTAAACTTAAGCACTTCTTCCATTTTCTCACCATAGGCCGGGGTTAAGATTTCTTGGGCATAGGTAGGCGAAACGGTTGTAACTTTTTGCGCATACAAGATACCGGCTTTCATGAAGGAAATCCCATCATTAAAGCGTAGGGTTCCATCCGCAATGACACTATGATCTAAACCTAAACAGGAATAAACCACATCCGTGGGAAATATCCCCTGATAGGCTAAGTTATGAATGGTATAAACATGTTTAATAGCTTGAAACTTCTTTTGGCGCTTATAGTAAATGCGACTTAAGATAGGGATGACACCAGTATGCCAGTCATGACTATGTAAAACATCAGGGAAATCATCACACTGTTCTAAGGTCTTTAAGACCGCATGACTAAAGAAACCAAAACGTTCCCCATCATCAGGATATCCATATAGACCATCTCGCTCAAAGTAGCCTTGATGTTGAATAAAGACATATTCAACCCCATCTTGGCTTAAAGAAAAGACATTCACATTCGCATCAATGATTCCCACCTGCAGTTTGAAGGAACATATTTTCTTCATCTTAGATAACCATTGTTCTGAAATCTTTTTATATAAGGGTAAGAACACTTTAATCTTAAGTTTTTCTTTGACTAAAACTTGAGGTAAAGACCCAATCACATCCGCTAGGCCACCACTTTTAATAAAGGGTAGTCCTTCCGCAGCTACAAAATATACTTTTTTCATCATATCCTCCTAAATACGATCACGTCGTTTTACATAAATAGGGGCATCTAAACTTCCTTTTAAATTATTAACCTTTTCAACCCGTGAATGTTTATCCACAATCACATGATCTAAA
Source organism: uncultured Erysipelothrix sp. (assembly GCA_964464075.1). Taxonomy (GTDB): domain Bacteria; phylum Bacillota_I; class Bacilli_A; order Erysipelotrichales; family Erysipelotrichaceae; genus UBA6182. The sequence continues at coordinate 4,579 of CAYXES010000028.1, read as the reverse complement.
TGAATGCCTTTACCAATATGAGAATTAGGTAGAATGGTTGAGTTAATCACAACCGCTCCTTTTTCAATAACCACATTACGACCTAAGACACTATTAATCACGGTCCCATTTACTCGACATCCGTTCGCAACCACACTCTTGGATACAATCGCATCCTTACCATATTTACTTGGTGGTGAATCTGAGGTACGAGTTAAAATTGGCCAGCGTTGATGGAAGAACTTCCGATTCACTTCATAATCTGTGAGTTCTAGATTAGCGCGATGGAATTCCGCCAAGGAATTAATCGGATAAACAATTCCTCGATGAGCATAAGCCCGTACATCCAAACTACTTAGATTATCCCGAACCACATTAGAGAGCCAATATAGTGAACTGGTATTAAAACCTTGATCAAGCAGTTTTAAAAATAAGGATTTCTTCATCACATAGGTTTCTAAGGAAACATTGCGGGTCTTATATTTGCCCAGATTCTTAGACATACCACTAATACGTCTATCTTTTTCGATTCGAATGGTATCACAACCAATAAACGATTCACGTGTATTCTTTTCCTTACTATAAAGCATGGTGATATCCGCACCCGATTCACGATGTTCTTTAATAAGTTCACCAAAGTCCATGGTATACAGTAAATAACTTGAAGCGATTAAGACATAGTCTTTTTTAGCTTCTTCAATAAATTGACGATTGGCTAAAAAGGCACGAATGTCAGTATTATAGGCTTCTGATTGTAGGGTTTCTTCCCCATGGTGAACTCTGAGTTTGCCATGTTTGGAGTTAATGTTAAAGGAACGGCCAGATCCTAAATGTTCATAGACTGATCGTGGTTTATTCTTAACATAAACTTGAATATTATTGACCCCTGAGTTGGATAGATTGGACATCATGAAGTCAATGAGACGATATCGTCCTAAAAATGTTAGTGATGGGATTGGACGATAATCCATCAGTCCCGCGACATTAACCGTTGCTTCTTCAAATTTAATGATTCCTAATACGTCTTTCATGTCTTGACCTCCTATACATTCTTATGAACAAGAATGACCTCTTGTCCCTTTTTCGTTTTAATCACGGTTTTCTCTGAAATGGTGACATTAGGTCCCACCAAGACTTTATCCAAACGGGCCCCTTCATGAATCACACTATTGGGCATAATGACACTATCCTTAATCACGGCCCCCTTCTTCACAATCACATTGGTAAAGAGAACTGAGTTCTCTACATGACCATTAATTACACAACCTTGATTCACAATGGATGATTTCACAACCCCATCTTCTTGAATAATTTGTGGTGTCGCCGCCACGTCTTCGGTATAAATCTTCCAATCTGAATCCATTAAGTCCAGCTTATTACGCTCTTTTAATAAATCCATGTTGGATTCCCATAGACTATCAATGGTCCCTACATCCTTCCAATAACCTTTAAAACGATAAGCAAATAATCGCTTACCTTTTTCTAAAAAGCTTGGAATGATATTTTTACCGAAGTCATGATGCGAGTTCTCATCCACCGCATCCAATAGTAACTCTCTTCTTAGCGCTTTCCAGTTAAAGATATAAACACCCATGGAAGCTAAATTACTCTTAGGTTCTGCCGGTTTTTCTTCAAACTCATAAATCTTATCATCTTCATCAGTATTCATAATCCCAAAGCGGCTCGCTTCTCTTAGAGGAACTTCTAAAACCGCAATGGTAACATCCGCTTGGTTTTCCTTATGAAAATCCAACATCAGTGAGTAATCCATCTTATAGATATGATCACCTGATAAAACTAAAACATACTCTGGATTGTATTGATCAATAAAATCAATATTTTGGGTAATCGCATCGGCAGTACCCCGATACAGGCCAAAACCATCTGACTTTTCCCGGGGTGGTAACACAAAGACCCCACTGTTTTTCGCGTCCAAGCCCCACTTCTCATCTTGAGCCACATAGGAATTGAGTAGGACTGATTCATATTGGGTTAAAACCCCAACCATTTGAATCCCGGAGTTTGCGCAGTTGCTTAAAGGAAAATCAATGATCCGATATTTCCCACCAAAATAAACCGCGGGTTTCGCGACTTTATCGGTAAGCTCCAACAGGCGTGTACCTCTACCCCCAGCCAGAATCATAGCCAACATATTATTACTTTTCATGGTTTGAAAACCCCCTAGTTCTCGTTAATTTCATTATACCTTGTATTCAAAATAATGTGTAGGCCCTTTTAATCAGCCTACAAAAAAAGCACTCTATTTTAAGTGCTCTTTAAGCAGACCCATACGCATGAGTAAATCCATAATCCCAAAGCCAATCACCATGACAATGGGAATCATAAACGATACTTTAAT
>CAYXES010000028.1:0-2141 GCA_964464075.1 uncultured Erysipelothrix sp. | reverse complement strand
CCAAAGAAAGGAAATCCAGTTGGAGTAACCATCAAACCAATCACATCTTGAATAACGCCTCCAATTAAGGCCCAAGCTGGCCCAAAGAGAACCCCAATAAACATAAGCGGAATATGAAGGAAATCAATTCTTAAACTTGGGAATCCAAATAAAGGAACCATGATTGAAAAGAATTGGAGTACGATGGATAAAACCACCAACATGGTCACGATTGTTATTTTCCTTACCGTGATTTGTAGGGGCGATAATTTAAAACTTAGTAGCGCTAAAAGCACAATTGAACTAAAGGTTACAATTTGAAGGATTAGAGCCATTACTTAGCCTCCCTGAGTACATAGCTATTATACACCTGTGAGATAAAATATAGGGAACCACACACTAAGGTTGTCCCACCAACTGCCATACGCTGTGCTTTTTCAATCGCTTGTTTATAATCCTTGATTGGCTCATAAGCTTCTTGATAGCGTAACATTTCTGCCGTTGCGGCGCGATAAAATTCAAACTCAGTCACAATGATATGATCCACAACCGCTTCTAATATCGCCAACATCGCTTGGGTTTGTTTGTCCTTTAAAGCCGCAAACACGACCACGATGGGCCGTGGTAGTTGATCCACATTCTCAACCAAGGCTTCAATACCCGCAATATTATGAGCCCCATCCACCACCATCAAAGGATCGGTACTGATGGCATCAAAGCGTCCCGGCCATTTGGCCTGCGCTAAACCTTGTAGGATATGCTCGTCTTTTAGATCAGAGGCTTGTTTTTGAATTTGCTTAAGGGCTTCATAAGCCAAACTCGCATTTAAACGTTGGTAGTGAGCCCCACTTGAAATTGTAATGATTTGATTTTGATATCTAAAAGTCTGTGAGAAGAGTTCACTCTTAATGGGTTCAATCACATCGGTCGTAATCATGGGTGCCGACTTAGCATCCGCAACCTGCTTTAACACTGAAAATACTTCAGGATCTTTATTAAAAGTCACAATCGGAACTTGTTCCTTAATAATCCCCGCTTTCTCATAGGTAATCTCAGCTAAGGTATCCCCTAAAATATCCATGTGGTCATAACCAATGGTCGTGATAACCGACACTTGAGGGTGCACAATATTAGTGGCATCCAAACGTCCACCTAAGCCAACCTCAATCACGGCCCAATCGACCTTTTCATCCAAAAAATACCAAATCGCAATCAAGGTATCTATTTCAAACATGGTTAAATGATAAGACTCCCAATAAGGTAGACTCTTATTAATGTAATCTAATAAACGCTCATCAGAGATAGGTTGATGATTAATACGAAAACGATCATTGTGGGTGATTAAAAAGGGCGACGTATAAAGACCCACTTTATAACCCGCACCCTCCAAAGCAGTTGAAACATAATTACTAACTGATCCTTTACCATTGGTGCCAGCCACATGCACAACTTTTAAATCAAACTGAGGATTTCCTAAATCAGCGACACATTCTTTAAAGTGATTTAAACCAAAAAGCGAACTTGAGGTTCTTTGGTGTAAGACAAGTAGGGCTTCATCCAAATGTTTAAAAGCTTTCATTAAAAACTCCAATCTATGATTTTACGATCATGGGCTTGTAGAAACTGATTCGCTTGACTAAAAGGTTTACTCTTAAAGAAACCATGATAAGCCGATAAAGGCGAAGGATGCACACTTTTAATAATATGGTGATGCTTCGCATCAATCCAAGCTTCCTTCTTTTGGGCGTTTCTACCCCATAAAATAAATACGATGGGTGAACTTTGTTTATTTAAATGCGCAATCACATGATCACTAAAGATTTCCCATCCTTGATTCTGATGACTGTTGGCTTTATTGTGCTCCACGGTTAAGACCGCATTCAATAAAAGGACTCCTTGTTTTGCCCAAGGAATCAGACAACCTGAACTTGGTTGGGCAATCCCACAATCATCCATAAGCTCCTTATAGATGTTTTTTAAGCTAGGGGGTAGTGGAACCATAGGTTTCACTGAAAAGCTTAAACCATGAGCCTGATGAGGCTGATGATAGGGATCTTGCCCTACAATCACAACCTTGGTATCAGCCACATCAAAATATGAGAAGGCTGAAAAGACCTCTTTCTTGCTTGGAAAGATGGTTTTCGTTGCATACTCATTTTTTA
>CAYXES010000027.1:3340-12166 GCA_964464075.1 uncultured Erysipelothrix sp. | reverse complement strand
ATGGTGGTGGTCTTGGCCACCCGACTTAGTTCTTGATCACTAAAGCGATCCACATCTTCACCGATATAAACCCTATCAAAGGCAATTCCCACTTGTTTACATACACTACGAGCTACTTCTTCATTATCTCCAGTGATGACTTTAACTTCGACTCCATGGGCATGAAGCGCTTGAATAGCCGCAATGGAACTTTCTTTTGGGGGATCAAAGAATGCTAAATAACCAATCAATACCATATCCTTTTCATCCGCTACGGAAAATTCACCAACCGGTGCCGGATTGGTCTTCTGCGATACCGCAATAATCCGCATCCCATCATTATTAAGTTGCGCAACTTTTTTAATCACCATGTTTCGTAGTTTTTCATCAAGCTCAACCACTTCCCCTTGATACTCCACAAAACTTGAGATGGCCAACATCTCTTCCACCGCCCCTTTGGTTATCATTTGTGTTTTACCCTGTTGATCTTTTACCACCACACTCATACGACGGCGTTCAAAGTCAAAAGGTACTTCATCCACCTTTTCATAATTGGTAATACTCCCCTTAAGGTGTTCATCTTCATTTTGAAGTTCCATGGTCTTTTCAATAATCGCAATATCAATCAAATTCTTTAATCCGGTTTGATAATAACTGTTTAAAAAACCATGCCGTAATACCCGGGTATCACTCTCACCATTAATATCTAAATGATACTGTAAACGCACCTTATCTTCAGTTAAGGTTCCGGTTTTATCCGTACACAAAATATCAATCGCACCTAAATTTTGAATACTATTCAAATTCTTAATAATTACTTTTTGTTTGGACATGGTGATGGCACCCTTGGCTAAGCCAGCCGTCACAATCATCGGTAACATCTCGGGAGTTAATCCCACCGCAACCGATATCGCAAATAATAAGGCGCTCAACCAGTCCCCCTTAGTCAAACCATTGATGATAAAGACAATGGGTACCATAATCATCATAAAACGAATTAAGACCCAGGAAACCGCATTAACGCCCTTCTCAAAGCTAGTAACGATAGGTTCTTGGTTTAAGTCTTGGGCAATGCCACCAAAAATGGTATCATCACCAATCGCAATCACAATTCCCTTAGCATAACCACTCAGTACGTTAGTTCCCATAAAGGCTAAGTTCTCTTTTTCTAAAGGTGATCCACTAGCTTCTAGCACACCCGCAATCTTTTCAATTGATTCACTTTCACCAGTGAGTGCCGATTGACTTATAAATAAGTCCTTAGCTTGTAGAATGCGTAAATCAGCCGGTATCATATCTCCAGCCGATAAATGCACAATATCACCCACCACAATTTCATCTAGGGGAATTTCCTGTGCTCCTTGATTAAGCCGCTCAATATTGGCAGTGGTTTCAATCATCTCTAAAAGTTTTTCAGCCGCATTACCACTACGGGTTTCCTGTACAAAACGTAGTACCCCCGCAATCACAACCATCGACACAATAATAATTACCGTTGTATAGTCCTTTTCTCCCATAGGAGCAAGCACAATATCAGTAAAGGTTGAAACTAGAGCTAAGACAATTAAAATCAAGGTAAACGGATTAATGAATGATTCAAATAATCGTTTCGCTAAGGTGTTCCCCTTATCATAGGTAACCTTGTTTTCCCCATATTGATCAGCAGCAACTTTAACTTGCTTTTGATTCTTCCCCTGTGCTGAAGAAGCTAACCAGTCATACAGTGCCAATTCATCAAGTGAGGTAGCCTTTAAAAGCCGCTCATTAATCGCATCACTCTTTTGGTTATTGACCCCTTCATTTATGGTCCTTTTCTTATTAACCATCCACTTATCCTACCTTTCATCAATTAAAAAAACTCCAGCTCAACCACAATCAGCACAGAGTCACATAATCTCGTTTGAGCTTTAACTCTGCGAGGCAGTGAAATTACATTAGTGGAAGCCTTGATCGACAACCACTGTTCATACCAACTCATAGTGTCTCCACCATTTCGCGGCAGTAATCCATATCCTCGTAGTAGCCTTACCTACCGAGCTGTATCTAGTTTATCTAAAATCAACCTAACATACCAAGGTATGACTGTCAAGAAATCCTCCCTTTACTATTAAAAAAGAAGATATGACCTAAAGTTCCATCAAAATAAGCCGTGTTAGGATAGAATCTTATAAATTCATAGCCGCCATTTGTATATTCACTTACAACCCGCTCCCAAAAATAAACCGACGCTTCATTATGAGGATGAAGCCGCAATTGCCACTTACCAGAATGCATCGCTAATAACTCAAGAAATGCAAGTTTACCCAGTCCATAACGACGATACTTATGAAGAATAAAATACTCTGCCATTCTAAAATCAGTATCACGATCATCCACTTCCGCTTGATTATCAATCATCGCAAAACCCGCAAGTTTACCATCCGCCATAATAAAGAAGGCACCGTAGTGCTCTTTATTAAAATAATCATCCAAGTTTGGATAACCAAAAAGCCCAGATTCATCAATATCCCGTTTGTTCCACTGGGAAAATTCATACTCATATTTCTCAATTAAGTTTAATAAGATATCGCTTTGATCTATTTTCACCCGTTCAATACTTAGTTTCACCCTTCCACCTCCATCTTTCTATACTAAGCGACCTTGCCATTTATCTTCCTTGATTTTCTCATAAAAAAGCTCATTATAGGTATCATTATCAAATACTTCTAATAGCTCAAAAAAGTCATCTACTAAATTCAAATCAGCTAACTCACTACGCTTAACCCAAACCATTTCCCCTTCATCTGAACTTTTAAGCTCTCCTTTAAAGGAATTGGTTTTAAATAAAAACACAATATAACGGATATGATCGTGAGTTTGAAACTGTTTAATACCACATAGTTTAGGATGCTTGATATCAAGGTTAGTCTCCTCTTTGACTTCCCTTACAATCGCATCCACAAAGGATTCTTCGCTTTCAACATGACCGCCACAAAAGGCAAAGCCCTGCCAATCACTTTTAATGCGATTCTGAAGTAAGAGTTTATCACCCTCATAAATCATACACATGGTTGTGAGTATTACTTTTTCAAATGGTTCCATAGTCACCCTTCCAATCTCAATCATTATAGCTTAAATTAAGGTCCAATTCTTATATTCCATGATGAAAGCCATTATTTATTCAGATAAGTTTAAATGATGAAGCGATTTGTTGTATAGTATAACTGATGATTTAAAAATGGGAGGATACTATGAAGATTATCTCTTGGAATATCGATTCCTTAAATGCTGCTTTAACCAGTGATTCAGATCGAGCTATCTTATCTCGAAAAGTACTTGATACCATCATTCGTTATGATGCGGATATCATTGCCTTACAAGAAACCAAACTGCCCCATCAAGGACCTAGTAAAAAACACTTAGAAATATTAAGTGAGAAGTTTCCTAATTATAAATTAGTATGGAATGTCTCAAAAGAACCAGCCCGTAAAGGCTATGCGGGAACGATGTTTCTTTATCGTGATCACTTAGACCCTCAAGTTTCTTATCCTCAACTTGATTGTCCATCAACCATGGACCATGAAGGACGTTTAATTACGCTTGAATTTGAAGATGTTTACATTACCCAAACCTATACTCCAAATGCTGGGGAAACTTTAAATCGTTTAGCTGATCGTCAAATTTGGGATCAGAAATATGCGGACTATCTAGCTAGCTTGGACCAACACAAACCCGTTATCGCAACCGGTGACTTTAATGTCGCCCATAAGGAAATCGATTTGGCTAATCCTAGTGGTAACCGCAACTCTGCGGGCTTTACGGATGAAGAACGAGAGGGCTTTACTAATCTTTTAGAACGCGGTTTTACTGATAGTTTCCGTTATATTCATGGGGATGTAACTGAGATTTATACCTGGTGGGCACAACGTGCCCGTACCAGTAAAATCAACAACTCAGGCTGGAGAATTGATTACTTCGTAGTGAGTGATCGCCTCGCTGAACATATTATTAAGTCAGAGATGATTGATTCAGGACCGCGTCAAGACCATACCCCCATTTTATTAGAAATTAATTTATAAGTTAAAAATAGTTGCCTACCAGCAACTATTTTTTAATTCCTTCAATCTTGAATCAAATTCAAATCTATATCTTTAATCATCGATATTATTTTATCCCGGTTGATAACTTGATTCATCCAATCCTCTCTTTTCACTTTCCAGGGATTGAAAGGCTTCAATTTTACTACCAGTAGTAGAGCGAATTGAAAACGCTACATTCACAATATGATCCGAAACCCTTTGTAGTGAAAATAAGACGGAGTAAATGCTCTTTGATACTTCTGGTGGATACATACCTGAACCCAAGCGTAAAACATGTTCATCACGGGTTGAGGAAATTAATTGATTGATATCTTTATGTAAGTTTGATATCTTTTGAAAATTATGGGTTTCCCGATTCGTAAAAGCATCATAACTCAAATCATACATTTCAGATATGTGATCATAAATTACATTGAATTCATCTTTTGTTTGACTTAAAAATTGAACTTCATTTTCTTTCATGTAGTTGGTTTCTTTAACTAATAGAACCGCATAGTCCCCTAAGCGTTCAATATCATTGGTAACATGATGTAACCCACCAATGAGTTTCTCATCATCTTCATATTTTGTAGCTGAGGATATCTTAATAAAGAAACTGGTTAGTTTATTGGTTAAAAAGTCAATCCGATATTCCACATTCGCAATGGTTTTACTCTCACTCATATCCTCATTAACTAACGAAGCAAACGAACGATCAAGATTATCCTTAGATAGCGTTGCCATGTCATATAATTCTTTTAAAGCTTGTTCAATTGCAATGGCAGGAGTCTGTAAGAAGCTCTCATCAATATACAATAATTCTTCTAATGCTGCTTGTTTATCTTTTACTAATCTTGTTACTAGATCAACTAGAGGATCGATAAAGGCAAGTAAGATAAGGGTATAAATCATATTATATATTAAGTTAAAGGTTGCAAGACTAAACTGAGGTTTACCTGGAAAGAGACTTTCAAATACATTAACAATTGGGGCTCTAAATAGGATTAAAACAATCGTGAAAGCAAGTGCACCAATAATGCTGGTCAGTAAGTGAAAGAGTGCTACTCGTTTACCATTAGCATTCGTCGTTAGAGAGGCCATAATTCCATCACTACAGGTACCAATATTGGCTCCCATAATTAAGAAAAATGATTGATCAATATTATGAATAACTCCAGTTGCTAAAAAGGCAATGAAAACACCTGTTGCAGCGGTAGATGATTGAATGATCGCAGTAAATAAAATTCCCAAAATAACAAGTAGGATTGGGTTTTGCATAATGCCATATTCAAAAACCTTAGAAAGTTCAATACTTAAAGTAGAATCTGGACCCCCGATGGCTGCTTCCATAACTTCCATACCAATAAACAACATCCCAAATCCTATCAAAAATGGAGCGATCTTATTTAGCTTCTCATTACTTGAAGCAAATATAATCATGACCCCAATAAAAGCAATGGATGCAAAAACAGAACTAATACTAAAACCACCTTTGCTAATTCCGGAAAGGGCAAAAACAAAAGCAGTAAGGGTGGTACCAACTTTAGCACCTAAAATAAAACCAGCCCCTTGCTTAACGGTTACGATATTAGCATGAGCTAGTCCAACAGTCATAATGGAAGCTGCTGATGAAGACTGGACTAAGACAGTTGCACCAATACCGATTCCATAATTAAAAACTCTATTTTTATTAATCTTTTTAAAAAGATTACGTATGCCTGATCCTGCACTTCTTTCTAAACCGGAGCTCATCTGCTTCATGCCAAACATAAATACAGCAACCCCACCCAGCATAAGCAATAAGTTCATTAAAATTTCCAATCGATTTCTCCTTGTATTTATTTGATTTCTTACGTCTTAATAATTATCTAATACCTATCATTTAATCTTTTTTGGAAAATTTGGAAACTGAAATTCAGTTTTTCCACAAACATTCTAACATATATTTTTTAGAATTATTCAGTTATTTAACATATTAATTATTGTAAGCGCACTCATATTTAGTGTAAGTTAAAAAGCTCTATTTCATAAAGTTTAAATCTTATAGAACAAAAAAACGGCAAATATGTGCCGTTAGTTATACTTATACCAAAACGATGTCATTGATCAAGTGGGTAGTTACACTACCCACTTACATAATTGGTTGATTTAAAGTTTACTAAACTCTTAAAGATCCTCTAAAGCCTCGTGCTGCATAATACGAATCAGCTCCATTGTGGTAAACAAAAATCGTGTCGTAACGATAATCACAAAATAGCGCTCCTCCTAATTCTCTAATCTTTTGGGGAGTCACAATCCACGATGAAGTTTTGGTATCAAATGGACCAAGGGTTTGTAATTGTCGGTATTGAGTTTCATCTAATAATTCAATCCCCATGGTTTTTGCCATATCTAATGCATTATTTTTCGGTGGATTTGCTCTTCTACTTATCATTGCTTTATTATCATAACAAATACTACGTCTACCTTGTGGACTTTCCTTGGCACAATCAAAGAAAACAAAATAATCCGAATCAGATGCAAAGCCAACCACATCCGGTTCACCACCACTTGCTTCCATTTGATACAAAGACCATAGTTTATCAGGATTATTTAGTAACTTAGCTTTAACTTTATCCCACTCTAAATCTTGATGACGTTCCATATGTTTAGTAAAACGAACTTGTAAAATCTGAAGTAAGTTATCACGTTCTTCAAGTGATAAATTTCTATTTTGTTGACCCATGGTTTTGCTCCTTAATATATTTATAAAGGTTCACTTTCTGTTTTTAGTTTACAATTCAAAAAAATCCTTGTCTATTAAGACACCTCATCAGTTAATAACGAGGTGTTTTAATAACATTTGCTTTATATCCTAGTTAAAGAACTCTCGTAGTTCATGATACAGCTGTTTAGTTTGTTCGCTATTACGATAACTAATGTAGATATCTGGTTGATTATGACGCTTTATTTTGATGGTTGGAGATGACTTAGATTGGACAAATAGAACTGTTTTTCCATGCTTTAAGGATTCAAAGTTACCTTTTAAGGCCTGCCCAAAACCACCATAACCATTGACGCGACGCCCTACTCCAATTTCTATCATACTCGCTTCAATAAGTGTAATATCCTCAATTTCTAATGTTTCAATCGTAAGTCCATACATTGCATCAATTTGGATTTTATAATCAAGTATATTCACTGTAGGTTCTTTTTCTCCATAATAAAATAAAGCACCAACCGAAAATAAGGTGATGATTAAAATGATTGCGGTAACCACCGTAACCGCTTTTGAACCTTTGAATCTTTTATATTTTGTTTCGATGGTTACATCAGTATTTTTATATTTGTTGTAGATAAAGTGGTAAGTAAGAATTAAGATTGGAAGCCCACCAATACAGACAATTAGTAGTAGAATTGCTCCAATGTTAACAGAATAAAGTGACGTGATACCAGCTAAGGCGGTACCCAAAGTATAAATGGTCCACATGATTCCATTAGCACGATTATAAGCTGGGATATCACGAATCTCTTCAGGATAAACTTTAGTACCTGAATAAAAGTGCATGGGATCTTTGCGTTTAAAGGCCCAAAAAGCAATAGCTCCAAAAACCAAAGTACAAAATAAACATATTAACGCAAATAGAATATTTTCAAATGGCATAATGCTCTCCTTATGCACCTTAATTATATGATAACTTCAAGCATTAAAACAAATTATAGTTGGTAGATAACCATATAGACTATGGTTGAGATTAAAATGGAAAGGATTGTGTTTCGCTTCCATAAATATAAAAATACACAGACTAAACTTCCCATTAAGGTTGGCAACAGATTACTCATCGTTACATCTTTGAGTGCATAGACTAACAGTAAGCTTATCGTAGCATAAGGAATCCCATCTAATAGCCATTTATAGGAATGTGATATTTCTTTGTCTCGCATTAGGATAAAAGGAATAAAACGGGTAAAGGCAACCCCTAAGGCTACCACAAACAAGATCTTTACCATTATAATTTCCTCTTAACTATCAAACCAATTAGAATCGCAATCATACTAGGAATAATAAAATACTGATGTCCAAAGATTAATAGCGAAATAATACTCATTAAAAGACCGATAAAGAGTGGTTCGAGTTGACCTTCTAAATACTTATCTAAGAAAATCACAATAAATAAAGCCGTCATTGAAAATTCAATACCAGCTAGTGGAAATGGGATGAGTTGACCAAACCAATAGCCAAGTAGAGTCCCTAAGACCCAGTAACTATGATTCAAAGCTTGAATCATAAACATCAAGTTACTATCTTTTTGATTCAGTAAAAGACTATAACTTTCATCGGTTAAAGCAAAAATCATATAAGGCTTTTTTGCACCCGTCTTTTCAAATGGTTTAAGCATGGATAAACCATAAAATAGATGTCGTGCACTAATCGATAAGGTTAAAACAAAAGTTTGAATCAGCGAAATTGGATTTAATAACAAGGGAATGGTCGCAAACTGCATCGCTCCTGAATAAATGAAGACACTCATAAACAAGGCAACCCACACGGAAAAATTGTGTGTTTGAACTAAAATCCCAAAAGCACTTCCTAAAAAAACATACCCGGCCATAACCGGGATGGTATATTTTATCGCTTCATTTAAGTTCTGCTTCATAATTCTCCTTAATAATGTACAATATGTAATATATTGCATTTTATTGAAATAAAACAGGTATAACACGCACTATATTGCATATTATAAAATAATAAACGTCTTTTCTAAAGCAGTTATCGTTTTCTTATTAAGCTTAGCTTGCTTTGCGAAGC
>CAYXES010000027.1:1999-3240 GCA_964464075.1 uncultured Erysipelothrix sp. | reverse complement strand
TCATCTTGATTCCTAAAGATGACATTAAAAGCCATACGCCTATAGAATTGCTCAAAATCACTTTTTTTAAGTTCAAGTTTAACCATCATTTGAGCGGCTTCTTCATAACTAAGAGAACCTGGAACATTATAATCACGATGCATTAAAGCACCTAATGTTTGCATATGCACTTTATCAATGCGGCCTTCTTCAGTTTCAATCCGATCAAAGCGTTTGGTCATAAAGTGAAAATAATTGTCTTTTTCAATTAGTCTTGACTCATTCATAATTATTTTTGCATCTAAAGCCATTAAGTAGTAGGCGTATTCAATCCTTGTATGAGCAGTTTCCGCTTGCTGGTCAACACCATCTAACTTTAAAATCCAATATGAAAATCCCTTACCTGCATCAACCTGTCCTGATTTAATCTCACCAGTATTTTCATTATAGGCAATAATTGCTTTTGCTCTGGCACCACCAGCCGAAGTCCCAACTTTTATGATTTCCCCTAAATCATCTTGAATATTCTTCGATAATCCTTGTTTCTGATTAAGAATTTGATTACTCAGTTCTACTAATCGATTGACCTCAATATCAACGGATTCATTCAAATTGACATCATAAGCTGGCTTAAACTCTAAGGCTCCCATACCACGGGTTCCGATATAGCATAAACGATCAATAATGCTAAAAGTTTCAATATTGCGACCGGTAGCCGCTAACCAGGCATTGATAATATCATCACCATAACGATCGGGTAAAGAATCAGCTAATAAGCCTGGTAAACCTTTGAAGGTATCTAAGTTAAGCGCATTAAATTGATAAATGATATCAGACAATGGCATCATAATGGGCGAAACATTAATCCCACTCCTTAGAAAATCATCATCATATTTAAACGTACAATAATCAGAACCTTCATCAAGCGCTACGGCACCAATCCTAGTCTTCCATAAAAAGACTTCAGCCGATTTCATTGTTCATCCCCCCACTTCCACTGCGATGATTCCTGATTTTCCTTAGGATATACCCTTTTTCTGCGTCTTCCTAATTCAACCACATCAAAAGGATTGACTCTACTTTCAGCGATTAATAAATCAAGATTTTCAGCAACTCTAAGCACCCGCAAGATAGATATTAGATTATCCAGCGAAACATTACTACCATTCTCTACATTATTAATCATCCTTAAAGAAACGCCTGATTCAACAGAAAGTTCTTTTTGAGTAATTTCTAAAGCTATTCTTCTTTCTTTAATTCGT
>CAYXES010000027.1:0-1899 GCA_964464075.1 uncultured Erysipelothrix sp. | reverse complement strand
CCACTGGGATCATCAAGTCCCCAGTCCTCACGGTGCTTTGATGGTATATTCGGACAATCAACATTACACCCCATGGTAATCACAATATCAACATTTGGTATTTCATCAATAGTTTTAGAGTTCTGTGTCTTGTTCATATCAACGTTAAATCTCTCTTTAATGAGCTTAACCGCAGTTTGATTGATCTCAGGTACTTTCTCAGTACCGGCAGAATAAATATCCAAAGCATTTGCATATTTAATTTTCGCAAGTGCTTCAGCCATTTGACTACGACATGAATTATGAACACAAATAAATGCTATCTTTGGCTTAACCATTTAATCACATCGACTTTCGATATCTTTACCTTCAGTATTTAAAGCAAACACTTTTTTATTAATGCTATTCATGCGATCTGCATCAATACTATAACGCATCCAGGTTCCTTCTTTTTTACCATTAACAAGACCTGAATCTACCAAAATTTTCATATGGTAAGAAAGGGTTGGTTGGGTAATTTCAAATTCTTGTAAAATATGACAAGCACACAACTCTTCTTTGGATAACATATCCAAAATAGCAAGTCTTGTTTCATCCGCAAGTGCTTTAAATACAATAACATAATCTTTATTATTCATAACATCACCTATACATATTTCTGAATTAATTCACTGACTTCATTTTCTTTAAGGCGTTTACCTTGAGAAACAACTTTACCATCAATTATCATTCCTGGTGATTTACTAACTCCAAGTGCCATCATTTGTGATATATCAGTGATATGCTCCACTTCAATATCTTTACCTAAATCTGCTACAACTTTTTTTGTGATTTCATATAGGGTTGTGCAATTTCTGCAACCAGGACCTACAATTTTAATATTCATCATTTACTACCTCCTATTATATAAGTAAATATCCAAATACGTTAAAGAAATACCCAATTAATATAATACCGACTGTTACAAAACCAACAAACATAACTAATAATCTTCTTTTCATTACTTTTGAAAGCATGATGATAGAAGGAGCCGATAAAGCGGTAACTCCCATCATAAAAGTGAGAATGGTCCCAATTGGTACTTGTTTTAAAAACAATGCTTCTGCAATTGGGATGGTTCCAAAAATATCAGCATAAATGGGAATACCAATAATTGAAGCAAGTATGGGGGCAAAAGGATTTTTGCTACCAATAACCGTTTCAATGAAACTTTGTGGAATAACATTATGAATTAGTGATCCGATTGCGACTCCAATAAAGATATATAAAATCACATCTTTAAGAGTTGCTTTGGCTTCATCCCATGCAAATAAGATTCTTTCTGACTGTGTCATTGAATCACTTTCGATTTCAGTTAGATTTGACTCTTTCACAAAATCAGGAAGATACTTTTCAATTCCTATATATTCAAATACTAAGCCTCCCACAACAGCTAGCAACACTCCAACAACCATATAGATTAATGCAATTGGAAGACCAAATATTGATGACAACAATAAGAAGGATCCTAAATCAACAAAGGGTGATGAAATCAGAAAGGAAATCGTAACTCCAGTTGGCATTCCACTCGATACAAAACCAATGAAAATTGGAATTGATGAGCATGAACAAAATGGTGTTACTGTCCCAATTAAGGCTCCCATGATATTCCCCATAATCCCATCAAAGCGACTCAGAATCTTTTTAGTTCTTTCTGGTGGGAAATATGATTGAACATAAGAAATAATTGATATCAAAAATAAGAGCAAGAAGACAATTTTTATCATGTCATAAATAAAGAATTGAACTGCTCCCCCCAACTGTGATGTAATATCAATACCAATTAGATTCAGGAAATATCCTACGACATCATTGACCCATTTTAAACCAATAATATTATCAAAGACAAACAACCAAACTTTTTTCATAATAACCCCTTAC
>CAYXES010000026.1:4397-12445 GCA_964464075.1 uncultured Erysipelothrix sp. | reverse complement strand
TACGGCGTTCCTCGGGAACTAAAGCTAACTTTGCTTTAACCGCTTGGGTTGGGGATGAAATCGAAAGTGTTTGATTATCTTTTAGGATTGAGCCTGAAACAATCGTCTCTGCTCCAAAAATTGCTTTACAGAATTCGGTTTTGCCAGCTCCGACTAAGCCTCCAATTCCAACAATCTCACCTTTACGAACATTCATCGAAACATCTTTAAGGATCTTATTATCGGTGAGGTCCTTGACCTCAAAGCTAATATCCCCAATATCCACTTCATATTTAGGGTAATTCTCTTCAAAGCTGCGTCCCAACATATATTCAACAACTTGTTTTTCATTGGTCTCTTTAATCAACATATCAATGATATGTTGACCATCACGCAAAATCGTAATACGATCACTTAAACTAAATATTTCTGGCAAACGATGAGAAATAAAGACAATTCCAACTCCACTATCTTTTAAATCATTTACAACTCTAAATAGCTCATCAGCTTCTTTAACCGATAAAGGAGCCGTTGGTTCATCTAAGATAAGGAGCTTACAATCTCTTGATATTGAACGTGCAATCAGTACCATTTGTTTTTCCGCCAAGGTACATGCTTCAACTCGTTTATTGACCTGGATATCAACATTCAAACGCTTTAAGACTGCTTTTGCTTTACGGTTTATTTCCTTCCAATTAATGAAATGTTTTTTATCCATATCCATGATCATTTCATCAATCAAAATATTTTCCGCTACCGTTAAATAAGGAATCAAAGCGACATCTACTTCCTGATAGACAGTTTCAATTCCTAGGGTTTTGGCATCTTTAACCGAACGAATATCAATCGGTTCCCCATTAAGCATCATTTCCCCAGTCCAATGAGTATATGATCCTGATAACACCTTCATCATCGTCGATTTTCCAGCTCCATTAGCACCAATTAAAGCATGAACTTCGCCATCTTTAACTTCAAGTTGGGCACCATTCAAAGCTTTAACACCTGGAAATTCGATGCTTATGTTTTTCATACTTAATTCAAATTTACTCATCACTATACCTTCCTCATATTTATGAAAAAGGGAAAGGTTACCCTTTCCCTTTTGTTTCAGAGTAGACTTATTTACTTCTTAATGCATCCATCCATGATTCGTTAAATGCATCAGATTTACCCCAAGTATCATAAACATCTTCAAGGGTAGCAACGGTAATTTTACCGCCAGCTTTCATTAAATCTTCTTGATAGATGGTTGTCGCTGGGATTTCATAAGTATCCGGTGTATTTTCATCGGCGAATTTCTTCGCTAAAATTCTCATATTTAAGGTTCCAACAAGCTTTGCATCAGCTGCGGCTGTCATAACCCAAGTGGAATCTTCTTCTTGCATCATTTGTAAGTCTGCATTAGAAATGTCGATTCCATACATTTTAATTTCAGTACGATTATTTTCTTTTAGGGCAGTGAAAGCTCCGGTTGCAAAAGCATCCCAAGAAGCCCAGATTGCATCAACATCACCAACATTGAATTTGGTCATCAGTGATCCAATCGCATCAGCATTAAGACCAGCGATATTTGTAAAGTCACCAACTTCACCAACAAATGCTACTTCTTCAATTTTACCGGCATTGATAAATTCACGGTAAACAACTTCACGGCGTTCCATTGGTGGGAAGCCTGCAACCCACATTTTAATAATCTTAGGGGTTTTTCCTGGAAAAGCATCAACTAATGCTTGTAGTGATTCACGTGCTAATGATTGATCATCTTGTGCGGTTGAGGTAACGCCTGCAACTTCACCTTCAGTATCAAAAGTAACAACTTTAATATTTGCTTCAACGGCTTTTTTAACGAGCCCTTCTGCATTACTTTGACCATGAGAAACAATGATCCCATCATATCCGCCAGCTAGGGCTTGATTAAATACGTCTTCAAAGCGAGCATCATCACCATTAGTTGTGAATGTATCGACGGTAAATCCTAAGGATTCGCCCTCTTCTTTTGCTCCAGCTAAGAATTGAGCTGTATGCTCATCAGCACCTAAGTTACGAATAACTGCAACTTTAACACGGCCTTCTTTTTCGCCTAGGGCTCCTGGTGCACCTTCATAAAATTTTGTTGAAGGTTTACTAGAACATGCACCTAAGGCAAGAACGACTAGTATTGTCATCAATCCAATTAAATACTTCTTCATATTTCCTCCTTAGCAAAACAATGTAATATTGTAAGCGCTTAACGAAATTATAATGTATTACACAATAATTTGCAATAGTTTAACCGCTATTATTTGGTATTTTGTTGTTTTCGCTTTGTTTTTGTTTGTGATTTATTTGTTTAATACGATACTCTTAAAATTCATTGAAGCGTAATCCTTGTGGATCAAGGCGATTTAAGAGTTGTAATTCCCTACTTGTTGGCATATCGCCTATTTTAACTTGACTTAAGTCTAAATCAAAACCCGTATGCTCAACAACTTCTTGAGGCGATGATAAAGGACTAATTTCATCCACCACCAGTCGACCATTTTCAAGTTTGAAAGTGCATAAAGGGGTCACAATACGATGTATATTGCCATAAGTTGTGATAAAGTCGACCTTCTCCACAAAGGTCTTTTTATCATGCTTAGTACGCCAGATAAGTGCTTTGCGTGCGGTCGGAATTAATACAGCACTTCCCGCTCCACCAGGAAGCCTTACCTTAGGGCGATGATAATCACCAATCACCGAGGCATTGACATTACCATGTACATCAAATTGCACGCCACTTAAAAAGGCAACATCCAATTTGCCACGCATGGACAAATCAAAGATTCGCTCTAAAGGAAAAATGCCTTCACTATCGTACCACTCCTCTTTACCGGCTGAAGAATAGGTTGACATCTTTTTAGGTTGTGCATTAATGCCGCCCGGTATATTTAAAATTGTTGCATGAGGAGCATGCATAAGTCGTGCATATTTTGCCGCAAGCATAGGTAATTGGGATGAAACCCCATGAAATACCGTGTCATGATCTTCAATTGCTCTTGCCAATTGAATGACCATGATATCCGCAGGATGAATTTTTAAATGACTATAATGATTGTTCATGGCGTCCTCCTATCTGAAATGATGATCCTGGCGTTCATATTTGCGCAAGTAATCATCAAGTTGCTTTGTATCATGACTCGCTAAAAAGTTTTCAAGACTATGTGCATCCACATCATAAAGTAAATCACAACTACCAGGTTGTGCCCCTCTAGGGCTTACCACGACCGCTTCAACTAAAAATGCCGGAATATCAACCGCTTTAAAATTAAGCTTGCTCATAGACTTTGAAATTAATTTTTCTGTAGTTAAGATGATTTTCTTTGAAGCATTTGATAAAAGAATGTCATCAAACTTAGGTCCAAAAATAAAACCATTACCGTCCTCATCCGCTTCTTGAACATGAATGATTGCATAATCTGGTTCCAAGGCCTTAACGACAGTAATCTTTTCTTGGGTAAAAGGATCTTCAATAACTTTAAAATAATCGTTCTTTTGGATTAGATCACCACCCTTTAAACCCTTGACCGGCATAAACCCGACACCAGCCATCGCCGCTCTTAAAGCACTCATCACTGTATAACAAGCATGTTCATTGGCGATGATATGACCACTTTCGACTCCTTTGCGGTAAAATTTCGCAAGTCCAAAACCCGTTTCATAGCTGATAAAACCCGCATCGACACTATATAAACAATCAAAGGCAGCCAAAACATCCACATCATGAGCACCAGCCGTCTTAACGACTCTTAAATTCTTTTTATTTTGACGTACTAGCTCTCTAACAAATGCCATCGGACTACGATGTAAAACATTTCCACCAAAACCTAAAAGCATTCCATCTTCAATCATTTGAGCCGCTTCATTTATCTTAATTACTTTACTCATCTTCTCACCTACTTAATGGCATTAGCCGCAATATTAACTGCATCCCACACACCTGCAAAAGGTGGTGCATAGCATAAGTCTGCATAGCCTAATTCATCAGCACTCATCTTAGCTTGAATCGCAACCGCAAAGATATCAATCCTTAAAACCACATCTTTAGCGCCCGCTGCTTGTGCTCCTAAAAGTCGTTTAGTCCCTTTTTCCGCAATCACTTTAATCCAAATAGGCGTGGGATTTGGATAATAAGGGGCATGACTACTGGCTTTAACCATCGCAACTTCATAATCGATTGCCAAGGCTTGGGCTTCTGCTTCACTTAGGCCTGTACGAGCAAAGTCCATATCAAAGACTTTAATTGCCGCCGAACCTAAGGCACCCACAAATTTATGATGTGCACCATTTAAGTTTTCACCAATGATGCGTCCCATCTTATTTGCGGTTGTCCCTAATGGGATATAGGCATTTTCTTCTTTAGCCATATGATAAATTTCGGCACAATCACCGGCTGCATAAATATCTTCAACACTTGTACGACCTTCACGATCAATCACTAGTGCACCATTTTTCGCACGTGCAATGTCAACATCCTTTAGAAAATCTAAAGTTGGACGAATTCCTACTGACATTAAAACAAAGTCAGCCTGGTATTCCCCTTGATCAGTGATGATTTTCGAAACCACATCATCACCTTCAAAACCAATTACTTTTTCGTTAAGATGGAGAGCGACATTATGTTTACTTAACTCATCATGAACCATCTGTGAAAATTCAGGATCAAATGGTGTTAATACCCGAGGCATCAACTCAATTAAACGTGTGTTTTTACCCAAATAGACAGCCGCTTCAGCCATCTCAACCCCAATATAGCCTCCCCCAATAATCACGACATCCTTAATCTCAGGATTCTTTAAAATATCCTTAATAACAAAACCATCTTCATAACTTTTTAGGGTCTTAATGTTTTTAAGATGGACTTTTGGTAGTGGAGGGACAATGGGTGAAGCACCGGTTGCAATCACTAATTTATCATATTGATCCACAAACAGTTGACCGGTTTGGTGATTTTTAATTAGTAATTGCTTATCATTTACATCCAGTTTGACCACTTCACAAAATAGATTGCAGGTAATATTCATTTTTTCAAAGTCTTCTTTTTGTTTTGCCAACATCAAAGTCGCATCCGGATTCACATCCGAAATGAAATAAGGTAAACCACAAGCTCCATATGAGAGGGTTGGCCCTTTTTCATATACTATGATTTCCGCATCTTGATTTAAGCGTCTAAATTTTGATGCAGCTGACATACCAGCGGCAACTCCGCCAATCACAATTACTTTCATGATTATCCTCCCAATCTATTTAAAACATCTACTTCAATTAAATTTGCTGCCGCTTCCACACTTATTTCACCAACATAAGCTTGGTATATACGTTGATAAAATATCCCTAAGAGATTCCCAGCATTTTTAATGCTTGGTAGTGGTTGCGCATAGTCTTCGATTAACTTAAGATGCATCCTATACCAGGGATAGCGATCTAAATCCTTTTCATACGTGCTTTTTCTTACAGGTGACCCTGCATAAGCACCAACAATACGATCAACTTCACTTGATGATAAATACTGAAGTAAACTCTCACTTAAAGGGTGATTTTCTTGATTAACTAAACCAAAACTCCAAGTTACATTCCACGCTGTCTTAAAGGTTGAGAAACCGATATCATCTGAATCAACACACTCATCATTAAGAATGACCCCCAGCTGTCCGCCCCAACTAACTCCCAGTGAAACCAAGTTATTGCGTATATCAGCAGCAACTTCTTCATTACCATACACTGACATATCTTGATTAGCATACTTTTTTAAAGTGAGATAGTCTTCAAGGGCTGCTTTCATCCGCTGCACATCATAATGGAAGTTGCCCGCTTGATCAAACACTTCAATTCCATGTTGGCGCATAAATGGAAGTGCATCTAAAAAAATTTCAGGAGCACTTGCACGATAAGCAATCCCTTTAAATTCAGGGTCTTTAGCCATCTGAGCTAAGTAGTTCAAATATTCAGTAGTTGTAATGACTTCTTCAAGCGGATGATTCAGTACTTTTTCAACCAATGATTTGCGATAGCAAATAACATGACCATCACAAAATGATGGATACAAATAATCCACCCCATTCACTTGCATTTCCTTAGCGATTACTGGTAAGATATCTTGATGATGATAAAACTTATCTAATGGATAATTTAAAGGTTTCAAAAATCCTTGGGATACAAAATCAGCTAGCCAAAAATGACCAGCAACCATCACTATATCAGCTTGTCTTTGTTGAGTGAACACTTCCATCAAGGCTGTATAATATTGATCAAAATCAACAATATCAAATTCAACTTGAACTTGATGCTGCTCCATGAAGCCTTTTAAGATTTGATAGTTAGGATCCACATAAACATGAACAGCTGGATCATTAACAGCGAGTACCCGTATTGTATTAGCCATACTAAAGGTTGTCTACGATTCCGACAACAACCGCATCAATGGGAGCGGGCTTCTCAAAAGCAGCACTACTAGCAGAACCTAGAGTAACGATGACGACATCACCAATACCCGCACCAACTTTATCCGCTGCTACAACGACTTCTTTTTTACTAGTGTGTAGTAACTCGATTGTTAAAAGCTTTAAACCCATTAACTTTTCTTCTTTTTTTGTGGAAACTACATTTCCAATTACTTTACCAAGTTTCATAATGTCCTCCTATTTGATGATTTTTAACCATTGGCCATTTTCAAGTAAAAAGGCGTTGGCATCATCAGTATCGACATGAAAATCAAGTGCGTATGCATCTGAAACCCGAATCGAAACATTATTCATAATGCCACCTCGGAGTCCTGGTACTTCAACGGATACCACTTGACCCGCCGTTACATTATAGTGTTTTGCATCTTGAGGCGTCATATGAATATGACGATCTGCGATAATGACACCTTCTTTTAGTTCCACTTGTCCTTTTGGTCCAATCACGGTAATACCTTCACTACCCGCAATATCACCTGAATTACGCACCATACCCTTTAAACCAATTCTTCTAAAATCTGATTTGGGTAATTCAATTTGGGTAATTTTACGAACCGGTCCTAATATACGGATTCCTTTTATTTCACCTTTAGGTGTTTTTAAGTCCACTTTTTCTTTGGCTGCATATTGCCCAGGTTGTGAGATCATACGTTCAACCTGTAACTCATAATTTTTACCAAACAAAATCTCAAGATGTTCTTGCGTTACATGTAAATGCCTTGCAGATATGGAAACGGGGACACTTAAATCTAAAAGTCCCATCCCTTCCATCTCTTTTACAACTAAATCAGTTATTTCTTTTTTAAGATCTTTTAAATCCATGATAATCCAAATTATTCAATAAATGGAAGCATCTTGATTAAATCGGCATTTGGTTTTGGAATTACATGAACTGCTACTAATTCTCCAAGACGTGCTGCGTTTTCAGCGCCTGCTTCAACTGCTGATTTAACAGCTCCAACATCACCTTGAATTACAACGGATACTAATCCACTGCCAATCTTTTCAGTTCCAACAATACTAACATCAGCTGCTTTTAACATGGTATCAGCAGCTTCAATAGCGGCTGTCAATCCACGAGTTTCAATAATTCCTAATGATTTCATCTTTTTTTCCTCCTATTAGATGATAAATTTTAAAATTTCCGGATGGGGATTGGTAATCATTAAAGCATTCTTGCATCGATTACCATAGTGTAATTCACTTCTAGTTTGTGCATAATCGATCGCTTCACTTACATCCGAAGTAGAACCAGCGATAAATATCGTAACCAATTTACCACCAAGTGCATTTTCAGTTCTTAGTAGTTTAATATTGGCATGTTTGCACATGTCATCCACTAGATTTAGGGCCGTTGTAAAGTATAGGACATCAACAATGCCCACGGACTCTACTTTTTCCATTTTACTCGGCTAGTTCTAGCATTTTTCTTAATTCTTCAACTGGTCTTGGGATTACATTAATCGCTAAGACTTCACCTAAACGTGAAGCACTTTCTGCACCCGCTTCAACCGCCGCTTTAACCGCACCTACATCACCTTGGATAACAACGGATACTAAACCACTACCAATCTTCTCAGTTTTAACCAGCGT
>CAYXES010000026.1:0-4382 GCA_964464075.1 uncultured Erysipelothrix sp. | reverse complement strand
CTGCCGCTTCAATAGCTGCGGTTAATCCACGTGTTTCAATAATTCCTAATGCTTTCATTATTTCTCCTTCGTCTTTATATAGACTTTTCCTTTCATAAGTACTTTACTTAATTCTTTAATATTTCCACTAATCATATGAGTTTTGATATCTGCTTCATCAAGATATTTCTGAGCAGCTACTTTCGCTACTTCAAGCGCCATATTCACATGATCAATGCTTCCTACAAACTTAACAATAAACACATTGGGTATCTTAGCTTTATCACCAGCTGGCGGATTATTCACATCAATATTTAAAATAGTAATATCCGCTGCCTTGGCAGCTTGATCCATCGCATAAAGTGCGACAGAATAACCTAAAACCTCAAGGATACCCAGAGCCTGTGCATTGAGTTCATTCACATTATTCTAAAGCCTCCTTCTGCCAGGGTACAACGGCGAATCCGCGTAAAGGTTTTCGCAGATGTAATTCCTTCGCCTGTCGGTCCTGCGATAGTAAAGGTTGTATGACCTTCTCCCTTATGACCGACACCGGCTAAAGTTGCGGCATTTTTAACAAATACGGTGGTTTGAATGGCACGCGCAAATTGAGTCATGCGATTTACATCCCGTGAAAAAATCGAGGCTGTATGACGATTCCCATGTTCAGCTTTAACCGCTAAATCAACCGCCTCATCAAAGGTTTTTACTTTGACTATCGGTAATACCGGCATCATTTGTTCAAGTTGAACAAAGGGATCACTAAACTGAGCTTCAAAAATCAGAATATCAATATCTTGTTTATTAATACCGATCGCAGATAAGATTGATGTTGCTGATTTACCAACCCATTCTTTCGCAACGTGGTATTCCTTTTGTTTTTGATTGGAAGTACACCCTTTTGCGGCTTCAACTTCATGCGCCGTTAAGGTAATTTGCTTCACTTTATTCACTTCTGCCTCACTAAGGAAATAAGCCTTGTTTTTAAGCATGTGATAAATCAAATCATCATAAACTGATTCCAAGACAAAGACTTCTTTCTCCGCAATACATAAAATATTATTATCAAAGGATGCTCCTTCAATAATACCCCTGGCTGCTAATTCGATATCCGCAGTTTCATCAACGATTACTGGTGGATTACCGGCACCCGCACCAATGGCTTTCTTACCAGATTTTAATAAGGTTTGGACCATTCTTGGTCCTCCCGTGCCAACCAGCATACTGACGTGCGGACAATTCATAATCACATCCAAGCTATCTAAGGTTGGATTTTCAATCATCGTCAATAGATTAAGTGGTCCACCAACCGCTTGAATCTCTTTATTAATTAAATCAATTAATATCGCTGTCGATTTCTTGGAAGATGGATGCACATTAAATACTACTGAGTTTCCAGCAGCCAACATTGAGATGGCATTATTAATTAAAGTTTCTACCGGATTGGTTACTGGGGTAACCGCTCCAATCACCCCAAAGGGCGCTCTTTCTTCAATCGTTAGACCATCATCACCTGAAATTGCGGTTGTGACCAAATCTTCAGTTCCGGGGGTTTTAGTTGCGGCTAAATAAATCTTAGCTTTTTTATCTTCCAAGCGACCAATCTTGGTTTCATCAAAAACAAGATGCGCTAACTCATCAAGATGTCTTAAAGCAACCCCACGGATAGCTTCGACAATTTTCTTACGATCTTCTAAACGATAGTTACTCGTGTATTCTATATACGCAGTTTTTGCCGCAAGAATTGCACTCTCAGCATCAGAAAATACACCTAATAAATTAGTGCTTGTTTTCTTTTGTATGGAACTGGTTGAGATTACTTGTGGATTGGACGGTTGATGGTTTAAACTTTGCTCAACATTCTTCATCACTGATTCCACAATACGTTCAATATCATGTTGTGTAATTTGACTCATTTAATCACCTACTTCAATTTACTAAGTACAGCTTCCGTTACCTTTTGGGTAATTTGCTCAAGGAGCTTATCCTTGCTTAGTTCATCATTCTTTACTGCAACTGGCTGACCTGGTAAATCACACGCTGGTAAACCACCAGTATGAATACCCATTTTATGTTTAATCTCAATTAAGCGATCAACTTGTTGGCAATCCAATAAATTAGTCTTCCCAATAATTGAAGAGGTATACATCATTACTTTGGCATAATACTCAAGTGACTCTAAACGGTAATAAGCCTCCGTTATATCCCTACCCCAAGTCAATGCTCCATGATTCGCTAATAAAACCGCATTGTCACTCTTAACATAAGGTGCAATCGAATCTGGAACTTCTTGTGTTCCTGGGGTCGCATATGGTGCAATTTTAACCGTACCCAAAATAACGACCGCTTCTGGTAAAATCGGTTGATCCAATTCAATTCCTGCAATCGCAAACGAAGTTGCGATTGGTGGATGAGCATGTGTAACTGCCATTACTTCATCATTTTCCTCATAAACACGCAAATGCATTTTTATTTCAGAAGAAGGTTTCAGTTTACCTGAAATAACTTCCCCTTTCATGTTCATTTTAATGAGCATGTCCGGTGTCATAAAACCTTTTGAGACTCCGGTTGGAGTACAAATGATGGTGTCTTTACCAATCTTAATCGAGATATTCCCATCATTCGCAGCCACAAAGTCTTTATCATACATTCGTTGTCCAATATCACAAATCGCTTTGCGTGCCGCAAACTCTGGCATGTATGTTGTCTTGAAATCCATACAAACCCTCCAATCTGATTATAAGTTGATTCCATTATGGCATTTATTCTGTTTCATGTCAATTCTTTTTGTTTTATTTGGTTTTGTGTTGTTTTTATGAATTAGACTGTACATATTCAAAGAAAAAGGATACAATATCAGTAATTACTATAGAAAGCGATCTAAAATTATGTTACCGATACTAAGAAGAAGCAAAATCAAAGAAATTATCACAGAACACAAAAGCGTCACCGTTGCGAAACTAGCACACGAATTTGAAGTGACTGAAGAAACGATTCGTCGTGATCTACAAGCCCTTGAAAAAGAAGGTGTATTAAAGAGAATCTATGGTGGTGCTTACATTGATGATGTGCAAGATGATGTCGATGTGAGTTTACGTGAGCGTATCATGGTTAAGGAAAAAGAAAGCATCGCAAAGGATTGTGCTCAATTTATTAATCCAGGTGACTCTATTTTTCTTGATGCTTCGACGACTTCCCTTTATATTGCCCTTGCGATTAAGGATCTACGCTTAACTGTAATTACCAATTCCCTTAAGATTGCGAACTTTTTAGCTGATGCTCCTGATATCCACTTATTATTAATTGGTGGTATTTATAATAAACGTTCCATGTCCATGCTTGGGAAAAATGCTGAGGAAAGCTTAAAGCAATATTTTGTGGATAAAGCCTTTGTTTCATGTCGCTCCGCTCATCAAAATACTGGTATTACCGATTCCAATGAACAACAAGCAGAAATTAGAAAGATTGCGATTAATCATGCCAATGAAAGCTATCTGGTGGTCGACCATACCAAATTCAATAAAACAGCCTTTGCCTTTATCAGTGATTTTGATGCGATTGATACCTTAGTTACTGATAAGAAGGTCGATGATGAATGGCAAGCTTATTTAGAATCAAAAGATGTCACTATCATTCAACCCAACCAATAATTAAAAAAACCAGGATGCTTCCTGGTTTTATTCTCTTCAATTATAAACTTCCACCTCGGGCTTCAAGCACCGCTTTACCAAACTCACTTTGATTGAAGGCTTCAATTTCTTCTTTTAATTGGTTTAACTCTAAATTAGCGCCAAACAAAGGACTTCCGGGTTCTAAAATAATCCCATTTTTTAAAGATCCTATATACAGGGGATCAAATCCGAGATCATCGATTAGTTGTTTAACCTGATCAAAGACCGATTCATAATCACCCGCAAAAGCAATGGCTTTACGTCCAGGACTTTCTAAGGGTGCCGCCTCATGCTCAATATCATGATAACCCATATGATTAAAAGCTTTGATTAGATAGACATCCGGCAAAAATCGTTCAACCAGTTCGGATGATGAATCCCTTAAACTTGCCGGGATTCGCTCTAAGCCATCCACTTCCATCCAATAATTCATGGCATCAATTACAAGCTTCCCTTTTAAACCATCCGTTGGGATTGTCTCATATTTACCCAGTGGTAAAGCTAGTATGATAATATCAGCCTTTTTAACCAACGCTTCTTTATCCATAGCTTGAGCATGGGGTACTAAAATCTCAATCGTTAAGGCGATATGGTCAACACCTTTAGAGCCCGCTACAAAGACCTCATAGCCAGATGCAACCGCCAAGCGGGCTAAGGCCGTTCCAAATTTACCGGCGCCTAAAATACCAATACTTGGTTTTTTATGATTCATTACTTAAAATTTCTTTAACC
>CAYXES010000025.1:4457-12878 GCA_964464075.1 uncultured Erysipelothrix sp. | reverse complement strand
CATGTGGATATGGATGCTTTAAGGGACATGGTGGATGATACCACCGCAGCCCTCATGCTGACGAATCCGAATACCTTAGGTTTATTTGAACCTAATATTAAGGAGATTTCAGACTTAGTTCATGATCATGGTGGTTTACTCTATTATGATGGTGCTAATCTAAATGCCATTATGGGTTTAAGTCGCCCCGGAGATATGGGCTTTGATGTGGTTCATCTGAACCTACATAAAACCTTCTCTACTCCTCATGGAGGTGGAGGACCTGGAAGTGGACCCGTTGGGGTTAAAAAACACTTACGTCCCTTCCTACCTAATGGAAGTGTCATCAAGGTGGACGGTCAACTTAAGATTAAAGATGATCAAGGGCCCATTGGACGAGTACGTTCATTTTATGGAAACTTCTTGGTGAATATTCGGGCGTTAACCTATATTCTAATTAATGGCGCTGAAGGTTTAAAAGAAGCTTCATTAAACGCAATCTTAAATGCTAACTACATGATGGAGAAACTCAAAGATCACTATCAGGTTGCCTATGATCAAATATGCATGCATGAGTTTGTGGTGACCTTAGCTAAAGAAAAGGCAGAGCATGGTATTAGTGCCAAGGATATCGCAAAAGGTCTTCTCGACTTTAATATCCATCCACCTACCATGTATTTCCCACAGATTGTCAGTGAAGCACTCATGATTGAACCCAATGAAACCGAGAGTAAGGAAACCTTAGATCATGCGATTGATGTGCTCATTCATCTCTATTCACTCATTACCAGTGACCCGCAAGTCTTACTGGATGCCCCAGTGACTACCCCGGTTAAACGAGTGGACGATGTCATGGCAGCTCGTAATCCAATCCTAAAATATAAAGAATCAGAATAACCTGATTCTTTTTTTATGATAGAATAGAAGCGGTGATGAAATGAAACACGTTGAAGCCGTAGCCGCTATCTTTATAAGGGATAAACAAATCGCAGCCTTTCGTCGAAATGAAGGTCAATATAAAGGTTACTATGAATTTGCGGGTGGCAAAGTAAAGCCACATGAAAGTCACAAGGAAGCCCTCATACGCGAGTGTGAGGAAGAACTACAGCTTGATATTACTGTTGATTATTGTTTCAAACAAATCAATTATGATTATGATCATTTCAAATTAACCCTAAGTCTCTATGTCTGTCATGCTTCACATTATGATTTTAAGCTTACCGTTCATGATGATGTGAAATGGGTTGATTACCATAACATTGATGATTTAAATTGGTTACCTGCCGATTTATTGATCCTTGATGATCTCAAATTAAATTTTCTAATCTAAGGAGGTTTTATGAAAAATTATTCCTGGTTACTTGTCTTGTTGGTGGTATTCTTTTTTGTCTTTGCGGAAAGTGCTTTCTTTATTTTTCCCTTTATCTTTGCGGCAATAATCTTTATTACAGTTTTTAAAGTTATTGCGAGTATCAAGGCCAATACCTCACAGCAAACTCTCTACCCAAAAGATCCTGATCTTGTCTTTGAAAGTGAACATGATTTAGTACATACCTACACGCATCCAGAAGATGATGGTTTTTATGATCCTACTTTAATTGATACCTTTCGTTATGTTGATTATAGTAATGCCAATAAAACCACGATGACTTTAACAAATGTTAAAAGAACCAAACTATTGGCAGAAACACTGATGTTTATTAATGAAGGTGAACAAGTTATTCTAAGCAGAGGACCTTCCTTATTTGGTAGTGTTGGGGTTTATGATCGCTCTAAAACCTTACTAGGCTATATCCCGAAAGTAAGAAATAGCGCTGTCAATCAAATGATGATAGACCAGCGCCTTTACAAAGTTCAAATTACAAGAATAACAAAAACAATACTAGGTTACATTATTCAGATTGAATTAACCTATAAAGCTTAAGCTTTAATCATTTTTATTTTTATAAGTCACAAGCTCCGAAAGGGGCTTTCTTTCTTTTTCATGCCGCTCACTATCTTTAAAAGAAACATTGGGATGACCAACTGCTAAAAGATGAGCGACTGTTTCATGGGGCTTGGTTTTAAGCAGCTTTTCAATTTCTTCCTGCTTAAAGTAGTTAATCCAAACTGATCCAAGCTCAAGATCCGCAGCCGCTAACATCATGTGGGTTATGATGACACTCGTATCAATTAAACCGGAATCATTGGCATTTATAGAAGGTCTAAACATCTGACTTTCATCATAAGATACCGCAAAAACACAAGGGGCATTATAAACTTGTGCATATTCAGAAAATGCTCCTAGTAAAGCTTCATCACTAACCACATAAATGTGGAAGTTTTGAATATTTCCATTGGTTGGCGCAACTTGTGCTGCCTCAAGTAAATAATCAATTTCAGCTTGCGTTAAATTACGGCGTAAAAATGATCGTGTTGAACAACGTTTTTTTGCGAGTTCTAAAAATTCCATACCGCTACCCCTTATCCTTTTTCTAAAATCACATCTGAAATCCGCGGAATAATTTGTTTCTTACGGGAAACCACATGATCAATAAAGATATCTTCATCATGTAGAACTGAAGGATAGGCTTCTTCCACAATCCACTTCTCCTTGCCCGCAAAATACATAATTGATCCATTCTTTTCAATGGATGTGAAAATCATTAATAATAAATCTAATTTCTCACTAATACAGTATTCTTCCATGGCCTTGGTTAATTTAGGCTTAATGGATTTTAATTCCTCTAAATCATAAATATTAACTTGACCTAAACGGAAATGATAACTCGAGATTGAGTATTCTTTAATATCGTGTTCAATAATCTCTTTCATGGTGCGATTCTTCAGATTCGCACCCATGGAGAAGAGTTCTTTCGCAAAGCTCTCGATATCAATCTTCGCAATTTTCGCCAGTTTCTTCGCTACCTTTAAATCCGTATCGGTTGTTGTTGGTGAGTTAAAGTTTAGGGTATCCGATAAAATCGCTCCTAAGAGTAACCCCGCCATATTCTTTTCAATCTCAATATCATGTTCTTGATAGAGAAGAGCGATGATGGTTGAGGTTGAACCAACAAGCTGATTTCTAAAATTAATCGGATAGCTGGTTTGAATATCGCCAATCCGATGATGGTCAATAATTTCTAATATTTGGGCATCCATAATATTCTCAACACTTTGAGCCACTTCATTATGGTCCACTAAAATGATGTTTTTATTCTTAGAATTCAAAACGTGATAACGGGAAACTACCCCGAAGACTCGCATATTATCATCCACAACCGGATAGGAACGATAACGCGTTTGTGTGATTTTCTTAGCCACTTCATTAACATATTCAAACTTATTAAAGGTCACTAAGTCGGTTGTCATGATGGATTCAATGGGAGATGAGAAAAAGAGATAACGGGCCGTATTAAGGGTCCCATGACCTGATAAAATAACAGCGCATCCTTTTTCTTGGGCAGCCTCTAAAACCGCAGGAGAAACCGTATTGGCCCAAACCACAATTAAACAAGCCGCATCTTTTGCGATAACTTCAAGTTGAGCTTGACTATCATTACCGACAATAACGGTACGATCTTTAAGTTCATAAGCATTTAAATTCGCAGCTGAAATCGCAATAATACTTACCTTCCCATTCAAACGGGTCTTCTCAGGGGTATAGATCAACTTCCCTTTAATCGTTTTAGTAATAAATTCAATCGGAGTTTTCTTTAAGAGCTCTATACTTAAAGCCGTATCACCCATCGCAACTCTTGATAGATTAGTGCTGGTTAAAACCCCTAAAAGCTTACCCATATCATCCACAACCACGAGGGTTTGTTTATCACTTTGTTGCATGAGGTTATAAGCTTCATAGATGGTGGTATCAAGTCCAATCATGATGGCATCATCCATGGCAATTTCATAGAGTTGACTACGAGCATCGTCCAAATACAGGGGTTTTCTAAAATTAAATTTATCTAATAAATAATTGGTTTCATGATTGATGTCACCTAAACGACAAGCAACCGCGTTGACTCCCAGTTGATTTTTTAGATTGGCATACGCAATCGCAGAACAAATCGAGTCACTATCTGGATGTCGATGCCCTACCACATAGACTAGTTCATTGCTTGATAAATTCTCTGACATAAAAAATCCCTCCATTTCCCATGAATACTACATTTACAATCTGCTTAATTTCATTCTACAATGGTGACCTTTAAAATACAACCGGCAATCCAGTTCTAAGATGTGCTTAGAAACCAAAAACAAGCCCGAAGGCTTGTTTATTTAATGGTTGAAGTGGCGATATGCATAACATCCCAAGTGGATGCAAAAGGTGGTGCATAACCAAAATCAAGTAAGGAGAAACGATCCACACTCATCTGTTGATCAATCGCAACTACAAAAGGATTTAAACGTAATGCTACATTTTTCTCACCAATGAGTTGAGCGCCTAAAAGTACTCGACTTTTTTTATCAACAACCACTTTAATGGTGACATCCGTTGGATTAGGATAATAGCCCGCCCGATCATAGGATGTAATTGTATTAACAATCACATCTAAATTTAAATCCTGTGCTTCTTTTTCACTTAAACCAGTTTTTGCGAGTTCTAGATTAATAACCTTAATCATGGCGGAACCGAGTCCTTGACTGAAAGACTTGTTGGCTCCGGCTAAATTTTCAGCGAGGACCTTACCTTGTTTATTCGCATTAGTACCTAAAGGAACATACACATCTTTTTTACTTATCGCATGGATAATGGTGGCACAATCACCAGCTGCGTAAACATCCTTGATATTAGTTTCCATCTTTTCATTCGTAATGATGGCGCCATTACGTAACATATTGAGTTTGTCCTTATCCAAGAATCGGGTGTTGGGTGATACCCCAACCGCCATAACCACAATATCCGCTTTAATTTCATTTTGGTCGGTCGTAATAAGCATCTTATTATCCACTTCCGATATTTTAGTAACACCTTGGGATAAGAAGAGTTCAACCTTGTTTTCCTTTAAATGGTCTTCAACCATGATGGAAAACTCCTCATCAAAAGTCGCTAAAACATGGTCTAAGCGTTCAATAATCTTGACTTGTTTCCCTAAGGTCACAAAGGCTTCCGCAACTTCAATCCCAATATAACCGCCGCCAATGATAGCCACTGAATCAGCACCCATCGCAGCGGCTTTTAAAGCTTCACCATCCGCAATGGTCTTTAATTGATAGACTTTTTCATGATGGGCCCCTTCAAAAGGTGGCACAATGGGTGATGCCCCGGTAGTAATGACTAATCGATCATAATGATCAGTTGTAGTCTCTTTACCATGTTTGATTTTGATTTCTTTCTTATCAAAATCAACCTCAACCACTTCATGATTGATATAAACTTCAATTCCGGCTTTTTCAAATTGTGCAACGGAACGAATTCTAAGCTTATTCACATCATCATTTTCATTGGACACAAAGTATGGTAAGCCACAAGCTCCATAAGATACTTCACTAGTCTTTTCATAGACCACTACGGTTTCATCAGGTTTTTCTCGTTTTAATTTCGCAGCGACACTCATTCCAGCCGCTACCCCACCAATAATAATTGTTCTCATAATTTCACTCCTCATAATCTAATTATAACACTGAATTTTTATGGTACACTTGTAGTGACCAAAGCAAGGGGGATTATATGGAAATTCAACAATTACAACAAATTATTGCTCGTTTTTGTGATTTGAGAGACTGGGATCAATTTCATAATCCAAAGGATTTAGCGATTGGTATCTCAACTGAAGCCAATGAATTACTGGATATTTTTCGCTTCGTTAAAGAAGTGGAAGTTCTAGAAACCCTTCAACACAAAAGAGAAGCCATCGAGGATGAACTCATGGATGTTTTATTTTTTATTTTACGATTTGCACAAATGTATGATGTGGATATTGAATCTGCCTTTATTCGTAAGATGGAAAAAAACAACCTCCATTATCCAGTGGAGGTTGTAAAAGGTTTAAATAAGAAATACAACGAATATTAGGGTTTAAGCTCAATCACACTCTCTAATACCGCATGCACGATGATTCGACCATTATCAATATCATAATTACATGATACCAAGGTTAGAATCTGCTCAGCATCACTTGTATTGGTATCCGTGCGATAACGACCTTGACTTTTATAAAGTGAAATAAGTGTTTGAATATCTTGATTATTGCCCGGGATATCCAAGCCTTGCTTGGTGGCATCCACCACGTAGGCTGAAAAGATGCGATACTGACGTACATCCTGTAAGGTTCTCATTTCAACAAGTTGATTCTCCAAAAAGAAATCCTTACTTTTATACTTATCCAAAGCTCTAAACATGGTTCCATCCAACATCGCATGACCATATAAAACTAAATGATTATCATTCATACTTACTAAATCATTACGATAATCCATAAAAACGGTTCCATGAACCAGATACTTTTTATCAAAGCCACGTCGCATATAATAATCATTATTTTTCACTTGGACAAAAGGATAGTTAATGACCGTTCCATCCACTTTAATCCAACCTTTATAATCATCATTTAACGCTAAATACTCATCATTTAAGCGTTTATTTTTTATTTGAAAGATTTCTTCAGGGGTTAAACTGTTTTGAGGTGGTAGTGAATCTTCAACTTCCCTATCAATCGTAAGGAGATCATTATTTAATGATTTGGATTTGGTTGATTGGAAATATTCCCAACCAAAAATCCCAATCCCACCAAGGATTAGAAGAATTCCTACAATTCGAATCAATTTTCGCGTTCTGTTTTTCATAAGCCTATTATATCAAAATCTGGGCTTGATACCTATTAAAATACTTAAGTTAAGCTTCTAAGGCTTGGGCTTGCTCAATGGCTAAATAATAAGCCTTTAGATTATCCGCTAGGAATGCCTTATCAATATCTTTGAATCGAGCACGGATTGCTGCTTCACCATCCGCCACACTAAACATATCTAAGGTTGTGATTAAGGCACCAAATGCTGCCATATTCGCAACCTTGGGATTTTTAACTTCCGAGGCTATCTTAGAAAAATCCAACTTAATATGTCCTTGGCTTAGGGAAGCCTCAACTAAGGCTTGATTTGAAACCAACCAACCATCTTCAGTTAGCTGGGATGCAAATTTATCGTAAGCTAATTGATTCATGGCTAAAAGATGCGTCATATCATTAGAAATAATGGGTGATTGTTGCAGCTTTTCGCTAATAACCACATGACAGTTTGCGGTTCCGCCGCGCATTTCAGGACCATAAGAAGGCATCCAAGAAACAAGATAATCCTTTTCCATTCCCATAAGCGCAACCATTTGGCCAATGGTTAAAACCCCTTGGCCCCCAAAACCAGCACAAACCAATTTAATTATTTTCGACATGTTTACGCTCCTTATATACCCCTAAAGGAAAAATGGGAACCATTTGATTTTTAATGTAGTCTAAGGAAGCTTCAGCTGATAATTTCCACCCAATATTACAGGATGATAAAACCTCTACCATCGCAAAGCCTTCTTGATTAATTTGAGCTTCAAAGGCATTTCGTATCGCTTTTTTAGTCTTACGAATACTAGGAACATCAGCCGTCATGACCCGTTCAATATAAGCCACATGATCTATGGTCGCTAAAAGCTCACTCATTCTTAATGGATAGCCTGAACTAATGCCTCTACCAGCTGGTGATGTCGTAGTGACTTGATCCATTAAGGTGGTGGGGGCCATTTGACCACCCGTCATCCCATAGATGGCATTGTTGACAAAAATGACCGTGATGTTTTCATTACGATTCGCAGCATGGACAATCTCAGCCGCACCAATGGACGCTAAATCCCCATCCCCTTGATAAGTAAAGACAATCTTATCGGGATGCATACGTTTAACTCCGGTCGCTACCGCCGGAGCTCGACCATGCGCTGCCTGTAGGGCATCACAATTAAAATATTCATAAGAGAATACTGAACATCCAACTGAAGCGATCGCGATTGAACGATCTAGGATATTCATCTCTTCCAACACTTCCGCCACTAAGCGATGAATAATACCATGGGTACAGCCCGGACAATAGGAAAAACGGGCATCGGTTAAACCGGCTGTCTTTTTAAATATAGTAGTCATGTTCAGGCTCCTCATCTAATTTAAGCATGGCATCCACAATCTCTTGTGGAGTAAATATATTCCCACCTGCACGGCCATAGAAACCAACTGGTACGATATTATTGAGTACCGTTTTAACGTCTTGCACCAACTGGCCCATGGAAAGTTCGATCACTAAGACCCCCTTTAAATGGCGACTGGCTTCTAAGATTTGTTTATGCGGGAAAGGCCATAGGGTCTTTAAACGGATTAAACCAACCTTTACGCCTTGATTGCGTAAGCGATCAATAGCCGCTAAGGCAATCCGACTTGGGGTACCATAGGCAATAATGGCATACTGTGCATCCTCCATTGACACCAGTTCAAC
>CAYXES010000025.1:2136-4357 GCA_964464075.1 uncultured Erysipelothrix sp. | reverse complement strand
GGACCACAACGACTAATCGCAACAATCACACAACCCACTTCGGCTCCCGCACAATAAGAAATACCTTCTTGTTT
Source organism: uncultured Erysipelothrix sp. (assembly GCA_964464075.1). GTDB lineage: Bacteria > Bacillota_I > Bacilli_A > Erysipelotrichales > Erysipelotrichaceae > UBA6182. Next base: position 4,283 of record CAYXES010000025.1, on the reverse strand, counting down.
TAAGGCAATTCCCACTGAAGAAGATGAAGTCATAACCAGACCTCCAGCTCCGGCAGCACCATAAACCATATTGATAGCGGCAACTTCACTTTCCGCTTGAACAAAAACTCGATTATTTAAAGGCATATGCTTAGCCATGGTTTCAATGAGTTCATTTTGAGGGGTAATTGGATAACCAAAGAACCCATCACAACCAGCCGCAATCGCCGCTAAGGCAATCGCTTCATTGCCTTTCATTAACACTTTTTTCATATTATAACCTCTCAACCTCAATACAAACATCCGGGCATATTAAGGCACAAAAACTACAGCCAATGCATTTCTCCCCATCCACCACAATCGCTGGATGATAGCCAATCACATTAATCTGTTGCGTCGATAGTTCTAAAATATGAACCGGACAAACCGATACACACAAATTACAACCCTTGCAGCAATCTTGATTAATACTTACACGTCCCTTAGCCATATTAGATCGGCTTCCCATTATTGATGTAAATACTATTGATATTACGCATCATATTAATACGATTCTCAGCCATTTTATCCGCAACCAAATAAGTTGGGGTATCAGTATCTTTAGAAACTCGGATGATCTCACGAATGCGATCATAGATTAAATCGATTTGACGAATCGCATTTTCTTTTTTATAACCTTGAATTTCTTGATAGACATTAATTAAACCACCAGCATTAATCACATAGTCAGGAGCATAAATAAAGCCTTGATCATGTAAGTATTGACCATCGATTTTACTATCTTTTAAGACATTATTGGCTGCCCCCGCAATAATACGTGCATGAAGTCGACCTAAAGTTTCCTTATGAATCACAGCCCCTAAGGCACAAGGCGCGAATACATCACACTCTTGATCATAGATTTCATCAAGGCCTACGACCTTGGCATTGAAGTTCTCGTGTGCCATCTTAGTACGTTCTGGATCAATATCACATACTGTGATTAAAGCCCCTTCTTCATGGAGATATTCACATAGATGATAGCCTACATTACCAATTCCTTGAACCGCAACCCGAATCCCTTCAAGTTTCGCACTGCCGGTAGCTTCTTTAACACACGCCTTAATGCCTTTTAAAACCCCAAGAGCAGTAAAGGGTGAAGGATCACCACTCTTATCCGCTAAACCCACGACATGTTGAGTTTCCATATTCACAAAATTCATATCTTCAGGCGAGGTACCCACATCCTCTGCGGTAATATAGCGTCCATTTAAGGAATCGACATAACGACCAAAGGCACGCCAGAAGGCTTCCCGCTTTACGGTATCCGCTCTAAGTTCTTTGGAGTTACCAATGATGACGGCTTTACCACCACCAAGGTTTAAGCCCGCACAAGCCGCTTTTTGACTCATGCCCTTTGCTAAACGCATCACATCATAAATTGCTTCATCTTCACTTTCATACTGCCATACGCGAGTCCCCCCTAAGGCAGGTCCTAACGTTGTATTATGAATACAGATTGCGCCCTTTAAACCAGTATTTCGATCATATAAATAGACCAGTTGTTCAAAACCATATTTCTCCATATACTCAAATTTTTCCATGAGTAACCTCCTTCAATAAAAAAACCGCTTTGAATGCCTATATCAAAACGGCCTATATGGCTAAGTTTGTATATTCAATGTTAAAAGAAAAAGCTCTTTTATCATCACTACTCCCTTATTTGTCAAGTCAATTATAACAAAGCTAACTTGATATTGAAAGCGTTTACAAGAACTTTTTATAGTTTGTTTGTATCAAAAAAGCACAAGTCCTTGTGCTTTGAGATTTATTAAGATTTATACGAGGGCTTTAACTATCTTCAATAACGCTTGTGCGTCATCCACCAAATAATGGGGATTCTCAGCTTCGAGTTTATCCTTATCATTAAAACCATAAGTCATCGCTGCCATAATCATCTTGGCATTACGTGCGGTTTCAACATCTACCGTTGAATCCCCAACAAACAAGATCTCCGCTGGTTTAACCCCTAAATTAGCGGCAACTTCAAAAGCCATATCTGGCGCTGGTTTACGTTCAATAAAATCAACCTCACCCAATACAAAATCAAAATCTTCCGCGAAATGTTCCGCAATGAGAAGTTGGGTTAAGGGATTGGGTTTGTTGGAACAAACCCCAAGCGCTAAATC
>CAYXES010000025.1:0-2036 GCA_964464075.1 uncultured Erysipelothrix sp. | reverse complement strand
TGAGAAGTTGGGTTAAGGGATTGGGTTTGTTGGAACAAACCCCAAGCGCTAAATCCTTTTCTTTAGCATATTGAATCACGTCTTTAATCTTATCGTAAGGTTGAGTCTTAACATTGTATTTCTCACCGTAAATTTCTTTAAAACGCTCCACGGCTTCATCCACATACCGGTAGACCCCTTGATTTTCCAGGGCTAAACGCATAAGATTGTGTACCCCATTCCCAATAAAGGTTTTAACCTCCTCATCACTATAAGGTTCACAACCCCATTTGGCAATCGCTTCATTTACACCAGTGGCAATATCACTTAAGGTATCCAATAAGGTACCATCTAAATCAAAAATAATTCCTTTAATCATAACGCTCCTTTATATAAATATTCTTTAAATCAATATATTCCTGGGCACTTTCAAGAATTGATTCGACCTGTTGGTCATCAAGACGCTTAGCCACTTTCGCAGGACTGCCCAAAATCAATGATCGCTCATCAAAGACACTCCGTGAAGTGACTAGCGCTTTCGCACCCACCAAACTATGTTTTTTAATCAGGCAACCATCTAAGAGGACACTATCCATTCCAATCAGCACTTCATCTTCAATGGTTGCCCCATGCACTAAGGCATGATGACCAACGGTGACATGCTTACCAATATGAACCGGATAACCCTTATAAGCATGAATGGTTACATGTTCTTGAATGGAAGTTCCTTCATCAATCACAATCGGTTCAGTATCGCCTCTTATTACCACATAAGGCCATATGGAACAATCCTTTTTAATCACAACATCCCCAATAATGACAGCTGTCTCATGCACATAAACACTCGCATCAATTTGAGGGGTTTTACCTTTAAAGCTCTGAATCATCAATAATCACCTCACACTGATAAACATCATTATCTTTTCTTGGAATTATAACCTGACTACTCTTTTGATGCTTAGCCCACTTCTCAAACGCTTTGATATCCCGAGCTTCTTTAAAATGCATGGGAAAGAAATAAGTCGGTTGAATTTGATGAATAAACACCCGTGCACCCGAATCATAATGCTTCTTCATTCGTGGATCGACAGGAAACATAGCGATATCAATCGGATGTCCTTTAATATCTTCAATCACATTGAGAAACTGAAAAGTCGCTAAATCGATTTCATCTTTAGTTGATTCTTCCTTCCAATGCCAGTGATTTAAATCACCCGCATGGAAAATCCGTGCATCTTTAAGTTCCACATAATAACTAACCCCCAAATCGGTTGAGCCAAAAACCTTAATCTTGATATCATCAAGAATTAAGGTATCAAACTCCTTAACCTGCAGGGCTTCTTGATTATGAGATAGACGCACATCATCCGATACAATTACTTGTTTTTTATAACTGAAAATACCTGGATGATAATGATCATTATGCGAATGCGTGACAAAAAAAACAACATTTTTATCACTATCTAAGTAATGTCGCGGTAAATGACCATTAACATAGTCAAAAATTAAAATATGCTCATGCGCTTCAACCACAAATCCACTGTGGTTTATGTACTCTACTTTAATCACATCGATCATCCCCTTACAAGCTTAATTATAGCATGCGAGGTCTTAATTTCCTAAAAATTAACTCTTAAGAATACAGTAAAAAAGCACCGATAGTGTTTATTGCGATATTCGCAGCCATATGCACAATAATCGAATAGTTTATACTGTCATTTAAACGATTTAAAGTGGAGAAAAAGATACCGACTCCCATCAAACCAATAATCGCAAGTCCAAAAAGATACCAGGGAAACATGGTAAAAAGCATACCCACATGATAGATCGCAAAGAAAAAGCTACTTACCACTAGCATCAAGGTGGAAGAAAATGGCCAGGTTGATTTTTGAAGTAAATAGCGAAAGAAAAATTCCTCTAAAGGTCCATTAATTAGAACCACATAAATAAATACTAAAGGATAATTCGACGTGTTTACACCGACTTGATTGCTTAAAGAAGCCTTTACACCTTCAAACAAAGCATAATGATTGAGGACTAAGAAAATTAGGCCAAAA
>CAYXES010000024.1:10739-13549 GCA_964464075.1 uncultured Erysipelothrix sp. | reverse complement strand
GCTGATCCGATTGTGCATCATCAACAAAACTTTGATAAATCAATCAATGCGATTCAGTATTTCCCAACCAACCCCTTAGAAATAAAGTTGCCTTTAAAACACCAATTTATTTCACTAGTAGACTTTGAAGGGTCTTATGGAACCCTATTAAAGGAAAAAGATTACTATGTACTTCGAGTTTATAACAATCAAGAAAAAGAAATCCCATTGAAGATTAAGCTTCTAGAATCAGTGAACTGGGAAGTATCAGAAATTGATTTATTGGGTAATAAAGTATCGGATGATACAAATACATTAAAAGCTAATGAACTTAAAATCATTAAAATAAAGGAGGTATAGGATGAAGAAGGTGATTGGAGTTTGTGCATGCCCTGCAGGAATTGCTCACACTTACATGGCTGCGGAAAGCCTAGAACTCAATGGGAAGGCCAAAGGTTACGAAGTGAAAATCGAAACCAATGGGGCTGGAGGCGTTGAGAATCGATTAAGTGAAGAGGATATTAGAAATGCAGACTATGTTATTGTTGCAGCTGATATGAAAGTTGAAATGGAAAGATTTCGTGGTAAGAAACTTTTAAAAATATCAGTAGGGGATGCAATTCGTAAAGTAGAAGAAGTGTATAAAAAAATAGAAGATAACGAATTAGAAGAATACTAAGGAGAAAGTTATGAATAGAAAAAAAATATATCAGGATTTGATGACTGGGGTTTCCTACTTCTTACCATTTGTTGTAGGTGGTGGAATCCTTATCGCTTTAGCTTTTATTATTGACGTTCAAAATGCAAGCTTAGAATCATTTGGTGCTACAACTCAAATTTCCGCATGGTTTTTAGATGTTGGTGGTATCGCAATGGGACTTATGCTTCCAATCTTAGCTGGATACATCGCATATTCTATTGCTGATAGACCCGGTTTATTAGTTGGTATCGTATCCGGTACCCTAGCTCAAAATGGTGGGTCTGGATTCTTAGGTGCCATTCTAGCAGGTTTTATTGCAGGTTATGTTATTGAATTTCTTAAAAAATTATCAAAAGGTTTACCACGAACCTTAGAAGGAATTAAAACCTTATTAATTTATCCAATTCTAGGATTGTTGATCGCCTCTGTGCTTATGATTGGGGTCAATGCAGTTGTTACTCCAATTAATGAAGGACTAACAAACTTCTTGAATTCGATTAGTGGAACCAGTAGCATACTAATTGGTGCCGTTATTGGCGCAATGCTCGCACTTGACTTAGGTGGACCAATTAATAAAACCGCATATTTATTCTCAGTTTCAACCCTTACCACCGCAACTGGTGCTCCAACCGCAAGTGTAATTATGGCAGCTGCTGGAAGTTCCGCAATGGTTGTTAGTACCTCTGTAGCGGTTGCAGCAACTTTATTCCCAAAGAAATTTAGTCCACAATTACGTGCTGCACGTACTGGTGCTTACATTATGGGTCTTGCATTCTTCGTTGAAGGCGCAATTCCATTTGTGATCGCAAAACCAAAACAAATCTTACCTTCATTAGTAGTAGGTGCCGCTGTAACCGGTGCAATTACCGCAGCATTAGGTATAACCTTAGCCGCTCCAATTGGTGGTTTAGAAACCTTACCACTTGTAAGTAATATCCCTCTGTATCTTTTATCCTTTGTAATAGGAACAGCAGTCGCCGTCGCAATGATCTGGTTCTTTACAAGAAATGATGAAGAATATGAGCTTGATAAATAAGTCATTTATTAAAATCGATTTAGAGTTAGAAAATAAAGATGATGTCATCCGTGAGATGGCAGGGATGCTTGATGAAGAAAAACTCGTAAAAGACAAAGAAAAACTAATTCTAGATGTCTATGCACGTGAAAAAGAAGCATCCACATCAATGGGCAGGGGAATTGCGATTCCCCATGCCCAAACCGAGGAAGTTAAAGAACCGTGTTTAGTTTTTATTAAAACAAAAAATGAGCTTTCATGGAATGGCGATCCAGTACGATTATTTTTCGGAATATTTGTTCCGAAAAATCAATCAGAGTCCATTCATCTAAAAATATTGGCTTCTCTCGCGAGAAAACTAATAAATGATGATTTTACAACTTTACTTGAAACAAGTAGCTCAGAAGCAGAGATTTTTAATTTATTAAATCAGATAGAAAAAGACATAAGAGACTAAGGTCTCTTATGTCATATAAACAAGTAGTTTGTAAGGAGGACAACCAATGAGTTTCATGATTAATCCACATCCTTATGATGATATCACCAAAGTAAATTATTTGGATACCAATGTCATTGATATCAGTAGAATCATTAAGGATAATGAAAATATTATTACAGAATTAAACAAGCAATTTAAAAATAAGAGTTTTATATTTGACTATTATTTAGATGCTACGACTTTAGGGATGGTGTCACAAAATAATTTCCCTTCCCATACCTTAAAAAATGTAGCCGACTTTTATATTGAGCCTGCAGAATTCATTAATAAAATTAAAGATTTTTTACCTACGGATTTAGAAGAAGATCCCTTTTTATTGTTTGGGAAAATATATGAAGGTGAAATAGAAGACTTTTTAGATAAAGCGAAGCTTGAAGCATACTTTGAAGCTAATGCGAATGAAACAATTTTACTTTATGGTATCGGCGCTGCAAGTCGCTACTTCACTAAGTATATTGACTCAATTGTATATTATGATCGTACCCCTAAAGACTTATCTTTAATTGTTTCAAAAGAAAATTATAATCATCTTATCGCACGTTATGGTGAGAGCTTTAATGAGAAACTACGCCAATTTTATTACATTGATATGATGGTAGCCATGCGATTACGCAAGG
>CAYXES010000024.1:3233-10639 GCA_964464075.1 uncultured Erysipelothrix sp. | reverse complement strand
CAGTATGATGGCTTTTTCCCAGTACGTGTTAACTACGATGATACCTGGCATGGTGATGGAAACATGTCAATTCAAGTTCATCCTAGTGATCCCTACATTAAAGAAAAATATAATGAGTACGGTAGCCAAGATGAAGCCTACTATATTGTGGCAACTGGTCATAATGCATTAACCTATGCTGGACTAAACATACCAAAAGATCAGTTTGTAGATTATTGTGCTGACTCTCATAAAAATAAAACGACCATTAATTATCGTGAATTCGTGAATTCATTTGAATCAAAACCAGGTATGCAGTTCATGATACCTGGTGGTACCCTTCATGCTTCTGGTAGAAATCAATTAGTACTAGAACATGGAAGTCTGACCGTTGGTTCATACACTTATAAGATCTATGATTATGTCCGCAAAGATTTAAATGGGAAGCCACGTCCTATCCATATCCACAAAGGTAGAAAAGCTTTAGTGGATGGTCGCGATGGTTTGTGGGCAAAAGAGAATATGATAATGGAGCCATTACTTCTTACTTCAACAAATGAATATAACGAAAGTATTATTGGCCGCAATGAAACCATATATTATGAGACCCGAAGAATTGAGATCGATGTGAAGTCATCCTACACTTCTCATACAAATGGTGAGTTTGTATTGTTGGTTTTAGTTGATGGTCAAAAAGTTAAAGTATCAAGTATGAAAGATAAAGCTCATTCCTATGAAGCTAAGTATCTTGATGTATTGATTGTTCCAGCCCAAATGGAAGAATATAAAATTGAAGCGTTAGGATACCAACCTGTCATTGTCCATAAAACATTATTGAAGTAAAACAAGTTTTAAAGAATAAATCATAAAGAAGTCTTAGAAGTTCTAGGACTTCTTTTTTATAACCAATTGAAATATGTAAATTGGTTTTAATAATTAAAGTACTATAAAAAAAAGAGCTTATCAAAAGCTCTAAACATTAAATATTTAACCTTATAAAAAATCTACTCAAAGAAAGGAACAAACTTCTTACCCATTCCTCTAACTATTTCGATTACTAATTCTATGCTTGGATTCATCTCGCCTGTTTCGATTCGAGATATAGTTGATTGTGGCTTACCTACTTTTTTAGCTAATTCCTTTTGTGTTAAACCCAAACTAATTCTTAGCTCTGTTAATTTAATAGCTAACTCTAATCGTTCCTGCTCAATTTCTATTTGTTTGGTAAATTCAGGATTATTTTCAGAGCGATTTTTTATATACTCTTGCACTTTACTCATCTTTGCTACCTCTCTTCTTTAAGATTTTCTTTCTAATTAACAAACCTTTTTCAATTTCTTTTTTAGGAGTCTTGTTTGATTTCTTTTTAAATCCATGTGTCACGAAATATTTGTTATCTTTTATTTGAAAATATATACCTCTTAATGCAGCCTCGCTTGTGTTGGCTCTAATTTCGTATAGGTTATTCTCAAGTTTTTTTATCCATTTTTGCCTTTGAGCGACATGTAAACCTAATCGCTCTATATTTTGGATAACAGTTAATAGTTTGGCTGCTTCAATATCATTCAATGAATCTAAAAAGGCATCAAATTCAGAATCCCAATCAAATTCAGGAAATTTCATTTAATTCCCCCTCCCACCGTAATTATATAGCGAATACGCTATATTGTCAATTCTCTTTGTGATAAATAAATTGTGACTTCAATAATTACCTTACATACGGTTAATGGTTTTAATAAATTATTTTCACTAATAATTAAGATTAGTGTTCTCATCACCTACTTATGTTATAGTACTAACTATATACAAATTGGAGGGTGATGATATGGCAACCACAATCATAACGGACAGTACTTCTTATATTAATCCACAGTTAATTGAAAGATACGATATTAAAATCGCATCTCTTTATGTTGTTTTTGGACAAGATGATATTAAAGAAACTGATATTTCGAATGAAGATTTTTATCAAAGAATGGAAAAAGAAGGGATTCCTATTTCATCACAACCTGCTCTTGGGGAGTTAGTAAAGATGATGAAAGCTGAACTAGATAAAGGTAATGATATTATCGGAGTATTTCTCTCATCAGAATTTAGCGGAACCTTTAATTCTGTATCACTCATTAAAGCTGAGTTGGAAGATCAATACCCAAATCGAAGAATTGAAATTATTGATTCAAGATCAAATTCAATGCAGCTAGGCTTTGCGGCTTTAACTGGCGCAAGATTAGCGAAAGAAAATAAAGGATATGATGAAATTATTCAAGCAATTAATGATAACATTCAACGCTCACGTTTCTTATTTATCCCTGATAATCTAACTTATTTAGAAAAGGGTGGCAGAATTGGTAAGGCAGGTGCTTTAGTTGGTAATGTTCTTAAAATTACTCCAATTCTTACCGTTGAAAATGGAACGACTGAAATCTTTAAAAAGGTTAGAACGAAAAAGAAAGCCATTGATACCATGATTGATAAGATGATGAGTGATCATGAGCTTGCGAGGGTTAAAGAAATTGCGATACATCATATTAACTGTGAAGATGAAGCTTTGGATCTCAAGGCTAAGTTAGAAGCTTTGATAGATGTTGAAATCATCATTTCAAGCATTGGTCCCGTCATTGGTTTACATGTCGGCCCGGGTGCCGTTGGGCTTGTTTATTATACCGAAGGCAAATTAAATCAAAATTAATTTCAATTAAAAAGGAGCGATTATTTCGCTCCTTTACTATTTGTTTATAATCCACATTTTAATTGAACATTACAGTTCGTACAGGTGTTACATCCACCAATTTCTTCAACAATACCTTCTAAGCACAGTGGACAGATATTCCCAATCTCATTACCGATGTCACGGTCCTGACGGTCACTTCTTAGATCCGTCTTCTTATCTTCTTCAAGTTTCTCTTTAACGGGAACTCCGAAGTCTTTGACTAAGTCTAATTGAGACCAGCTTACATCCTCATCATTAGTTAATGAGAGTACTTGACTATCACGGGAGCCATCCACATAGACGGTTCCGCCTTTGGCTTTATTCTTGTAGAGGCGTTCATAAATACCTTGAACTTGTCTGACTGAATAGCCACGTGGGGCGTTAACGGTCTTAGAGATCGATGAATCAATCCAGCGTTGAATGGCACATTGGACATCCGCATGTTCTTCTGGGCTTAAATCCATCGCACTCACAAAGAAATCCGGTAGGGTTTCTTTGGTGTATTCAGGATAGATGGCTAAGAAGTCATCAACGATGGCGGCATTCACTTCAATGAATTTACCTAAACGGCCAGAACGGTAGTAACTAAATGAGAAGTAAGGTTCTAAACCGGTTGATACTCCGACCATGGTTCCGGTGGAACCAGTAGGAGCGATAGTTAATAAGTGCGAGTTACGGATACCGTGTTTTAAGACACCCTCTTTAATTTCATCAGACATTTTGGACATGTATCCGGTATTGATAAAGGCATTACGATCCTCTAAGAAGGGGAAGGAGCCTTTTTCTTTGGCTAAATCAATTGAGGTTAAGTATGCGGCTTCCGCAATCTTTCTAAAGACCTCATCAATGGTTTCTAGCGACTCTGGGCTGCCATAACGTTTCTTGGCATAGATGAGTAGGTCATGGAGTCCCATGACGCCTAGGCCGACTCTACGCTCTCCTAGAGCTTGTTTCTTGTTGGCTTCTAAGAAATAAGGCGTGTCATCAATAACATTGTCTTGCATGCGTACACAGAGGCCAACACTTTCCTTAAGTTTGTCATAAAGGACTTCACCAGTTTCTCTATTTACAAAGTTAGCTAAGTTAATTGCAGCTAAGTTACAAACACTATAAGGAGCTAGGGGTTGTTCACCACATGGGTTAGTGGCAACTACTTTTTGACCATAGGCTTTGGCATTGGTTTCATCATTAGCATTGTCGATAAAGAAAATACCAGGTTCAGCCGAATAGGTTGCACAGAAGCTAATGAGATCCCATAAATCACGAGCTCTAATGGTACGGTAGGTTTTAATGGGGTAGCCGAGGGCTTCCCATTCTCTTACATCCCCAATTTCATGCCATTTGGCATCATAGTCAGCTTTTTGTTGTTCATTGTAGTGATCTAAATCCGGGAAACGTAGTTGGTAATCTGCGTCTTTTTCAACCGCGTCCATAAATTCTTTAGTTAAGGTTACCGAGATATTGGCACCGGATAAGAATTCCGGATTCACAACTTCAAGTTGTCCGCCATTAATAAGCATCTCATTGGCATAGTCAATGACGTGTGATGGTGCATCTTTATTGATGGCTAGGGCTTCATACATTTCTCTTTCAATTCTTGAAAGGGGGAAGAACTTCATCTTGCGTTTGGCTTCTTCGACGATTTGTTCATCCTTGGAGTTTTCACTCAGCCATTTTAAAACCCGAGGGTTCTGCATCTTTGAGATAATAAATTCAATAATATCAGGATGCCAGTCCGCCAGCATGATCATTTGAGCACCCCGACGGGAGCCACCTTGTTCAACTAGGTGAGTTAGATTGGCGATATCATTGAGCCAACTAACGGCACCACTGGATTTACCGCCTACGCCTTTGGCGAGGGCTGATTTAGGTCTTAAACTGGAGCCGTTGGTACCAACGCCACCTCCACGTGACATGATCTCCATAACTTCTTTACGGTGATCAGCGATGCCACCGCGAGAGTCATGAATAAAGGGCATGACGAAACAGTTGAAGTAGGTTACTTCGGTTTGGCTACCAGCGCCATATAAAACCCGACCCGCAGGTACAACATTAAGTTGTTTGAGTTGATTAAAAAAGAGTTGGCCAAAACGTTCTTGATCAGCTTGATCTTTTTCGGTTGTGGCTAAAGCATAGCCAACTCGTTTGGCGATTTGTTCATAGTATATTTCTAAAGGTTTGTCGACTTGAGAGAAGGGGCGCACAATAATACCCGTTGCGGCTTCTTCCTCATCTTCTACCGAACCTCTGAATTCTTCTTCTAGTAAAATAGTGATCAAGCCTTTGTCTTGATCAATGGATAATACTTCCCCAACTCCTCGAGCTGGGAATTTAGGATCATCACGTACAATGGTGAGCACAATATCACCAACCCCTAAGGTGATTAAATGACGATCTTTTTGGGCGTATCGATCGAGCATTACTAAACGTGATACACCAGTATGGGTAATTTTATAATCATCTTCAATCCCAAATAAATGAGGAAAATGATTGTGGATGTCATTGTTTAATTTCTTAATAGTCGCTGATTGATAGTGCATGTGATTCTCCTTTATACTCAAAAATTATAATAACATAAATTAAGGATAAATAAGCTTTAAAATTACTCGAGGTTGATTAAGGCAAAGATATAATCGGATAAACGATTGACATAAACCCGAATATGAGGGAAATCTGTATTTTCTTTGAAGCTTTTAATTAAAGAGCGTTCCATTTTACGGATTTGAGTTCGTAAGACATTAAGGGTAGCCCGATAAGGATCATCGAAGGGATAGAACCAATCGAGATTTAAATGGGATACCGATTCAATGGTTTTCTCTAAGTTGGTGATATAGGCTTCTTGAAATAGTTCCGGTTCTTTATAGCCCGCAATAATGGAGCTGGCTAAGGTAAGTTCCTTAACCCGGTCTTTGAATTCTTCGAGTTCTTGTGGAAACTGGGCTTGCGCTAAGATAAAATAAGCCATTACTTCATCAATATGGCCTATGGTATCGATTATGGAATGGTCTTTTTCAAGCCGTTGGTTGCGAATATCGGTGCTTCCTTGATCACCGGTCTTAGTTGTGATTTTCATGAGGATCCCCATTTCTCTCTAGTAGTTTTGTTAACAATATATAGGTTGGTTTAAATAAAACCAGTACAATTATATAATTAGATATTGTATGGATGATGTCAAAAGAAATGCCTTTAATCCAGTATATCAGAGAAAACTTAAAACCGTAGAAAAAACCATGATTAATCGCAAAGAGCATCCCAAATAAAATGCCCCAGAAACCACTTAATAGGGCCCAGCTAAAATGGTTTTGTTTGAGGATTGGTTTAAGGGTGTAAACTAAACCAATCCAGACAAGCCAAATCCAATAATAACCAATGACCCAATCACCCATGCCCCAGGTGAGCATCTCCAAGGTTACAAAGACTAGAACAATGAGAATGCTCATGGAGAAGGGTAGAAAAAGGGTATACATAAGCATTAGAAAAGTTACAAGTTCGATATTAGGCAACGGTGCCAAGGCGACTTGTAGCACCACTAACAAACCACTGAATAAACCGATTAGGACTATTTTCAGGGTTGGTTTCACAATTAGAACCCCACAGAGAAGGTAAAGGTAAAGATATCGTTGTCATAGATTGGCAAGACATCAATACCGGAACAGAAGCCCGCTTCCACACAATCTTGATTGGTGGTGGAATCATAGCCCCACCATGGTCCAGCTGCCATATCCTGGGTGATATAGTCATTCACACCAGCCACAAAGCGACCATACTGGTCGGTTTTGGCACCAGCTAGTTCAATGGTGTAGTCATTGTCTTCTTCGTTGATACGATCAAGCACATCACCAAGTAGGAGCAGATCTTCTTCACCTTTTGATTTAATAGTGATGGAGCCTAGTTCTTGTTTGTCATCCTCAAGGTCAATCACAAAACTAAGGGTAATTGACTTGGTCTCTAAGACTACTTTAGGTCTTAGAAAGTGATTGGCTAAAAGTAGAGCTCCTACTAAGACAACCACCGGTAATGCATACTTCAGATACTTCTTCATGGTAACCTCCAAACAAAAAACACATCCTAAGATGTGCGAAAAAAGACAAAGTGTTTGTCTTTTTATCTTACACCCAGAAGATAAAAGTCATTTATCAGAGTCTAGGCAGGTCTACTGGCTGATACGTCATCCTTCAAAAACCCTTCCCGTTATTCACAGTGGCATGTTTTTGTCGTCGATATCGACAGTTGCTGGGGCAGCTTTGGTGATCCAAATTCCCTATTATGTCAACTGACACCTATCCTGATAGGTTCATTATAAAAGAAGGTAAGATCAAATACAAGATAATCAATCATTTCACATTTTTAAGGACTCTTACTATCCTATTTAAAATAAACTATGGTATTATAAGTGATAACAAGGTGACTATATGAACTATTCATTACTATTATTGGCGGCGGGGAAAAATACCAAGATGGGTTTAGGCTACACTAAAATGTTTTTTAGTTTGGATGATGGAGAAACCGTTTTACATCATGCCCTACAAATCTTCTTAAATGATGAGCGCTGTACGCAAATTGTCATTGTAACTAATCGTTCGGATATGCCGAAGATTTTACTGCATTCGGATACCGGTAAGGTGATGATTGTGAATGGTGGTGATCGTCGGATTGATAGTGTTTATAATGGCTTAATGGCTATTAAGGAAGACGTGGTTTTGATTCATGATGGGGC
>CAYXES010000024.1:1626-3133 GCA_964464075.1 uncultured Erysipelothrix sp. | reverse complement strand
ACAAAAGAAGATGTGAATTAAAGAAAAAGGTGACTGTGATGGATGATAAAATCATGGACACCTTTGTTTGTTTCTGATATAATACACCATACGGGTAAAGTAAAATTTACTCCTTGCCTAGCTAGGCCGTTAGACCAGAAGGAGGTGTACACATGCGTAAATATGAGTTAATGTACATAATCAACGCAGCGCTGGAAGAAGGCGCACGCCAAGAGGTTATTGAAAACTTTAAATCAGTTGTCGAAAAAGGTAACGGAGTTGTAAGTGACGTAACTGAAATGGGAATGCGTGATTTTGCATATGAAATTGATCATATGACAAAAGGTTTTTATGTATTGATGACTTTTGAAGCCGATGTGGAGTTGGTGGTTGAACTAGAACGTTTAATGCGTTTAAACCTAAACGTCATCCGGCATTTAAATGTTAAATTAGACGAAGAGTAAGGAGCAGCTATGGTAAATCGAGTGGTGTTAGTAGGAAGACTAACGAAAGATCCAATGTTAAGAAAAACGCAAACCGGCAAATCGGTACTTTCATTTACAGTGGCTGTAAATCGGCGTTTCTCACAAGAAGAACAGGCAGATTTTGTGAACTGTGTCGCTTGGGAGAAAACGGCTGATTTTCTGAATAATTATGCGCGTAAGGGATCCTTAGTTTCAGTTGAGGGTCGAATTCAATCCCGTTCTTATGATGATAAGGATGGCCGTCGGGTTTATGTTCAGGAAGTACTTAGTGAAAATGTCCAATTGCTTGAGAGTCGCTCAGTGAGTGAAGCTCGTAGTTTAGATAGTGGTTATCAGGTTGATGTTGAATATGATGAATTTAATAATAATCAACAAGATGATGATTTAGTGTTAGATATTTCAAGTGATGATTTACCTTTTTAGAGTGAAAGGAGATATGTATGTCATTTAGAAAACAACGTGTTCCACGCAGAAAAGTTTGTTATTTTACAAAAAACAATATAACTTCAATTGATTATAAAGATGTCGAATTATTAAAACGCTTCATCGCAAGCAATGGGAAAATTATTCCAAGACGGGTAACTGGTACCAGTGCTAAATATCAAAGAATGTTAGCAGTAGCAATCAAACGCGCACGTCAAATGGCTTTATTGCCATATGTAGGCGACTAAAACAGTAAACCTCTATCGTGTCGATGGAGGTTTTTTATTAAGAGGTAGTATGAAAAGAGAAACAAAAAAGATTACACAAGGTGCCATGATTGTGGCCATGTTAGGGATTTTATTTGTTATTGATCGTCAAAGTGCTGGTATATTTAATTATGTTGCAGCGTGGTTTATTCCCTTGCCTTTTGTTTTATATGCCGCCATTTATGGGCTTAAGGATACCATCGCACCTTATGTCGCGAGTATCTTCCTTGCCCTTATTTTAGCAACCCCAGCTTTGGTGATTTATACCATGATGTATGGGGCGATTGGTTTAGTTTATGGTTATGGCGTATCCAAACGCTGGGAAGGCCGTAAACTCTTTTTTGTGACCATTGT
>CAYXES010000024.1:0-1526 GCA_964464075.1 uncultured Erysipelothrix sp. | reverse complement strand
TGGATTGTCATATTGCTTCTCTATGAAGCCTTTGTTTTTGTTATAATAGTACAAAGAAGATACAAGTTAAGATTTTTATTATTGAGTGTTGTTTTAGGTTTGCTCTTAATACCAATGATTTTTGTGGATATTTTAACGATTATTGGTTTACTGGATATACTTAGTGATATACGAATGCGTATTCTTGGGGTGAGTAACCATGCATGAACAGTTTGAAAAAGTAAAGATTCAAATTATTACCATGTTGATTATTCAAATAGGAATCCTGATTGGATTACTTTTGTTTAGTTTTAACCTGGTGCTTTTTGCCTTATTAGTTTTCTTTGTCATCAATGTTAGTGTCATCGCTTATCTGATTTATCAATACCAAACTGACTTACGTCAGCGGGTTATTGATATCACCCGCATCTTGGGTAAAGAAGCGAAGGATGCACTTTTGATTGGTGGGATTGGGATTGTTACCTATGATGAAAACTATGTGGTAACCTGGGCTAATGAACTGCTTGAAGAAGAAGGAGTTTCAATTATTGGACAAAGGATTACCAGTCTAAGTCCACAAATCAATGAATTGCTTTTAGGTGAGCGTGAAAGTGTTGAATTACAAATTAATGAACGCACCTTCCAAGTAACGAAGAAAGGAAATTCTTCCTTACTTTATATTCGTGATCAAAGTGAGTATGTCAAACTGCATAAGAAATATGTGGATGAACAAGTGGTAATTGGTTATATTCATTTGGATAACTATGAAGAGGTTACCCAATACGAGGAAGAACAAACCATCGCTCATATAAATAGTAAATTAAGACAACCGGTGGTGGAATGGGCGAAAAACCATGGTATGTTTGTGCGTCGAATTAAATCAGACCGCTATTCGATTGTTTTAAATGATCGTATTTACCAAACCCTCATCAAGGAACGTTTTAGTATTTTGGATTATATTCGAGAAACAGCGCATCAGTTGGATGTGAATGTGACGTTATCCATGGCTTTTGCGAAAGGGGTTAGTGATTTCCTTCAATTGGATGAAATGGCTAACAATGCCCTTGAGTTAGCTCAAAGCCGGGGTGGTGATCAGGTCGCTATGAATCATTTTGATAAAGGCATCACCTATTTTGGAGGTTCGAGTCAGGCACAAGAGAAGCGTTCTAAGGTTAGTGTGCGCGTCATGGCCCAAGGGCTCAAGGAGCTTATGATTCAGTGTTCATCCATGATTGTGGTGGTTCATAAGGAAATGGATTTTGACTGTATGGGCTCAGCTTTAGCCTTGAGTCGGATAGGCAATGCCTTATCTAAGCCTGTTTCCATCATTAGTAAAAGTGGTGGTGTGGAAGAAAAGCTCAATAAGGCCATGCATCACTATAAGAAGCATCTGGATGAACGTCATGATTTTGTAAGTGAAAGTGAAGCCTTAGAGTTATACACTGAAGACACCTTAGTGATTGTGGTGGATCATCACAAGAAAGATCAAAGCAATGGCGCTAATCTCTTGGAGATTGCGAAAAAGATTGTGGTTATTGACCATCATC
>CAYXES010000023.1:1465-14125 GCA_964464075.1 uncultured Erysipelothrix sp. | reverse complement strand
ACATTTTCAAACTTCTTCGGATTGACAATTAATTTCTTTAAATGAATCGCAGGTTCTTTAACCCCTTTTTGTTCATCTTGATCGGGATGGGTTTCAATTTCATAATCACGATACTTACCTTTAGCAAAGGCTTCATTTTCAATCATACCTTCATCAATATCAGCTTGTGTAATTTCATACTTTCCAACGAGCACTGCATAATCACCAGCTTCTAAGGTAATTTCCTTATTTTTAACATCAGTCACTTTAATCGTTCCATCCGCTTCATAAACGGTAATCGCAATTGAGCCCGCAACAAAGTCTTCCATCATCGGATCAACAATCTCAATTTCATTAATTGTTTGAGTCCCTTTATTGGTTACTGTAATCGTATATTCTACGAGATCACCAACTTGGTTGTAAACTTCTTTATCATTTTCTAAGACTCCTTCTTTTTCTAAAATTAGAGTCTCTTGGTTTTCCACCGTGATTGGTAAGACTTTAACCATCACCGTCTTACCGTCAATGATTCGTTCTTCTTCAATTAAGTCTTCACGAGTACTATTAAGTTCAATTATAATTTCATCTTCTAATACCACATAACCAGTCGGAGCGCTTAGCTCACGTAAGTAGTAAGTACGATAGTTAAGATTTTCAATTTCATAAGTTCCACCTTCAGTAGTGAAGGTTTCAACAATTTTCTCTTGGCCATTGATTAAATAGTATAATTCAAAGTCAACATCGAGTGGTATTTCATTATTTTGAGTATCAACTTTATGGATACGAATATTTGCGCGTGCCATGCTTGAAGTTCCACTTGAAGAAACGAATGATTCTGATGTTAACTTTTCAGTAGTTATTTCATATTCTTTATCAAAAACATCCCCATTAAATGATACATGGTTGTTAACTTCACCTTCCTTAACCACTATTGTTTTATATTTTAAATCAATTGAACTTTGATCAATTTTGTATTTAAACACAATCGTCATTTCGGTTTCATCATTACCATCAACATTATTACCTGCTACCTCTAAAGAGTAGTCAACATCTTCAACAAGTTGAACCCCATTTGAGGTTAAGGTGACGCTATCAACAATTAATACTAAACCTGTACTAATTGTATCAACGACTGTTGCTCCAGCACCAATTGTGGATAATCCTTCGTTGAGCAAGATTTCCCAATCGATGACATCATCAACATAAACTGTATTTTGTGGAGTACTTCCAACTTTTTCTTTTTTCAAAATATTCTCAGACTCACCATAGGCAACACTTGTAACATAATCGAGTGTTTTTTCACCATACATGTGACTAGCTTTATTCTGATAAGAACTTGCAGAACGACCTGGAACACTACTTAAGAAACTAATCATTACACGACGATTAGCATCCTCAGCTGTATTTCCATAAGGTGAATTTGTGGCTGCAAACTTTACTTCTATTTCCTTTTTATCGCTTCCTTGAATGATTTCATATAATTCTGAAGCAACTTCACTTCCAATGATAGTATTACCATTTGAGCTACCAGTTGAAGTTCTTATGGTGTAGTAATTCACTTTAATCGGATTTAATGAATCATTTAAAATTTCTCCATCAAATTGAAGCACATCTTTAATTGATACATCACCATTAATAACCTGATTCAAATAATTGGTATAAACTTCCCATTCAATCAAGCGGTCATAACCACTTTTCCAACCTTCTTTAAGTTCACCATTTTCATAGTGAACTAAGCGCCCGAGTTTTTTACCACCTACCCAAACTTCACTTCTTAACTCAGCTTTTGCATTATCAGATCCTTCATAAACATTCTCATTATTATAAACACCGATTCCACGTCCAGTAGCATAATTGGTATATTTAGTATTTTCGTTACCAGTAATTAATTCTGGTTCAAATTTGGTTTTGAACTTAACAACTAAACGTTCATTCACGATATAATCATCAACAAATTTCAAATCAAATCCAATTACTTTATCATCACCATTTTTTATGGTAATTATTGAATAATTGGTTGTAGCTACTGGATTCCCACCTAAAGTAACTTCAAGGGTTGATCCAATTAAACTAATTCCTTCAAAAGGAATAAAACGATCCTCAATAACGACATCTTTTAAAGGCTCCCGTTTTGGATCAATAGTAATCTCCCAAGCAATCGTACTATTATTGTAGTCAATACCCATTTGTTTTTTTGTCAAAGTGGTTTTAGGATTGTATGTTTCATAATCTTCTCCTGAACCATTCGTACCAGTCATTCCTGCTTTATTTGTTACTCCACCAGCAGTACCTATTTTATCGTAATCAACTTTAGTCTTATATACGATCTTATATGTATCACTAATATCTCCAAATTCAATCGTCAATTTATTTTCAACAATATTTGTGGAAATTGGAGTATAGTCTTCCTCGGTTGTTCCATCAACCTTGTAGACTTTTACTGAACCTGAAATAAAATCTAATCCTTCAGGTAGTTCATCCTCAAAATCTACATCTTTCAAGTTGTGTTTTGCATTATTAAGCCAAACTGTCCAAGTTACTTCATCACTATAGTCTTCTGATGAAAGTGTTTTTTCAATCAATGACGATCGTATAATTGATGCATACGCTTCATCGGTATCTAATGGACTACCTTCACTTAATAAAGTCGCGTTATTTTCAAAAATATTTGTTACCTGATAATGACCACCATTCACCTTAGTAAAATCAGTATCTGTTTTATAAATAAGTCGATATGCATTTGTACCAATATCACCAAGTGTAAATGTTAGTTTTTGTCCATCAGTTTCAACATTATAATCAGCAGAATCAAAAATATCTTCATCTGAAGCAACCCACTCACTTCCAGCAACACTTAATTCATATAACTCAACTGATCCATTAATTAGAGACAATCCATCTGGAAGTAAGTCTTCTACTGTAACTCCAGTTAAATCAGATTGAGCCTTATTTATATCAATCGTCCATTTTATCTGATTTGTTCCTTCAATGACCTCAGCATATTTTTCAATCAAACTACTGAATTCTATTTGATCAACAGTTCCTTTAGCATTTAACTTATTTGCTTCATCATCACTATTAAATAAGAATGAAGCATTATTCTCATATGGTGTTTTTGTTCGATCAACAATACTAGTTGTGAACTCAACTCGATAACCTTTAAAAACTGGAACATTATCAATTTCTAATGAAAATGTATTTGTTCCAACATTATAAGTAATAGCATCCTCACTAATTGGAATCCTATTTATTGCACCATGTTCATCTTTTTCAACTCTAACAACTTTATCTGATCCTACTATAATAGGAACTAAATTAAAGCTGTCTAAATCTAGTTGAAGACCTTCTGGAAGTACATCTTCTAATATTCCACTTCGCTCATCTACAGAGAAGTTGAATACATCAATTTCCCATTCAATCTTGTCGGGATTAATCTCTTTATTAGGGGTTCCAAACTTTGTTAGTTGCTCAATACTAGTTTTTGGATCCTTAACAATTGTAAAGTCCTTACCTAGTGATTCATCAAACTCAATTTTTTCGATGATAGACTCACTAAATAGTTCACTACTAAATCTTAAGCCTAAACCAAATTCCCCATCATCTACAGTTCGATTGGTTAATCCATCATCAAAAGTCATAGTAATAGTATTAGCTTCATGATCAAAGGCAAAGCTACCTATTACATCTGTTTCATCCACAACTAAATCACCTATAATAGCTTGATGAAATTCAAATAATTCTGGCACCGAAAATGTCAGTGTTTTGCCAGAAACATCTATTTTGTCATCAAAATTATACGTGAAATTCAAGCGTAGAATATCATAGATATCAAAATCTATGACGTTTACATCTTCATCTACCTCATCAAACTGATAGATGGGGTTTCCTTCTGAGTCAGTACCAATTGGTTCCTTGACTCTTAATTCAAATTTATCTAATTCTAAATTAATTTCTGAAGGGGTTAAAGTCCCTTCCGCAAGTACGTGGTTCTTCATGGGCGCAAATAATTGCAACACTAACATGAAGACCAGTGTAATTGCACTTAAGTATCTTTTTCGCATATTACCTCCATCATAAAATATTCACACTATTTCATTATATATTCACAAGCTTCTTAAAGATACAACAAAAAAGGTGCCACTTTTATGATGAGACAACATATCACGATTTATATTAGAGTTGTGTTTGTTTTCGATACTCACTTGGGGTCATATTTAGTTTTTCTCTAAACAAACTGTAGAAAAAACTCTTATTGTTGTAGCCAACCTCAAGGGCTATTTTATCCACATCGATATCAGTTTCAGCCAATAACTGCATGGCTTTGTTAAGACGGATTTCCTTTAAATAATCACTAAAGGTGGAACCAGTCATATTTTTAATTAATCGGTTAAAATAATCTTTTGAGAATTGAAATTCATTCGATAAATCCTCTAAAGTCACTGCTATTAGATTAAATTCAATATAACGTAAAACATCATGAAGGAGATGTTGTTTAGCTTCAGATCGTTCATGAATATTCACTTGATCATGACGCCCTAACAAATAATCATACATACGCGCATAATATCCCAAGACGATATTCTTATAACCTGGTTGCTTATTTTGAAGTTCCTTTAAGGCACTGAGAAGACTGTACTCAAATTGCTGGGCTTCTTGTTTTAAATCAACGACAAAATAAGAACCAAAGTCCCCTTCATTAAGTAAGGCACGACGAATAAAACTTTTACTGTGTGCTTTTAAAGGATACATAAAGGTACGTACTAAGGCATCGCTAACACCTAGAAATAAAATAATATTTTCTCCATTGTTGGGTTTAATGCACTCACTATGAAGCAAACGTTTATCCATCATAATGGCGCTTTTTTCTGGTAAGACCACCATGTGATCTTCAATCTTTAAGGTCAACTCCCCTTTATAAACATAGCAAATCTCAATATGAGAGTTGCGATGGAAAGGCATGGAAATCATACCCTTACTAAAATAGCGATAATCAGTGGTTGGATCTGTGCTTTTGATATCTTTGGTTAATTTTATATTCATTGTCTCTGGCTCTTTATTAAGATAGTTAAAGCCAAAGCGGATATCCCGATCATTCAAAATCCAACGGGTAAAAAATAAGGTATCATCAAAGTTCAGTTGATTGTCAAAATCGAGATTGATTTGTTCACCAACTTTACCTTGATTGAAAAGCTCAAAATCAAAAACTAATTCATTGGTATTATCAAATTGATAAAGTGCATCGTTAAGCATAGGTGGCCTCCTAAACTGTTTGTTACCTTGATTATACCCTTAAAACATCAGTTTGTATCATGAAAATAAAAAACAACCATTGATTTGTTAATCAATGGCTGTTTAATTAGCGTTTTGCGATGGCTTCCATCAATAAGGGTAAATAAAGTGGCAGATCAGGTGGTCTACGACCCGATACTAGATTGCCATCAACCACAGCTGGTTCATTAACCCAGGTTGCCCCGGCATGCATTAAATCATGTTTAATGCCTGGGGTTGAGGTTACTGTTTTACCTTTTAAGATATCAGCGGAAGACAATACCCAACCTGCATGACAAATCATACCAATCACACGGTCATGATCATTCATGTAGGTTACAAAGTCTAAGACCTCATCGTAACGTCTTAATTTGTCTGGTGCCCAGCCTCCTGGAACTAAGAGTGCATCATATTGAGTAATATCAACCTCATCAAAGGTTAAATCAACATCCACTGTTAAACCAAACTTACCACGATAAGGTTTTTTCTCAATCGCACTGACCTCTACCGTTGCGCCAGCTTCTTTAAGCCGTAGCATGGGGTAGAATAATTCTAAATCATCATAATCTTCGGATACAATTGATAAAATACGTTTACCTTTTAAGTCCATAAAGCCCTCCTTTATCCTTACTTTAGCATAAACATGACTTAATTTCTTGCATTGCGCTCAAAGGTTATGTCGGTTTTTGTCGGTTTACAAAAATCGAAATATAGGATAAAATAAAGAAAATAAATCGTTGAGTGGAAAATAGTAGTTATCAACCCTTATGCATAGAGAACTAATGGCTGGTGGAAATTAGAGATAAGCTGATAATGAATGGGTCCATAAGAGCAAGGTGAATTATAGTAGCTGCGCCGGAAGCTAACCGTTATCTAATAGCACGAATATGTTAGTATTCGATAAAGATGTCGATTATCAGTCGATGAAATAGGATGGCACCGCAACAGCACCCATTGCTCCTAGAGGCATGGGTGCTTTTTGTTCGTCAATTGAAAGGAAATTAAATCATGAAAACAAAAGAACTAGTGTTGGCCGCCCTCTTATTAGCTTTAGGATTAGTATTGCATAGTGTAACTCCACCCATCTTTGGCGGGGTTAAGCCTGACTTTTTATTAGCAACTATGTTTATCGCCATAATCAGTCAACCCAAATTATCCAATACCGTATTAATTGGATTTGTCGCGGGTATTTTAGCGGCCATGACCACGGGTTTCCCGGGTGGTCAGATCCCCAATGTAATCGATAAAATGGTTGCAGCTTTCTTTACTCTGGGAGCTTTAAAACTCATTGGGAGTTATTTAAACTCCATTACTGTGAGTGTTTTAGCCTTTGTCGGCACAATTGTTAGTGGAATTGCTTTTTTAGGTAGTGCCTTGCTTATTGTGGGCTTACCAGCCCCCTTTACGGCATTGTTTATTGCGGTAGTCCTTCCGGCGGCAATAGCGAATATCCTGGTAACCTTCGCTTTCTATAAAATCTACGCCGTTGTATATAAACCAAGTGATGTAACACTAATTACTAACTGAAGAAGAAAGGGTCGCTACCCTTTCTTTTTCTTTAGAATATCGGATAAGCGACCCTCAGTATTATCTTTCATACGCGCGAAGTTTTTTCGATGTAAATAGGCAGAGCCTAACAGAATCAACAGCGCGATACAGCCCTCAAAAATACCTACTTTCAAAAAGCTTATAAGTGCGAAAAGCAACATGATAACCATGGTCGCTAAAGCAATATAATCGGTGATATAAGTCAGTCCTAAAATCCCAACAATCGCTAGTATACCTGCGATTGGACTAATACCTAAAATAGCGCCTAGATAGGTTGCGGTACCTTTACCACCCTTAAAACGCATATAAAAGGGGAAATTATGTCCCAACATAGCACTGACACCACTGATATAAAGTAAGTAAGGTTTGTAACTTAAGGAAGCTCCAAATAACCATCGGGTTAATACAATCGCAATGATGCCTTTTAAGACATCCACGATTGCAACCGAAGCTCCTAATTTAAAACCTACTGAAGCTAAAGCATTTGAAGTACCGGCATTACCATGACCAAGGGTACGAATATCAACTTTATAAAAGATACGGCCTAAAAGATAGGCTGCTTGAATATTTCCTAATGCATAACTCATAAGCACAATAATAAGTATTTCTTTCATAATCTACCTCAAATTTATTATAGCAAGCCTTTATAAAAACGCTACTATTTTAAGCCCTTTTAATGTTACAATAGCCACGGAAGGTGATAAGATGAAAAAGTTTGAGAACTTTGAGTTGGCACTACAAGCCCTTAAAGATCAACATGTGATTTTATTTTTAGCCCCCCAACCCACTTTTTGTATTCTCCATGATCAAAAAGTAACCCTCATCAATCAACACAGTCATCTTAAAATTTTACTGGTGGATTTCGAGTTACTCTATCACGATGAAGTTTTTTATCTTAGTGAACAAAGAGCGCCCTTTGAGATTGATGAAGAAAAAGATAGTGACTATTATAGCCTACGCTATAAATAAGGAGGAGTTATGCGCGGATTTATTATTATACCCATTTTAATTTCAGTTTTTATAATTTTTCTTCCCCTTTTTATCGGGATTTATGTTTATAACGATGCGAAAAGTAGAAACATGAATGCTTTATTGTGGATGCTGATTGCGATGCTAGTACCTACTTATTTAGGATTGTTGGCTTATCTGATTGTAAGAAATGATTATGAAAACCTACATTGTAGTGCCTGTAATTATCCAATTAAAAGTAATTACACCAGTTGTCCTAATTGTGGAGTCAGCTTAAAAGCTCAATGTGAACATTGTCATCGACCGGTTGACCCTTCATGGAGTGTGTGTCCTTATTGCTCTGAACGACTTAATCATATGGGCAGCTATCGTGCCCCTATAAGTCAACCAAAATCATCCTTTCCTTATGTTTTGGTGGCAGTCATCGGACTTTTCTTACTCTTATTTATTATCCTGGCTGTTGTATTTACGGTATCACGTTACCATTAAAAAAAAGACAACCGCTTTGGTTGTCTATTTAAATAACATCGATTCTTGATAAGGAGTTGGGTCAATACCTAACTCTTTTAATAATGTCCAAGCAAACTGGGCGACGGTTGCGACACCGCGGCTGGTAATGATGTTGCCATCTACAACCACCGGATCTTCAACATAGTCAGATTGAATGAAATTACCTTCACTCACACCAGGATATGATGTGACTTTCTTTCCAACTAATAAACCCGCTTTATCTAACACTAATGGTGCGGCACAGATCGCAGCAACCAGCTTACCATCTTCATAATAAGCTTGTACGTTTTCAATAACCCGCTCATCTGCCATTAGATTGTTGGTACCAGGTTGACCACCTGGTAGAAAAATCATATCGTAATTGATTAATTGTTCATCCCAGAGCTTATCCGCAACCACTTCGATTTGATGGGCTCCTAACACCTGTTTTTCATTGATGCTGATGATATCCACAAAAACATTTGCACGACGTAAAATATCAATCGTCATTAAGGCCTCAGTTTCTTCAAAACCTGGGGCTAAATAACACGCTACCCGTTTCATTGTATTTCCTCCTTTTTCTGATTATCATACTTCATCATCTTACTTATTATTCTACCATGAACCCTACCAAGTGCAAGATAGGACACAATAGCACCTAAGGTAGCCATCAACATATCATTTTGAGTATCCCATACATCACCTTGAAGACCCAAAATATATTCTGGTGGTTTATTCGTAACGATGGCCGCCAAATATTCTAGAAACTCATAAAAGGCAGACGTTCCTAATACAAAGATGATAAGAATAAAAACGCTTGAAAGATTATCTTTAAGGTATCCTTTACGTATGAACCATTCCCTAAAAATCATAAATGGGATGAATCCCTGAAAGAAGTGGGCAAAGCGATCATAATGATTGCGGCTCCAATTCAAGTTAGTTTGAATCCAATCAAAACAAGGATTAGTTGTATAGGTGTATTTGGCACCAATCAGTAAAATGATTGCCCAAAACAAACCAAAGGCATACATGAAGGTTGAAAAGGTAAAGCGCTTATAGGTCAAGACCACGATAATACTTCCAATAATGACTAAAGCAGTAAATGAAGCCCAGGCGAAAAAGTCGACATGCCCGATAAAGGACCATACTAAAACAATCAAACCAATTAAGAAAAACAATTTGTTTATTCTATGATTGACTAGCATGGTAGGCCCCCTTTAGTAAATCTTTATTATTTTTGGGCGATGAGAGTCGATACCTCCTGCATGGTTGGTAAGGCTTCTTGAGCCCCTACCTTGGTGGTGGTTAAGGCACCGGTTGCATTCGCAATCTTAATAGCACTCATTAAACTATGCCCTTTAGCGATATTAACCGCTAAAGCACCACTGAAGGAATCTCCAGCCGCGGTGGTATCAATCGCATCCACATGGTAGCTTGATACCCGCTGATCCATGGTATCCGTTCTAACATAACACCCTTTATCACCTAAGGTCACAATGACATTTTTAACGCCTTTTTCCCGTAAGATGGCTGCCCCTTTATGGGTTTCAAGGGAGGATGCCAACTTCATTAACTCGGTTTCATTAGGAGTTAGGTAGGTAACCCTACTTAGTAATTCATCATCGAGTTGTTGGGCGGGAGCGGGGTTAAGCAAAATTTTAACCTTAGCATTATATGCAATTTCAGCCGCTTTTTTAACGGTTTCTAAAGGAATTTCAAGCTGCATCATAATTAAATCCGCCGATTCAATTTCCTCACGATAGGATTCAATAATTTCAGGGGTTAAAGCTTGATTAGCCCCAGGGTAAACCACAATTGTATTACGACCATTGTGGTCGACATTGATTAAACCGGTTCCAGTTGGAACATCACAAAAGCCAACACAAGATACATCGACCCCTTTGGCTTGCATCTTCTCAACCAGGGCATGACCAGCAATATCATCACCAACCATACCAATCATTTTCACATTATCTGAAAAGATGGCAGCTGCCATCGCCTGATTAGCGCCTTTGCCGCCACCTGACATTTTAAATTCATGAGCTAATAAGGTTTGCCCCCCTACTGGTAACTTATCAACCATAGCGGTGTAATCCATATTAATACTTCCAATAACGACGATTTTACCCATTTTTTCACCTCTATTTGTAAAACATGTTTCTTTTATTATAACTTATCTAAAAACAGTCTAATCCTTTTAGCTGAAAATTCATTCGACAATTTCCATCTATTAATCAATTTAAATCTCTAATTTCTTACTTAATTATAACACAAGTTGATGCTCAACGATAAACTTTGTTAATAGGATATCAAACTAAATATCATCCGATCAAGCTTGCCAAAGGCTTACGCTTTCTTCTATAATCATACAATAGGAGTTAATTATGATTGCATTTCCCCACAACTACAAACACTATCTTAATGTCGTCGAGACTGAACTTGCGATTAAGGCCATCAAAGACATGTTTGAAGATGAATTATCGATCGCTCTTAATCTAATTCGGGTCAGTGCTCCCCTTTTTGTGGCGGCTCATTCAGGTTTAAATGATAATCTCTCAAATCAAGAAGAACCGGTTCGTTTTAAGGTGGATGCGATTGATCAACCCCTTGAGATTGTCCAATCACTCGCTAAATGGAAACGCGATGCTTTAAAACGTTATAATTTTGCCCTTAACCAAGGTCTCTATACCGATATGAATGCGATTCGTAAAGATGAAGAATTGGATAATATCCATTCCATCTTAGTGGACCAGTGGGATTGGGAATTAATTATTGATGAGACCATGCGCCAACTTGATTATCTAAAAAGTATTGTAGTAACCATCTATGAGGTCTTGCTTAAAGTTGAAGCTATGGTTGAAAAGACCTTTGATATTAAAGCCGCTTTAGCTTCTGAGGTTTACTTTATCACCAGTCAAGAGCTCTTAGATCGCTATCCTGATTTAGACGCTAAAGCGCGCGAAAGACAAATCGCTAAGGAACATGGGTCGGTTTTTATCATGCAGATTGGGTCTGACTTAAGTCATGGTTCGCCTCATGAAAAGCGGGCCTTTGACTATGATGACTGGAACTTAAATGGGGATTTATTAATTGATTATCCGCTTTTGGATGATGTGATTGAACTATCATCCATGGGTATTCGAGTTACTAAAAATGAACTTTTAAAACAAAGTGAAATTGCTAAACAAACGCATCAACTTACACAAGATTACCATCAAATGGTACTTAAGGATGAATTATCGATGACCATTGGGGGTGGCATCGGTCAATCCCGCATGTGTTTGATTCTGCTTAAGAAAGCTCACATTGGAGAAGTTCAAGCAAGCTATTGGCCTGCAAAGATGCGAAAGGATGCACAAGCTAAGGGAATTTTCTTTCTATAAACTAAGATTAACTCAAGTCAATGAGTTAATCTTTTTATTTATATGACTTGAATTTGATAGAATCATGGCTTATAATGTTGGATGTCAAACATTATTTGTGAGGTGTACTATGCATGAATCTATTGGTAAAGAAGTTAAAATATTATCCAATTTAATTGGTCGTTATGTGGCCAATATGTCCAACTTTCAAAAAGCCCAACAAGCAACCAGTTCCAATGCTTGGATTATTGCCTATTTGATTCGTAAACAAGACCAAGATATCTTTCAAAAAGACTTAGAGAAAGAATTTTCCATTACCCGTTCTACCGCTTCTAAGGTGATTAAGTTGATGGAACAGAAACACTTGATCATTAGAGAACCGGTTGCTTATGATCAGCGGCTTAAGAAGCTCATCTTAACCGATAAGGCATTTGAGCTTTATGATCATGTTAAAGATGAGTATCGTCAGCTGGAAGCCCAACTCATTAAAGACTTAGAACCAACTGACAAAGCTCATCTATTAAAACTACTTAAACAACTACAAAACAATATGAAAGAAGTAATGTGAGGTCCTTATGCAACTGTATCAAAAACTATTTCAATCCATCCGTGAATTTAAGAAAGCTAGTTTCTTAACCCCCTTCTTTGTGGCTTTAGAGGTCGGTATCGAAGTTGGGATTCCTTTTATTATGGCTTCCTTAATTGACTTAGGAATTGATGATGGCAATCTTGCTATTATTGTTAAACTTGGGATTGCCCTTTTAATTGCGGCCTTAGCCAAAATTATCTTTGGGGCCTTAGCGGGTCGTTCAGCGGCCCAAGCTTCTGCGGGTTTTGCGAAAAACTTGCGTCAGGATATTTTCTATAAAATCCAAGATTTTTCTTTTTCCAATCTCGATAAGTACTCAACCGCGAGTGTCATTACTCGGGTAACTACAGATATCACCAATATCCAACATGCTTATCAGATGACCTTAAGGATGGCCTCACGGGCTCCTATGATGCTCATGTTCTCTTTATTTGCGGCCTTCCAAATTAATCATCA
>CAYXES010000023.1:0-1365 GCA_964464075.1 uncultured Erysipelothrix sp. | reverse complement strand
TTTAATATGCCTTTAATGCAGTTATCGGTTTATAGTGCCATTATTTTATTAGCATGGTTTGGAGCCCGGCTTATCGTTTTAAGTGGTGCAGATCCCATCCTAGGCTTAACAACCGGTCAACTCATGAGTTTATTTACCTATACCATGCAGATTTTAATGAGTCTGATGATGCTTTCTTT
This sequence comes from uncultured Erysipelothrix sp., assembly GCA_964464075.1. GTDB lineage: Bacteria > Bacillota_I > Bacilli_A > Erysipelotrichales > Erysipelotrichaceae > UBA6182. Next base: position 1,186 of record CAYXES010000023.1, on the reverse strand, counting down.
TGTCTTAGTGATGATTGTGATCTCACGTGCTTCGGTTGAGCGGGTGGTCGAAATCTTAGAAGAAGAAGTTGATTTAGTTAGCCCTGAAAATGGTTTATTAGAGTTAGCGGATGGTTCCATTGAATTTAAAGATGTGGCTTTTGAATACCATGCAAGTTCCCAAAAGAAGGTTTTAGATGATATTAACTTAAAGATTGCCAGTGGTGATACGGTTGGAATTATTGGTGGAACCGGTTCTTCTAAAACCAGTTTAGTTCAGCTTATTAGCCGCCTGTATGATGCCACGAGTGGTCAAGTTCTAGTTGGTGGACATGATGTCAAAGACTATGATTTGGATGCCCTACGCGACCAAGTCGCGATGGTGCTACAAAAGAATGTCCTCTTTTCAGGTTCCATTAAGGAAAACTTGCGTTGGGGTGATGCAAATGCGAGTGATGATGCATTAATCGCAGCAGCTAAGATTGCCCAAGCTCATGATTTTATTATGAGTTTCCCTGATGGATATGACCATATGATTGAACAAGGCGGTACCAATGTTTCAGGAGGTCAGAAACAACGCTTGACGATTGCGAGAGCCTTACTTAAACAACCAAAAATACTTATTTTAGATGATTCAACCAGTGCGATTGATACCAAGACCGATGCGAAATTACGAGAAGCCTTTGCGAACGATATTTCCGATACCACTAAAATTATCATTGCCCAACGGATTGAATCCATTAAGGATGCAGACTTTATTATTGTGATGGATGATGGAAAGATTAATGGTTTAGGTAACCATGATCACTTAATTGAACATAATCAAATCTATCAAGAAGTTTACCATTCCCAACAAAAAGGAGAAAGTTAACATGACTAGAAGAGTTCCAGACAAAATCAAAGATCGTCCTAAATTTAGTCACATTAAAAAAGAGACGCTTTTTACCTTACTTGATTACATTCGTCGTTTTAAAGTTCAGTTAGTCATTGTGGTGATTGCGATTATCATTAGTGCCATCGCGAATGCCTCCATTGCGGTATTTCTTAAAGTATTGATTGATAATCATATCAGTCCCCTACTCCTTCAAAACAATCCTTCCTTTGAAGGCTTAAGACAAACAGTTGGCTTTATGGCCCTTCTCTTTAGTGTTGGTATCTTATCGGGCTTTTTATACAATCGCATCATGGCCATTGTAGCTCAAGGGGT
>CAYXES010000022.1:0-14292 GCA_964464075.1 uncultured Erysipelothrix sp. | reverse complement strand
ACAATCACTTGATGATAGAAAAGCAAACTTAAAATCATAACCACCAAGGTTAATGCATACTTCAGTCTTGTCTTTACCATTAAACTGATGCTTAAATAAAATAAGTATGTCAACGAAATGGTATGCAAGAGATAAATCATCAATGTTTTCATCGCAACCTCATCGAATTAATCACTTCTTTAAGATAGCTTGTCTAAATTTAATTTACCACAGCTTACTATGTGAGTCAAAATTGTTTACTTTATACTTTTTTTATCAGTTTCATTTCCTTAATCTGATGACCTTCATGTTGAAGTAATTTGATCTTACGATCTAAGCCACCACCAAAACCAGTAAGGTGGTTATTACTGCCAACCACACGATGGCAAGGCACAATTACTGAAATTGGATTAGATCCAACCGCTCCCCCTACCGCTTGAGCCGACATCTGTTTTAAATTTCGACGCTTCGCAACCGCTTGGGCCAGCTCTTTGTAGGTGCGAGTTTGACCATAAGGAATATCCAATAAAAGTTCCCAAATCTGGGTTTGAAACTCAGTTCCTTCCCAATCAATTAATTCTCGATTAAAGCTGGGGTTTTCACCTTTAAAATAAGCTTCAAAGAAAGCTTGCGTTTCTAATATCACTGCATTTAAACCCGTTTCAATATGATCTGCTTCATGGATTTGATTTTCCATATGAACTTCTTTTAAGTGGGTTTCATCTGCCACGATGGCCAAAGCACCAATGGGTGAATCCATAATGTATTTCTTTAACATATTACTCCTTCGCTAGGGCTTCCCATAGATTAAATGTCGCATAGCCACGATAGGGTTGCCATTGTTTTGATAAGGCTAGGATTTCTTTGGGTTGTTTCATCTTGAGGGCCTTCATCACCCCATAATCACTTTCTAAAAAACGATCTTCATCTTTTAAGGTTCGCATCAAGATATAATTGGCCGTCCATGGTCCAATTTGAGGTAGCTGACATAGTTCATCAAAGACTTGATTTGGATTTTGTTTAAGAAAGTCATCCTCTTTATAATTAGAGAAATAATGAGCTAATCCTATAATTCCCTTAGCTTTACTTTGGTTAATCCCAATGGTTCTTAATTCATCAATGATTTTGTGAGGGTCTTTAATAAAGTGTTTAGCCATAGGAAAACTATGAGTTAGGCCTTCAATTGGGGTCTCAAAAGGATGACCAAAAGTAGTTGCTAAACGTCCTGCTAAAGTACTGGCAGCTTTAACACTAATCTGTTGACCTAAGATGGCTCTTACTCCAACCTCAAAGAAATCAAAGGATCCCGGAACTCGCAATCCTAATAATGGTAACTCATGGTGCACTTGATTTAGCGAATGTAGCTGATTATAGCTTTGATGTGGATCGTGATTCACATCAAACATAAGCGCTAAGCGCTTTAGGATAAAAGGCTCGTAAGATGCTACCCCTTCACTGATATCAATATCTAAATGATGTTGATCAGGATTAAATGATACCTTAAGGTAAGCCTGCTTGATCTGATGATTAGCTTGAAAATAGATGGTGCGGTAATAGCAACCATCTTGTACCTTTTCAACGCCTTGTATGGCCCGCATGTCTAAAAAAGCCAAGATATTATCCCATAAATAAGGGGGCTGATAACTTAATTTCATACTTACCTCAATTCTATTTCTATCCTACCATATTAAAGGTATTTTATGCTAAGATAATCACTAGGAGGTTCGTATGAAATACCCAAGTGAACAACTAAAAACCGAGCGTTTATACTTACGACGCTTTACCCTTAATGATGTCAATGATACCGTTGCCCTCTGCAACAATATTAATGTGGTGAAAAGCTTACAGAATTTACCTTATCCATATTTAGAATCCCACGCGATTGCTTGGATTAATTCTCATACTGAACACTGGAAAGAACGCATTGTTTTTGAATGGGCCATTGTTAAACAAGATACCCATGAACTAATCGGATGTATAGGGATTACCTTAGACAATCAACACCAGCATGGTGAAATTGGTTATTGGATTGGGGAACCCTATTGGAATCAGGGTTACGCTAGTGAAGCGACTCAAGCCATCATTAAAGCTGGCTTTGAACAGCTCGACCTACATCGACTCTATGCTCAACACTTTGCGTTTAATCAAGCTTCGGGTCGTGTTATGCAAAAGGTTGGCATGCTTTATGAAGGAACCTTGAAAGAACACTTAAACAAAGATGGACATCATCTCGATATTTGCTATTATGGTATCTTAAAAAGTGATTACTTTTCAGATACTGAGTAGTGTGGAAGCTACTCCAAAGTAAACCATTAAACTTAATGCATCCACAATCGTAGTAATAAGTGGACCTGCCATAATGGCTGGGTCCATTTTTAATCGTTTTGCAATAATGGGTAGTACGCCCCCGACTATTTTAGAGAGAATAACGGTAATTAGTAAGGTAATGGAAACAATAAATGCCATGACAACATCAATTTTTTCAAGCACAATTAAACGTACAAAATTAGTAAGGGCTAAAATCACACCGACAGTAAAAGATATCCGAAATTCTTTCCACAGTATTTTCAAACCATCTTTAGTTTCAATATTACCTACCGCTAATCCTCTTATAATAAGAGTTGATGATTGGCTACCAGCATTTCCACCAGTATCCATCAACATCGGAACAAAGGTTCCTAAAATCGCAATCGAAGTTAAGATATCTTCATATTTACCCATGATTCGACCGGTAAAAGTCGCAGAAATCATGAGGATTAATAACCAAGGAAGGCGATTTTTGGATAAGTCCCAAACACTGGTTTCAAGATACTCATCTTCCGAAGGTGACATGGCTGCCATCTTTTGAAAGTCTTCGGTAGCCTCTTGTTCAATGACTTCCATAATATCATCAATGGTAATAATTCCGGTCAATCTATTTTCTTTATCGACAACCGGAAGCGCCAAGAATCCATACTTCTGGAATAAACCCGCAACTTCTTCTTGATCATCATGGGTACCAATTTGGATAATTTCAGCTTCCATAATATCTTCTAATATTAAGTTTTCATCCGAAGTAACCAACGCCCGCAATGATACAATGCCTTCTAAAACCCGATCTGAGTTAGTGACATAACAGGTATAAACAGTCTCACTACTCATACCCGTCTTTTTAATATGAGCCATCGCTTCCTTAACACTCATATTCTTTCGTAACTCAACATATTCAATGGTCATTAAGCTACCAGCTGAATGAGCTGGATACTTTAAGAACTGATTAATCAATTTTCTTTCATCTTGTTTTGCATGATTTAAGATTTTCGTGACAATATTGGCTGGCATTTCTTCAATCAAATCCACAAAGTCATCAAAAAATAATTCATCAATGATACCGGTTAATTCTTTATCGGTGATTGAATTTAAAATTTCTAATTGTTTATCGGCGGTGAAGTGTGCAAACACTTCAACAGCTAAATCCTTAGGTAACAATCTAAAAATGATTAATGTTGTGTGATCATCTAGTGGTTTTAACATTTCCGCTAAATCCACTTCATTCATTTTTGAAAGTTTTGCCTTTAAGTTTATATAATCTTTGTTTTCTAACAATTGTTTAATATCTTGTATATTCATGATATCCTCCTACTTCAAATAACATCAAACAAGTTATTTGTTTATTCCCAAATAAAATATCCCACCAAAACTTGCAGGGATAAATTGTTTATAGCATCCAAATTTTGGCTCTTTAAAACATTGGATTATGCTAGCTTAACCTCATCAACAAAATCTAAAATGGATATGTAAATTAAGAATCTATCAAAGATAATCTATTTCTTGATTTAATATAAAGAATGAGATAGTTAGCTAATGCAATTAGATTAAGCACGATTGTGATAATGAATAACACCTTTGATATTTTAGGCGGGAATCTAAAGATAATTGTTAATGAAGCGATATAAAACAGCACCGTCGCAATTTTCCCAAAAACATTGGACGGTACAACCGTTTTATTTTTAAAGAGATAGAGTACTCCACTACCAAGCAGCATAATAATTTCTTTAACAATAAGTACGATTAAAATCCAAAGTGGTAGGATTCCCTTATTATAAAACGGAATGAGTACCGCAAACATGATTAACTTATCCGCTAAGGGATCCAATAAGGCCCCTAATTCTGAGGTCATGTTATATTTTCGTGCAATATAACCATCTAATACATCAGTAATTCCAGCAACTATAAACAAGATTCCAGCATACCAATAACCATTCTCTGAACTAGAATAGTAAACCATAAGATAAATTGGAATAATTAGAATTCGGGTAATGGTCATTGCATTAGGTAGCATGATGGAATCCTCCTTTTACATATTGAACTTTTCCTTAAGGTGAGTGGGATTTATTTATAATATAAGATATTTTTAGTTTTTTTACCACAATAAAAAACAAGGTTAATTAAATGATTTATCAATTATCTCTTCAAATTTTCAAACAACATATTATATAATTTGGGATATTTTTATCGGATTAAGAAAACAAGAATAGGAATATTAATTCACAGAGAAATACAACTATTTTTATCTCTTAATCATCTTCATTAAACAAACCAAACTATCAGGTTCCATAAAACCACCTCCAATAAAAAAATCCCTGCCAAACTTGAAGGGATAAAATAGCTTTCATCGTTCAAGTTTTGGCTCAATAAGGCGTTGAAATTGTATTAGGTTAAGCCTTGCGACAAAACCTGCTGACCAGTGCAGAATGTTTCCATCCTTTTACGGCAACAATCTATATCCTTAAAGTAACCTCACCTACCGAGATTATTAAGTTCATCTATCACTTTATAGTACCCTGATATAGATGTCAAGTGAATGCACAACTTAAACAACTAACCAAATTTTAGGTTTATCTTGGTCCATAAAAAAACAATCCAAGATGGATTGCTTTTATTGCAACAACAGAAATTGAAACGCGGATAAGACAAATTGAATCATATACATGGTTAAGACAATTTTAAAGAATTGATTGAGAAAGGATTTGCGTTTATAGGTTCGATTAGGTGGGGTTGATCTTTGTTGGTAAAATTGTCTCATCATCGCTTCAAAAACAGCTTCATTAAATTGATATTCTTGATTGAACCCTGATCCATAGTTAGGATTGATATTGATGTGAGGATTACTCAATGAAAAATCATATTGCTCTTTCTTGATAGGATCCGAAAGCGTATCATACGCTACATTAATTTGTTTCATTTTATTCTGGGCATCAAGTGATGGATTAATATCAGGGTGATAAGCTTTCGCTTTATTGCGATAAGCTTGCTTTATTTCTACCTGATTAGCATCTTTCGTAATCCCCAGAACGTCATAATAATTTTCTTTAGTCATTAACTCACCTTCTTCGACTATGTCTTACCATCAAATTTAGTCTTGCAACGGCTACATGTTATTGTTATTTCCTTTTTACCACGCGGAACGCGTAGGGTTTGATTACATTGGGGACAATTAAAATATTTATACTTTCTAACATCTTTTAAACGGCGCCATGTTTTATTAAACTTCCTTTTAGTGTTCATCTTAAAATTAGCATAAATGCGATTCTCATTATAGCGTTTAGGAAAACGCTTGGATAACATACGATAATAGATAATCACAAATAATAGTAAAGCCAAGATGTTTAAGTACATGCTTCTAATAAATAGATTTGTAATTAAGATTGCGAGAATCAGCCATGATAAATCACGAGAAAGAATATCCATTCCATAGCGGTCTTGCATAAATTTATTAATTTTTTGTTTGAATCGCTTCATCATTCACCTCAATGTTATTCTGTTCTAAGTTTAAGACTGGATTTTTTTTGCTGTCTTTGCAATGGAAATATACCCACAAACCAAGTTTTTCTTTATTAATAGTGTTAACAATTAATACCATTAGCTATATATTCAAAATAAAACGATTACATTAATAATCGTTCATATCAGGTATCTCTATTTCATCTGACAATGTAGCGATTTTTTTAATTAACCTGACAAACTCTTGGGAATCATAATCACCTAGTAGTTTTAACATCCTAGCAACCATCTCAACCACATTTTTGTGTTCTGCCTCAGCTAGTCTATGACCTTCTGGAGTGAGTTCTATAAGGATTCTGCGACGATCTTTTGGATCTATGGTTCGTAATATTAAATTCCGATCTTCCAAACGATTAAGTATGACCGCAACTCTTGCGGTAGAAATACCCATCTTATCGCTTATTTTGCTTGGTAAACCACGTTGATTATTGATATACAAGTAGTACATTACAAAGCGCTCACCTTTCAATGATTCATCCACACGACGCTGAGGTCCTTGTTTATTTAATTCAAACGTAGCATTTAAAAATTCATTGGCTAAATCTTTATAATTCATAATTACTTACTCCCTTATATTGCTAACCTCGTTAATTATACAATAGAGTTAATTATATTTCAATAAATATTTTGGTTTTTTTCTTAGCTTTTGGAACCGGTTTGAATGTTCTTTTTAAAATCATCAACGAATGTCACACCAAAAGCTTATAAAGTTGAGGGATTAAGTTAGATATTGATCAGTTTATCAGGATGAAATAATTAAATTGGTGTAACTTGATTTCTTTTTTTGGCATTTTATCATTATTTGATGGTAACTTTTCAGTGATTGCTTATACTTTAGTTAGGAGGCTGTTATGAAAAAGATAATGTTCATTATATGGGTGCTGATTGCTTTAACGGCTTGTCAGTTTGCACCACATGCCTACACGGTTTTATTAGATAGTCCGGGCCATTTAAGCGATAATACCAAACTAGAAGCGATTGATGAAAAATTGATATCTGCTAATCATCAATTAGCACAAACCATGATATCTTATTTTGAAAATAATCAAACGAATACCTTTGTATCGCCTTTGAGTCTACAACTAGCTTTAGCGATGACAATCAATGGTGCTGATCATACCACCTTGGCACAAATGCAAAAAGCTCTTTATATCGATGGTATGACTTTAAATGATTTTAATAAAGCCTTTAAGAATCTACAACATCAACTTCTTAGAGATCAAGAAATCCAGTTCAAGCTGAGTAATTCAATATGGATTCGTGATACTTATGTAGACCAAGTGTTACCTACTTTTTTAGAAACCAACAAAACTTTCTATAATCCCATGATTGCAGCTGGAGATTTTTCAAATAAAGAGATGGTCAAAGCCATTAATGATTGGGTTTATAAAAACACAAATAAAACCATTCAAGAAGCGGTTGAGTATCCCATTGATTCATTAACCCAAATGTTTCTAATTAACACCCTTTACTTTAAAGGTGATTGGCAACTCCCCTTTAAGAAAGAGAACACTAGCTTAAGAAGCTTTTTAGATCAACAAGTGGATACCATGGCCATGGTGAATTACCTTCATTATTATGAAAATGACAATGGTCAATTTGTGAGTCTTCCTTATGGGGATAGCTCCATTGTTATGTTGCTTGGATTAGCTAAAGATAATCAGTATCTAGAGGTTAACCAATTCATGGATGCCTTAGAATTGATGAATCTAGCTGAAGTTGATTTACAAATGCCTAAACTTAAACTTGAATTTTCTTATAAGTTAGAGAATTTCTTAAAAGCTCAAGGGATGACTCATGCCTTTGATGGTAAAATCGCTGATTTTTCTAAGATGGCGGATAATGCCATAGAAGCGGGTTTACATATCGCATCCATTACCCAAAAGACTTTTCTAGCGGTGGATGAAAAAGGAACGGAAGCCGCTGCGATGACTAAAGTTGAAATGGGGCTTGAATCGGCTCCGATGGAACCTTCAATTAAGATGCATCTTAATCGTCCTTACACATTCATGATTTATGATACCGATACCCAAGTTATCTACTTTGTCGGGAACATTCAAAATCCCCTAATGCCATAATTTTGTCACGCTAAACTGTATACATATGAAGACTTATAATATTTTAAATAAAAGGGACAACCCCTTTTTTTAATGGAGGAAATATGACACAACTTAAAAATTTGGCTATTTTACTAGCCCATAATCCAGAAGATGATGATCTTGCCTATCATATTATTGATATCATTCAAACTCAATTTTATGGTTCTGAGCGTTTGGATGGTATTGCGGTGGTGGAAAGGCATATCCACAACCACCCTCTTATTCTGCATTATAAAATATGCATGTTGGTGATTGGGCATCGACTTAGTGAAGCCTTTGATATCTACCAACAATATATTTTTGTGTTAGACGATATGATGGACGATTTTGCGCCATTAATGTATGAGGATGACCAAGAGTTTTTAAGCTAAAGCATGCTTGCCTGCTACATAGCCACTCACAAAGGCAATGGTCATATTGTAACCACCTGTATGACCACTAAGATCAAGCATTTCACCACACAAAGACAGATGAGGATAATACTTGGATTTAAAGTTTTTAGGATCAACGCCTTTGAGTTTGATTCCACCTGAACTCACAAAGGCAGAATTAAAGCCTTTCACATCATGAATCCTCAAGCTCAAAGATTTAAGTACTTGGGCTAAAGGCAAATCAGGATACATTGTTTCTAAGGTTTTAACGAACCGTTTGGGTAAGGATGATGTGATCACTTCATCCTTACCATTTATTTCAAGATGTTGACTAAAATCCATCATTAAAGTTACTTCTTGCTGCTTATCAAAAGCATCACCAATGTAAGAACTAATGGATAAAGCTCCTGGACCTGATAACCCAAAATGAGTGAAGATGACATCATGAATCAAGGTCACTCTTTTTTTATGATTCACAAAAAGACTGAGCTTCACATCCTTAAGTGATAAACCCATCAAGGCTTTGCTTTGAATGATGGGATCTTGACTGATTAAGGGTGTTTCCGCGGGTCTTAAAGGTTTGAGTTGATGCTTACTATGACTAAGAAGCTCAAAACCTGAACCATCCGATCCGCTTTTAGGAAAGCTCAAACCCCCACTTGCCATAATCACATGATCAAACGTATAGGTATTGAGGTTGGTGGTAAGGATTTTATAATCCAAATCAAGTTTAGTAACACATTCTGAAAGATGCAGCTTAACCTGATGATGATGAAGTTGATTGATTAACACCTCTAGAACATCTTGGGCTTTATTGCTTAAAGGAAAAACGCGGCTGTGGTCTTCAACTTTCAAAGGGCAACCACCAGCTTCAAAAAAGTCCACAATAGCTTGGGTATCAAATTGATTAAGGGCACTGTATAAAAATTTACCATTATCAAAAATCTGTTTAATAACATGTTCATTTGAAACGGCTGCCGTGACATTACAACGTCCCCCACCACTCATCAATAGTTTTCGCCCTAAGCTGATATTACGCTCAAATAAAAGCACTTCACTATGTGGGAAGTGAAGTTTAGTGCTGATGGCACTCATCATTCCAGCGGGTCCACCACCAATCACAAGCACCCTAGCCAATATTTTCTCCTTTTTGATAGTTGTAGTAAATAATTGAGATAATCACAATCAATCCTCCCACAAAAGAATAATAAGATAATCCTTCTTTAAGTACAATATAAACCCACAGTGGATTCAGGATAGGCTCTAAGGTTGCGATCACACTGCTTTGAGTGGCACTAATCTTCTCAATCGCTAAAGCAAATAGGATGTAACCTAAACCTAATTGGAAGACACCCATGATGATAACTAGAATCCAAGGTTTTAAACCATAACTCAATAAGGTGGGATCAAAAGCTAAAACCGGTAATAAAAAGACACTTAATAGATTACCCATATAGGTTGAATCCAAGGGTGATGCCCCTGGTTTTTTGTTGATATAAAACACTAAAGCAAACATAAAACCCGCTAAAAGGGCTAACCAATCCCCAATCAATAGACTCGCTTTGAGCTGAGGTAAAAAGAATATGATGATTCCTAGTCCAATTCCAAGCACTGCGATACCATCTTGTTTCGTTAATCGTTCTTTATCAACCAACCAATTTAAAAGGATGATAAAAAACAAAGATGTGTACTGAAGTAGAATGGCATTGGCAGCACTTGTTAGTTTAGTGGCCACTAAAAATAAAATGGTTGTAAAAAATAAAGCGAAAGCAGCCAACCAGGTCGTTGGATTTGCTTTAAAATGAAAGGATCTTCTAAAGGTTGCGATGGTAATAGCCGCTATGACACCGCGTAAGGCAGCGATACTAAGCCCATTAAAGGGAATCACTTTAGTAAGTAAACCACCAAAACTCCAAGCCATGGCAGCGAAGACCATCGTCAATAGATACTTGTTTTTCATTGAATGGATTATATCATAATCCTTAAACAAAACCTATAATTGATAAGTTGGATTTGATATAATGAAAATAAGGAGAAGACTATGGCAAAATTTGAAAAATATTTAACTGGGAATTTTGATCGTTTTGTTAATCATGTTCATAATACCATCCTCTCTAAAAGCATTTCCGCAACCTTTGAGGATGGTTCTGATTATTTCCATGGCGATTATCGGGTATCCGTACGCGTCTATGAGCGTTTTTCTTACTTTGGTGGTAATCGAGTTAGTTTAAATATCACGATCGTTGGTCATGGTGATCAAATCTTTTGTAGTGCCATTGCTTCGGGTGGTAGTCAAGCGGTATTCTTTAAAATCAACACCTTAGGTGAAAATGAATTCTTAAGAACATTATCCAATTCCATCGATGATTTTCAACACTTTCGATAAGAGGTGCTTATGAGAAAATATATTTGGGTTTGCTTACTTCTACTACTATTACTTAGTGGCTGTATGGCACATAACTATTCTGTCAATCAATCACCTGCTGGTTTTTTTATCGGCATATGGCATGGTTGGCTTGCACCATTGGTTTTATTACTTAAACTATTTAACGCTAAATATACCATTTTCGCCAGCCATAATACTGGTTTTGGTTATGAGCTTGGATTCTACATGGCCATCATAAGTGGTTTTGGCGGCTTATCTTTATTGCGTAAGAAAAAATAAGTGAAAGAAGGTACCACCATGAAGATTATTTCTGATACTACTTGTCAAGTTAGTCTTTTAGATGCACAAGCTTTAAACATCTGCTTAATTCCTAATCAAATTATGGTAAATAATCAGATATATAAGGATTACCTTGATATTTCTAGTGATGATTTTATTGAATTAATTAAGGTATACCCCCCTAAAACCTCACAGCCTGCCTTAGGTGATATTTTGGCTTGTTATGAGAACTTAAAGGATGAAGAAGCAATTCACATTACCACGGGCAAAGGCTTAAGCAGTGCCTATGAGGTAGCTTGTTCCGCTAAAGAAACTAGCCAGGCTCTTGGAGTCAGTGTTATTCATTCCCGCTCAGTAGCGGGGGTAAATCATTATTTAACCTTGCTGGCTCAACGATTAAGGGATTTAAATCTAACTAAGGATGATATCATTAAACGTCTTAATCACTGTATTGAACAAACGAATTCTTATGTGATTCCGGTGGATTTAAACTTTCTTTTACGTTCAGGTCGTTTAACTAAGGCCGCAGCTTTAATTGGTGGCTTCTTAAAACTTAAACCCGTTCTATCACAAACTCCCGATAAGTTAAGAATTGATAAGTTTGCGATTACTCGTACTTGGCGTAGTGCCATCAATAGTATCCTGGATGATTTAAGTCAAAAACGGGTGGATCTCAAACATAAGCTTTATGTGCTGCATGCCCATAATAAGGAAGCAGCTCAATTGGCTCAAGAGCTCATTAAGGAGCGTTTTAAAAACATTGAGATTGAATCCTTTGTCTTAGCTCCATCCATGATTAGTCATGGAGGGCCAGGATGTTTAGTCATTCAAAGTGTCTTAAAAGATAGTATTGATATAAAAAATCTCCCCTAAGGGAGATTATTTTTAGATATAGTTTAATGGATTAACATAGGTGCCATTGACTCGCACTGAGAAGTGTAAATGATTTCCAGTTGAGTAACCGGTAGAACCTACTTTACCAATGACCTGACCAACACTTACTTGTTGGCCTTTCTTTACGGTAATGCTCGACATATGAGCGTATTCGGTATGTAAGCCATTTCCATGGTCAATAATGACCATATTGCCACCCATCCCATTCCAACCAGCCAGAATGACTTTACCGTTGGTATAGGCCTTAATGGGCGTCCCATAAGATGCACCAATATCAATCGCATTATGGAAAACTGTCTTTCGAGTGAAGGGATCTTTACGATAGCCAAACCCACTGGTTAAACGACCAATCACCACACCATAGTTATTACCACCACCCCGTCTAAGGGTTGCCATAGTACCAATTCGAATAACACTGGTGGTCGGTTCCACTAAGGTAACTTCCTTCTCTATGTTAACTTCATGAAGATACCCATTACGCATAATCACATGATAGGTTACTTCTTTTTCACCTTCAACCCCGGGTTTAACCACTACACGTTGACTGCGATAGAGAGAATCATCTTCAATAAACTCACTTTCAAAAGCAACTGCTTCAAGCTCAACACTTTCCAAAGTAACCACAACATCAATCGCAGGTACTTCCGATTCAATCATAATTTGATCATTTGGCCAAATCTTAGCAATATCAAGATCTGGGTTATAGGTCATAATATCCGCAATCGATACTTGTTCATTGATTGAAATCGCCCAAATACTATCACCAGGTTGTACCGTATAATAGACAGCCTGTTCTTTTTTCTGGTTTAAATAATCAAGGATGATACCTGGATCATTAAGAACCCCGGTTGGCGTTTCAACTTCCTCAAGTTCAAATTCAGCATCGAATTCCACACTTAGAATCTCAACATTCTCATCAAGACGCTTTAAGAACTGGTTTTTATAAGCATCGAGAGTTGCTTCAATCACAGCCTCTGATTCAAAGATTCCCCACACAACCCCATCAACACTTAAACGATGACCATAGACAGGTTTAGGTGCACTCATGTTCAAAACGGAAACACTGCTTATAAACAAACCCAGTGTAAATACCGTTAATATAATCATGGTTTTACTTATGTTATCAAATATTTTCATAATCTACCTTATAGGTAATAACCACCTCCCGGTAACATGAAACAATACTTTTGCATTATAACAAATTAAGGTTAGAGGCTCAACCGCTTCCTCACTATTTCACAAACTTCACATTTTATCCCATATTCAATCAAGCAAAAAACCAGCCTCGCTAGAGACTGGTTTCATACTATTAATTAAGCTTTCTCTTCTTTGGTAATGATGATTAACATCAATCCTAAGAGTAATAAGACAAAGGCTGCCATTTGATAACTGGTATTACCCATCTCTGGGATCTCCTTGATGTTTTCAACCGTTAAGCTTATAACACCATTGTTATCTTCATCAATGATAATCTCTATCTTTTCTTCAAGTAGACTATAACCTGATGGAGCTTTGGTTTCTTCTAAGCTATAAACCCCAAAGTCTAAGCCTTCAGCGACAACAACACCTTCTTTATCAGTCTTAAGTTGCCAACGCTTACCACTCTTAATATGAGTTAAGGTAAATTCAGCACCTTCAAGCACTAACTTAGCGTCTTTTTGATCAACCTTGAGTAAGGCTAATTGACTAAGACCCACAGAACTGGTGTCATCTTCTTCATCACCTAGTACTTCACCTTCCTCATCTGTGTATTCCACTGATGCGGCATTCAGTACACTACCTTTGTCTAAGTCTGCTTGGGTAATGATATAGGTTGCCTCCATCTCCACTCTATCTAGCGGATTAAGAGTTAATTCAACAATCGTTTTATCATCATAGGTCGCAAGTACCACATTCGATTTATCATAATGGGTATAAACAACATTAACTAAGTCTTTCATCATGATGTCATCAACTACGACATTATAAGCAATCATATTACCAATGTTGGTAGCCGTTACTACATAGTGGATTTCATCACCAATTTGAGAATAATTATCTAATTTTTCTTTTTGATTACTGGTTGTGATGCTGTTGGTTTTAAGAAGATCTAATTTATAGACTTGTTCACCATCAATATCAGCATCATCTTCACTATCAACTTCTTCACCTTCTTCGTCTTCACCCGTTACCTTCGCATGGTTTTCTACTTTACCAGCTTCGATATCAGCTTGGGTGATGGTGTAACTTGCTTTAGCAAGTAGAACATCACCTGGTTGAAGTGTAATGTTATTAGGATCCACAACCGCTACCCCATTAATGGATACATAGGTTAAATTGGATACTAAATTATCTTCAATCACAACCTTATACAAGGCAACATTTCCAGTGTTGGTTGCGATGAATTCATATTCAATGATATCTCCAACATTTTCAAACTTCTTCGGATTGACAATTAATTTCTTTAAATGAATCGCAGGTT
>CAYXES010000021.1:5792-14500 GCA_964464075.1 uncultured Erysipelothrix sp. | reverse complement strand
GTTCCACTTAATAAATTGAATAAATCACGGTTTTTAAAGAAGGGAATGAGCCACATGACCAACATGACTAAAACAGCCGCAAAGATTAAAGGTAACAGTGGTAGGGTTAGTACCACGATCATCATCATGATGATTTGTAGTGCTGATAAAGGCACCATCTTCATATAAGCTAAGAGTATTGGACTTATAATAAAGACCATTAATAAGAGTTCATAAAGATAGGTTACTGTAAATTTGGATGCGATAATCTCAACCGGGGTTAAAGGTAAACTTAAAAGTTCTTCAATATCTTTAGAAAAGTAGAAAATCGCGGGAATCATAAAGGCCGCTAGAAAGAAGATGAGTAAGCCGGCTGCTTGAAAGACTAAACCAATGAGTAATCCTTCTTGTTGCATGGGAATCAGCTGTTCCAATAAATAAGTTGTCATCTGATAAAGGCCCCATAAAGAAGGTAATAAAGAAATAATGATAAAAGCAAAGAGGGCATAACCTAAGATTTGCCTTGACTTCTTTTGTTTACCTTGATCAATGAAGGCGAAGGAATTTTTAAAAAGTGCTTTGGATAAGGAAAAATATTTAGTCACGCTTGGTAACCTCTAAGAAGATTTCTTCCAGTGATCGATTAGGATGGGTATCCTTTAATTCTTGTAGGGTTCCTTCATAAAGCACTTTACCAAAATTAATAATAATGACATAGTCACAAAGTTTTTCCGCAACTTCTAAGACATGTGTTGAAAAGAAGACGGTCTTATTATTAGCGACATGTTGGCGCATCATTTGTTTTAGTTCAAAGGATGATTGGGGATCTAATCCGGTTAAGGGTTCATCTAAAATCCAAATAGAAGGTTGATGTAAAATCGCACCCATAATGACAATCTTTTGACGCATCCCATGGGAATAGGACAAAATCTTATCATTCAGGGCTTCACTCATTTGAAATTGTTGCGCATATTGTTGAATGCGCTCAACCCTGACTTTAGGATCAACCTGGTAGATATCTGCCATTAGATTAAGGTACTCAATACCTTTAAGGCGTAAGAAAATATCCGCATCATCCGCCACATAGCCAAATTGTTCTTTGGCTTTGAGGGGTTGTTGACTAATATCAAAACCATTGAGGACAATGCTTCCCTCATCCGGTTCTAAAATACCGCACATCATTTTGATTGCTGTGGTTTTTCCGGCTCCATTTGGACCAATAAAGCCCACAATCTTGCCATCCGGGATGGTAAGAGTTAATTGATCAACCGCTTTTACGGTTTTTGCATACGTTTTACTAATATTGTTGATTTGGATCATAAGGACCTCCTAGAAAATAAATAAAGCGATAATACCAACGATTAAACAATAGATAGAAAATAAATGATATTTTCGGCTCTTTAAAATAATTTTTAACACCGCCATTGAGTAGTAGGTAACAACCCCTGAAACAATGGTCGCAATTAAATACATCCATGATAATTCCATAAAATTGGGTTGTGCAATAATCTCAGGGATTCCCACTAACATGACTAAGGTCGCAATGGGAATAAAAAGCATAAAGGAAAATCGCATGGCTTCCGCGGGCTCAGTTTTAATGAGCATGGCGGTTGAGGTTGTCATTCCTGAGCGAGAAACCCCAGGCAGTAAGGCAACCGCTTGACCAATCCCAATCACTAAGGATTTTAAAGGGGTAATAGGTTGTTTTTCACTTTTACTGACTAAATAGGTTGACGCTAAGACCACTGCGGTAAAGATTAAAAAGACACCTACCAACCGAGGATTGGATAAGGTTGCTTCAATTTTACTTTTAAAAGTAATTCCAATTAATCCAGCCGGTATGGTTGCGATGACTAATTTGATAAAGTAATCAAAAGCTGCTTGCTTTTGTTTATTACCTTTAAAGATAAATTGTAGGTTATCTACAATTAAGTTTTTAATATCATCATAGTAAAAGATGATGATAGCGATCAAGGATCCTAGGTGCAATAAAATCTCCAAGGTGGGATCATTGGACTCAATTTTAAAGAGTGCTTGAGCTAAAACCAGATGGCCACTTGAAGAAACCGGAATCGGTTCGGTTAGTCCTTGGACAATCGCTAGAAATATAAATATTAATAAGGTTTTCATAAGGGTTACTTTCTAATCTCAATACCAATTTTGGCTTGTACTTCAGATAGTTTTTGGGCCGCTAAAGGAGTGGCTTTCGCTTTACCTTGTGCGAGGGTCGTCTCAATTAAATCACTATTGATAATAGCTTCATACTTAGCTTGAATCGGGGCTAGGGTATCCACCACCACTTGGGCAACGGCTTTTTTAAAGTTACCGTAGTTAAAGTCTTGGTATTCATATTCCACTTGGCTAATCGGGATATCTTTACAGGCTGCAACAATCTGAAGTAGATTCGCAATCCCAGGTTGTTCAATCGGATCGTATTTAATGCGATTTAGGCTGTCCGTTTTAGCGGACATAATCTTTTTCGTAATTTGTTTTGGCGTATCCAACATATAAATGACACCCTTGTCTTCTTCATCGGATTTACTCATTTTCTTAGAGGGATTACTTAAGGACATGATGCGCGCTCCCGCAATCGGAATTAAGGGCTCTGGTACCACAAAGGTTTTAGAGTAGCGATTATTAAAGCGCTCCGCAATATCGCGAGTTATTTCAACATGTTGTTTTTGATCATTACCAACCGGTACAAAATGAGCATCATACAGTAAAATATCCGCTGCCATTAAGGTAGGGTAGGTATAGAAGCCAACCGTAAGGTTGCTTTCCCCTTGGCTTACCTTGTCTTTATATTGGGTCATGCGATTCATTTCACCCAAATAGCTATTACACGATAAAATAAAGCTCAGTTGAGTGTGTTCTAACACATCACTTTGTAAAAAGATGGTTGCTTTATCTGGGTCAAGTCCACTTGCCAAATAAAGGGCTACCGCATCTTTTAAGTATTGACTTAAAAGTTTGGGGTCTTGATAGACCGTAATGGTATGCAAATTCGCAATAAATACGAACATTTCATAGTCATCTTGATACTTCACAAAATGCTTCAAAGCACCTAGGTAATTACCTAGGGTTAATTCACCGGTGGGTTTAATACCACTAATCATTCTCTTCATCATAATTACTTCCTTTTTTTACACTACTTATTTAACCATTAAATCCACAATTTCTCAAGTTAAGAAATTTTGATGGTCGTCACAATTTTGTGAAATAAGCACTGTTTTGGACATTTATTTCAATTTTATCTTTTTATGTGAGTTCATCTGTATTATAATAAGGTCAAGGAGGAAGCAATATGATTGTTATTTATACATCTCCTGGTTGTGCTTCTTGTCGCAAAGTGAAGCAATGGATGCATGAACGTAACCTAAAGTTTATTGAAAAAAATATCTTTACGACCTTGCTTAATGAAAGTGAAATTAAGCATTTACTCATGCGTTCTGAAAATGGGACAGAAGACATTATTTCAAAGCGATCAAAAATCATTCAAGAATCCAATATCAATATTGAAGATATGTCGGTTAGAGAACTTGTGGAATTTATCCAAGAAAATCCATCCGTCTTGAAACGGCCCATCATTTTAAATGAGCGAAGTTTCTTGGTTGGTTATGACGAAGAAGAAATTGGTGCCTTTATACCACCCGAGCTACGCAATGTTGCGATATCGGGGTGCAATCCGGATTGTCCAAACTTTCCAGAGTGCGGGCAAGCATTAGTTAAAGTAGAAACCATCGAAGATTAACTGTACCTGAGTACAGTTTTTTTATGGTATAATTACCTCCGAGAGTGATGAAATGAAAGTATTAGTTGGTTTATCAGGTGGAGTAGATTCTGCCGTCGCGGCTTACTTATTAAAAGAACAAGGCTATGATGTCGAGTGTGCCTTTATGCGCAATTGGGATGCTTCCCTAAACAATGATCTACTAGGCAATCCAACCCTTGATCAAGAAGTATGTCCCCAAGAAACAGACTATATGGATGCATTAGCAATGGCATCCCTTTTAGACTTGAAATTACATCGGGTTGATTTTGTCGGTGAGTATTGGGATGAAGTCTTCCAGGTCTTTATTGAAGAGACAAAAAAAGGCTATACCCCTAATCCTGATATTTTATGCAATAAACATATTAAATTTGATGCTTTTATCGCCTATGCTAAAGCGCATGGCTTTGATAAAGTCGCAACTGGCCATTATGCAAAAGTCGAATATGTGGATGGTCAATACCAACTTAAAAAGGCTGATGATTTAAATAAAGATCAAACTTACTTTTTAGCACAGATTCCTAAAAGTGTGCTTGACTATCTGATTTTTCCTTTGGGTGCATATACCAAAGGCCAGGTGCGTGAAATCGCCTTAGCGCAGAATTTTCCACTCGCGACTAAAAAGGATTCCACCGGTATTTGTTTTATTGGTGAGCGTCACTATCGTGAGTTTCTTCATAATTATATCCCTGATCAGATGGGAGACATCATTGATGTGGATACCAAACAAGTGGTTGGTAAACACTATGGGGTTATGTTTTATACCATTGGTCAACGTAAGGGTTTAAATATCAATCATTTCCATGGACCATTTTTTGTAGTAGGAAAAAGCTTAGAAAAGAACGAACTATATGTTGGGCTCTCTAGTGAGCATCCTGATTTATTTTCGGACCAGTGTCATTTAGATCGGATTAATTTATTAGTCGATGAACTACCCAGTCAATGTATGGTTAAGTTTCGATATCGACAAAAAGATAATGAAGTGTTGTGTCAGTTTGAAGATGGACATTTAGTCTTAAGTTATCCCCAAACGATTTCTGGGGTCACCCTGGGACAGGAAGCAGTTTTATACTTGGATGATGTTTGTCTTGGTTCAGGACAAATTGCCAAGGTATTTAAAAACAAGCAAGTCCTTAATGACACCATCATTAGAAAGGTTCACCATGATTAAACGTAACCCGTCTATGGATCAAGGCTCGTCCTTATCCAAAACATCCGCCATTTTAATTTTATTAAACTATTTTTTAGGTTATCTCATTGTTTACCCTTTAATTGGACATGCTATAACGAAAGCTTTAGGTCATACCGATGAGCTTATTTCCAATGAAGTTTTAATTGGGATTGTTTTATTCACGACCATTACCATGATTATGTTAGCTTGGCCAATCTTTAAAGAAGAGCGTCATATTAGGCCGGATAAAAAAGTTTTATTGTTTGTAAAGACCTATGGTCTATTACTTTTGACGAGTATGATTGTCAATCCCTTAATTGGCTTTTTAACCAAATCGGATAACAGTCAAAATCAAGCTTTAATTGTAGAAGCCATGCAAAGTCAACCAGTTTTCTTGATTTTGTCCGCCATCGTGATGGCGCCCATCGTAGAAGAGATTGTCTTTCGGGGTGTCTTATATCGTAAGTTGCGTAGTGAGTATCGGTATTGGTCGGTTATTTTCTTATCCGCCATTACCTTTGGCTTAATGCATGTCTTTCAATCCTTAGTTGAAAGAAATTGGATGGATTTACCTTTTATTGTGGTTTATACCGTTCTAGGTTTATTCTTTGTTAAGATTTATGAAGCGAGTGGTAAATTGTCTTATGCAATCATCCTTCATTTTATTCATAATTTATTGGGTGTTTTAGCCATTTTACTCATGCTCTCTGATTTAATTTAATATGAAACATACCATTTTGGGAAAAGTATCAAAGATTATTTATCATAATGAAAGTAACATGTTTACGGTCATGCTTTTTAGTTTGTATGATTTAAGTGAAAAGAAGATCTTTGTGACGGGTCATTTTATACCTTATGAAACCTCAACCATGTTGGAGTGTCAAGGCACCTATCAAGAACATCCCAAATATGGGATGCAGTTTGTAGCCGAAACCATTAAACAGGTGGTGCCTCAAGAAAAAGAGGCCTTGATTAATTATTTATCATCAGCTGCTTTTGTAGGGATTGGTAAGGTTACCGCCACTAAAGTGGTGGATGCTTTAGGGGTGAATCTGATAGAGATGATTCAAGCAGACCCCGAGCAGACCTATCAAGTGCAGGGGGTACCCCAAGCTAAGCTTGAAACCATTATTGAAACCATCCAACAAGCTGACAAGGAAGATCAGCTGGTTGCCTTTATCACCATGGTTGGTTTAAGCATGCGTCAAATGTTTAAGATTCAAAGACTTTATGGTGATGATGCGATTGTGTTAATTAAACACAATCCTTATCGTCTGATTGATGATGTGGATGGGATTGGGTTTAAGATTGCGGATAAGGTTGCCATAGCCCTGAATTTTTCCGAGGATAATCCCTTACGTTTAGAAGCTGCTTTTTCCGATGCACTGATGAGCATGTGTATGCAAAATGGTGATAGTTATGTCTTGGTGGATGAGTTTTTAAGTCGCTTTGATCGTCGTTATCGCTTTCATCAAAGTGGGGATGAAATCTTAGCGCAAGTATTACTTAAACGAAAAGCGGTTTTAAAGGGAGAACGTTTGTATCCGATCTCTCAATATGAAAGTGAGTCCTTAATTGCTTCTTATTTTTTAGGTGATAATCCCATTATGCATTTGAACTTAGATCATATTGATGCCCGTTTGGATGCCATCCAAAAAGAATTCAATATTGACTTTGATACCGAGCAAATTAAGGGCATTAGTGCGTTCTTTGAGTATGACCACCTCATTATCACGGGAGGACCCGGAACCGGCAAAACCACCATTGTATTGGCCTTACTAGCGCTTTTAAAGCAGGTGGAACCACCCATAGTTATTGAGACCTGTGCCCCAACTGGTCGGGCAGCGAAACGTCTTAGTAATTTAAGCAATCATAAAGCCAACACCATTCATTCACTACTTCAGTGGGATTTAGAGACCAACACCTTTAATCGCAATGAAGAAAATCCTTTGGTTGTGGATGTATTGATTATTGATGAATTCTCCATGGTGGATAGCTATTTGTTTGCCCAACTCATTAAGGCATTACCACAACACACCAAACTGCTTTTAATTGGTGATCATAATCAGTTACCATCGGTCGCACCAGGTAATGTCTTAAATGATTTGATTGAAAGTGGGATTTGCCCGGTTATTACCTTAGATACTATCTATCGCCAACAAAGTGGTTCGCAAGTCATTGAACTCGCCAATCATGTTTTACAAGGTCAGTTTAAAGCTGACTTTAATCGTGATATTCAATTTATTGAAAGTAAACCAACCCAAATCAAGCATCACTTGATTCAAACCATTAAAGCGGCCTTAGATAAGGGTTATTCCTTATCTGATATTCAAGTCTTAGCCCCTAAATATAATGGTTTAGTGGGGATTGATGCCCTTAATCATGCCCTGCAAAAGGCTTTTAATCCCCCGGATGAATACAAGCGGGAACTGCAAGTGGGTTATAAAACCTTTAGGGAAGGGGATAAAATCCTCCAGTTAAAGAATCAAGTCGATGATGATGTCTATAATGGGGATATTGGGATTTTAGTTGAGATTGTCTATCCTTTTGAGGATGAAAATAATCAGAATCGTCTGATTATTGATTTTGAAGGCAACTATGTGGAATACACCAGTGATATGTTTATTAATATTGCCCATGCCTACTGCATGAGTGTGCATAAATCCCAAGGGAATGAATATCCGATTGTGATTTTACTAGGCTTTAAGGAGTATGGTTGGATGCTTCAAAGAAGGCTTTATTATACCGCCATTACCCGCGCCGCTAACTATCTGATCTGTATGGGTGAATACGAAGCCTTTAATAAGGCGGTTGAGCATAGTCATCATCGCCCCCGTCAGACCTATTTAAAGCAACGCTTAAGTATTGAGTAAGCGATAAAAGCTGTGTTATAATAAGATACGATATGTTAAAAGATGAGTAAATAGTTTACCATTTGTAGAGAGAAGATGGTTGGTGCAAATCTTCATTGGAACCTATTGAAGCTACTTTGTGATTGGAACTAATCATTCCCGTAAGCTGCGTTAAGGCATAAAGGGGCACTAGTGATAGTGAACCAGGATGGTACCGCGAGAATTCGTTCCTGGATGCAGGAACTTTTTTTATGAAAAAGGAGAAGAATATGAAAACAGCAAGCCAAATTCGCCAAATGTTTCTAGATTATTTTAAGAGTAAAAACCACATGGTTGAACCAGGGGCACCTTTAATTCCCATGAATGATCCAACTTTACTATGGATTAATTCCGGGGTCGCCGCCCTTAAGAAGTATTTTGATGGCTCAATTATCCCCAAAAACCCTCGGATTGTGAATGTCCAGAAGTCCATTCGAACCAATGACATTGAAAATGTGGGACGGACGGCCCGTCACCATACCTTTTTTGAGATGTTGGGTAACTTTTCAATTGGAGACTATTTTAAGAAGGAAGCCATTGAGTATGCATGGGAGTTTTTAACCAGTCCAGAGTGGATGGGTTTTGACAAGGATAAACTCTATGTGAGTGTGCATACGGATGATGTGGTTGCCTATGATATATGGGTGAATGAGATTGGCTTTGATCCTAAGAAGATTTTAAAAACCGATGATAACTTTTGGCAAATCGGAGATGGACCTTGTGGTCCAAATAGTGAGCTCTTTTATGATCGGGGCCCTCAGTATGATCCTGAAAATATTGGGGAACGTTTATTCTTTGAGGATTTAGATAATGATCGCTATGTCGAGGTTTGGAATGTGGTTTTCTCCCAATATAATGGGATTGAAGGCGTTGATCGTTCTCTCTACCAAGAATTACC
>CAYXES010000021.1:0-5692 GCA_964464075.1 uncultured Erysipelothrix sp. | reverse complement strand
CAGATGAAAGCCCAACAAGAACGTGCGCGTAAAGCCCGTGTCGATCAAGAATCCATGGCCATTCAAAGTGAAGACTTATTGAAGTTTATGGAACCTTCTAAATTTATTGGTTATGATCACTATCAATCTCAAAGTAAAATAATTGGGATGTTTAAAGATGGTAAGCAGGTTGATGAGTTGGTAGGTGAAGGTTACTTGATCTTTGATCAAACCCCTTTCTATGCCGAAAGTGGCGGACAGGTTGGAGATCAAGGTAACTTAAAAGTAGATGGACATACCATTGAAGTTGAGGATGTGATTAAAGCCGCTCATAATCAAGCCATGCATAAAGTCAATACTAACATTCCCCTAAAACAAAATCAGACGGTGGACTTACAAATCAATGTGGTTAAGCGCCAACAAACCATGGCTAATCATACGCTAGCGCATCTCCTTCAAGCTGCTTTAAAGCGTACCCTTGGTGATCATGTGCATCAGGCTGGTTCATATGTTTCCGATGAATACATGCGTTTTGACTTTACCCATTTTCAAAAGGTAAGCAGTGAAGAACTTAAAGCCATTGAAGGGTGGATTAATGAACAGATTTATGCCAAGTTACCGCTTCAGACTACGATCATGGATTTAGAGGACGCTAAAGCGTCCGGGGCAACCGCCTTGTTTAATGAGAAATACGATGATCAAGTACGGGTAGTATCGATTGGTGATGTCTCCATGGAACTTTGTGGGGGAACCCATATTTCAAATACCATTGAAATTGGGGTTGCGAAACTGGTGAGTGAAGAGAGTATTGGCTCTGGCATTCGTCGGATTGTCTGTGTCTCACAAGCCAAGGCTTATGAGCACTTTGAACACTATCAAATTCAATTAGAAACCATTGCGGATAGCTTAAAAGCTGGCAGCGTGATAAAGGTTGAAGAAAAGGTACAACAACTTAGAAGTGATTATGAAGCACAAAGTAAGGAAATTGCGCAGCTTCAAAATCAAATTAACCAACAAGCTATCACCGGTATCTTAAATCAAGTTGAAACGGTAAGTGAAACACCACTCATTATCCAAAAGTTAGAAAATCAATCCTTGAAGAATGTGAAATCACTGGTAGAAAAGAGTTTGGTTAAACTGGATGGGGGACTGGTCTTCTTAGCGGCTTCTGAGGGTGAAAAATTACTCTTTGTCTGTGGTGCATCCAAGGACTTAGTGGTTAAGGGGATAGATTGTAATCAATTGGTAAAACTGGCGGCAGTACACACTGGTGGTAATGGTGGTGGTCGTAAAGACTTTGCTCAAGCAGGTGGAAAAGACCTTAGTAAGTTGGATGAAGCCCTCGAATTGGTGAAAAAGAAAGTGTTTGATATTCTTTAAATAAAATGATTTGTGGTATACAATAACTACAGGGAGAAAGAATATGAAAAATCAACATACACAAACAATAGCTTTTAAAGCTGAACAGCTGCGTAAAGAGCACATTAAAGATGTCTTAAGGCAAGTCTCAGAGGCCCTGGTTGAAAGAGGCTATAATGCGGTGAATCAATTAGCTGGTTATTTAATATCCAATGATCCCGCTTATATTTCATCCTACAAGAATGCCAGGACGATTATTCAATCCATTGAACGTCATGAGATTATTGAGGAATTAGTACGCTCCTATTTAAGCGATGAATAATTACTTTGGTCTAGATGTCGGTGAAAAAACCATTGGGGTTGCATTTTCTCAAGGTTTTTTTGCGCAAGCGTTAAAAACCATTGTCTTTGAAAGTGAAGCTTATGAAGTAGGAGTTAAAGAGCTGATTGAACTCATCAAAGAACATGATGTTAGAACCTTAGTTATTGGTTTACCAAAGCATTTAAATAATGAGCTAGGAGTAAGTGCACAACGGGCCTTATTGGTTAAAGCACTTATCTTAGAGTACATTGATATTGATATTATTATGTGGGATGAACGCTTTTCTTCGAAGGAAGCTGAGCGACGCATGCTACAAGGTGATTTATCACGAAAGAAAAGAAAGCAGCGTATTGATCAGGTGGCTGCCATGATTATCTTACAGAGCTACCTCGATCAAGCACAAAGGTGAAAGTTATGGAAAATGATACCATTATCATTATTAATGAATTTGATGAAGAAATTGAAATGAAGATTCTCTTTACGGTAGAAAGTGTCGTCAGTCAAAAGAACATTGTCTGTTACATTGATCCTAAGGATGAAGATGGACCGGTTTATGCTTCATATTATGATGATGAAGATAATTTGTCCGTGATTGAGGATGATAAAGAATGGGAATTTATTGAGGAAGTATTTGGAGCCTTTTTAGAAGATCATGAAGAAGAATTCATTCATTAAAGTCATCTTAGTTGGGGTGGTAAGCCTTTTAGCGGTTGTCGCGGTTGGTTCTTACCTTATTCAAGCTCCCCAAAAGGAAAGTGAGATTGTTGTTTTTGAAGTGAAAAGTGGGGATACCATCACTAAAGTTGCTTCAGCTTTAAAAGATGAAGCTTTAGTTCGTTCAAGTTTCTATGTTCGTTGGGTAGCCAAACAAGAAAACCTAACGGCACTTAAAGTTGGACGTTATGCCCTGGATAAATCATGGGATCCTAAGACGCTTTTAGCGACCCTAAATGATGCCTCACAGGCGATACCAGATCAAGTGCGCGTAACTTTACCAGAAGGATTCTGGGCTAAGGATATGGCCAAAAGACTCAGTGAAAATACCAATGTTAAAGCGGATGAACTTTTGGATTTATGGAATGATAAAACCTATATTCAAGAATTAATGCTAGAGTATCCTTTTTTAAGTGATGCCATTATCAATGATGATGTGCAAGTCTATTTAGAAGGCTACCTCTTTCCTGAAACTTATGATTTTTATTCGGACACCACCGCAAAAGCGATAACTAAACGGCTGTTAGATCAAACCAATTTAATCTATAAAAAATATCAGGCTGATTTTGAAGCCTCTGCTTTAAGTATTCCCGAAATCTTTACCCTCGCTTCCATTGTACAATTTGAAGGGAAGCATGCGGATGACATGGCAATTATTGCGGGGGTTTTCTACAATCGTTTAAAAATTGATATGTTACTGCAATCTAGTGTGACTATTTGTTATGCCCTTTATGAGTATGATTCATGGGTGGATTGCGAACGCAATCCTAACATTGAATCACCATATAATACCTATAAATATAAGGGGTTACCCCCAGGACCAATTTTGAATCCTTCAGAAATTGCTCTGAAGGCAACCTTAAATCCAACACCGAATGATTACTTATATTTTATTGCGGATGTCTATGGGGATGGGACGATTTATTTTGCGAAAACCTTGGCTGAACATGAAGCCAATGTGAATAAATATTTAAAGGGCAAACCATAATGAAACCAGTATTAATCGGTATCGCAGGCGGCTCTGCCTCCGGTAAGACCTTACTTTCTAAGCGTTTAAAAGATGCTTTTGAAAAATCAAATTCAATTGTAATCATCCGTCAGGATGATTATTATCATGATCAATCCCATATGGATATGGAAGCTCGTTTAAAGACGAATTATGACCATCCATTTGCCTTTGACAACAAGTTATTGGTGTCAGATTTAGACAAACTCTTGCATGGACAACCCATTGAGAAACCCATTTATGATTTTGTGGAATACACTCGTACCAATCGGGTAGAACAGGTAAGTCCAGCGGATGTGATTCTCTTAGAGGGTTTGTTTGTATTAGAGGATGAAGATATTCGTAGGCGCTGTGATATTAAGGTCTTTGTGGATGCCCAAGCGGATATTCGTTTTATTCGTCGTTTGATGCGGGATGTGCATCAACGCGGCCGTTCTTTAGATTCGGTTGTGGACCAGTATACCCAAACGGTACGTATTATGCATGATCAGTTTATTGAACCTAGTAAACGCTTTGCGGACATCATTGTACCTCAAGGAGGTAAGAATGAAGTAGCCGTGGATTTATTGACGACCAAGATTAGTAGCATCATCGAAAAAAATATGCTATAATCCACATTTGATGAGGTAATAGTATGACAGATGATAAAGTATATGTAACTAAAGAAGGTTTAGTTGAATTAGAAAAAGAATATGAACATTTGATTCATGTGGTTCGTAAAGAAGTTATTGAAGATTTACAAGCAGCCCGAGCTCAGGGTGATTTAAGTGAGAATGCTGATTATGATGCAGCTCGTGATCGTCAAGCACGAATTGAAAGTCGAATTCGTGAATTAGACATGATGCTTAGTAATGTCGAGATTATCGATGAGAAAAAAGAAGGGCATCGGATGGTTCGATTAGGTTCAACCTTAGAAGTGCTTGATTTAGAAACCAAGCAAACCAAGGAATATACCATTGTGGGTTCCGTTGAGGCTGATCCTTTAAATGGTCGCTTATCCAATATGACTCCCTTAGCCATGGCTCTACTTGAACATCATGAAGGGGATATCGTCAAGGTTAATGTTGATAATCCTTATGAAGTTAAAATCGTAAAAATTAAATAAGAGGAAAACAAACACGAAATGCGAATAGTATGGTATGAAAACCATCAAGCTAATCATCGTGTTTTTTCTTGCTTGCACCCTAGGGGGGTGTCAAGCAATCAAACCCTATCAGATTAAAAAACCAACTTATTTTGAAGTGCAAGTTGTAGGGGCTTTACACAATCCTGGTTCTTTTAAAGTGGAGCCTTATGCAAGTATTAAAGAACTATTAGAACAAGTTGATCTTAAAGTGGATGCCGATGTTGAGCAGTTGAATCCTTATAATATTCTGCATCATCATGATAAAATCACCATTCCATTTAAGTCAGAAACAGCATGTATTAATATCAATCACGCCAGTTTAGATGGTTTGATTACCTTACCAAGCATCGGACCTGCGATTGCCCAAAGAATCATTGATCATCGTCAAAATGTAGGTTTGTTTCAATACCTTGAAGATATTATGTTGATTAAGGGTATTAAGATAAAGACTTTTGAAAAGATTAAGGACAAAATATGTCTTTAAGCCAAAAACTAAGTGTTTTACTGCTTAGTTTTTGGGTCACATTTTTTATACCTTGGTTGCTTTTAAAGTGTGTATTATTACTTTTGCTTGCCTATTATTTTAGAAAACATATTTCAAGCTTCGCATTTATCATCCTAATGTGTCTAATGGTCTATTTTTCATTGAGTTCTTCTTTTAAGTTGGACCAACCTTACTGTGGGCGGGTAATTAAGCATGATGATAACTATGTCTTACTTGCAAATCAAGCTTATCAGTTTGCTTTTTTTATGGAACATGACTTTACCTATTTTGATGAAGTTTGTGTTGTGGGTAAGCTTAAAGTCACCACACATCGCAGCAATTTCTTTAATGATCCCATCACTTTGTGGGCTAAGCATAAAAACCATTTAGGAACCTTAGATAAGGTTCAAGTCGTTTCCTATCAGTTAAAACATTCCTTAAAAGGTAAGCTCTATCAGCGGCTTAAAAATGAACCTCATAATGAATTGCTTCTGGATGTTTTGTATCACCGACAAAACATGAATCATTTTACCCTTTTAAGTATTGTATTTTCAGTAGGACTTCAATATCTAGCGACTTTAAATCTATTAAAGAAGATGTTATCACGCTGGATGTATCCTCATATTGCTTCACTGATTCTAAGTGTAATTTGGTTAGGATTTGGGTGGTTTTGGGGTTTTGATTTTGTGTGGTGGCGGGTTA
>CAYXES010000020.1:0-15004 GCA_964464075.1 uncultured Erysipelothrix sp. | reverse complement strand
GTTGCGATTGCAACCAGCTTATCATCCACCTGATAGACCAAGGTCTTTACAAAGTCAGAGGCTTCCTTATTTAAGAAGCTACTAACTTCTTCAATGGTGCGCTGATCTATGGTTTCGACTTCTTTATAGTTTCCTTTTAAAGGAGAAATAGTTACCTCAGGAGTATAATCAATGGCAATTTCTAAGTTGGCGGCATAGTCACACGCATCACAATAGACAATCTTGTCTTCTCCGATTTCACTAATGGCTTGAAACTCTTCCGATAAGAGACCGCCCATGACTCCGGTATCCGCCTTAACTATCCGATAATCAAGTTCAAGTTCATCAAAGATAGCTTTGTAGGCATCAAACATAGCTTGATAGCTGACGTCGAGTCCTTCTAAATCCTTATCAAAGGTATAAGCATCCTTCATCACAAATTCACGTACCCGAATTAATCCAAAACGAGGCCGTGGTTCATCCCTGAATTTATTTTGAAATTGATATAGTGAGAAGGGAAGATTCTTATAAGAATGAATATAAGAGTTCGCAGCTTGTGCGAAAAGTTCTTCATGAGTTGGCCCTAAGACAAAATCCCGTTGGTTACGATCTTTAAAGGCAAACATACTGTTGCCGAAAGCTTCACGTCGTTTTGATGCAATATAAACCTCTTCTGGGATTAAAGAGGGCATGAGCACTTCTTGGGAATCAATCGCATTCATATGATGACGTACGATATCTTCAATTTTTTTCAGTACTTTCAAACCCAGGGGTAAATACATGTAGACCCCCGAGGAGCTTTTCTTGATGAAGCCGGCTTTAACCAATAAGTTGGCACTGGCGACTTCTTCATCTTTTACATTTTCTCTTAATGTAAAGAAATAGTTTTTATTTAATTTCATAGGATACCTCAACTTATCTTATAGATTATAACATACCTTGTTCAAGGTATAAAAGCTAACCAGGCGCTTTCAAGCTTCTTATATATATAATAAATAGATAGACTCCTATGGGTTGATTTTACCAAGGACTATACCGACTAAAATTTTGTGAATTCAAAATGATTAATATCAATGATACATTTTCAAAATAAAATGTAAACATTTTCAGTAAATTGAAACCTCTATGTAATTTTAGGAAAATCAGTTGACACATACCTAATAACTTTATATAATAATCACAGCAGTTAAAAAGACTGTATTCATTTTTTTGAAAAAAAGGAGGGAAAAATGAAAAAGAGATTAAGTATTTTACTTAGCATCTTAATCGTTCTCGGACTTATTGCTGGTTGTACGAAGAAGCCACCAGTAGTAGAAGATGATCCAAACCGTGTCTATGATGCATTTGCATTAGCAGCTGGTTTAACCGCCGTTTTCGATGGTTATGGTGATTATCACTCCGATAACGTCGTTCCATTTGGAACTGGTGTATCATCCAATACATCCAGATATTCAAATCCTGAAAACGATAAATTGATTATGGAGATGCGTAAGCAAAACCCAACTACTGATGAAGGTGTTGCGGAATATCAACGTCTATACAGAGAATGGGTTAAATTGATGAATGATGAATTACCACTTGTTCCAATGTATTCAAACGAATACTATGATGGATACAACAGTGATAAACTAAGTAACTTTAAAACTGATACCATGTTTGCTTGGCAAGCTGCTATCCTTAAAGCTACATCTACTGCAGATACCATTATTGTTGGTACTCCTGAGTACAACGGTGAATTCATCCAAGGATGGGGTAACTCATCATATGATGCCGCTATTCGTGATTTAGTTGCTGAATCAATGTTAACCACTGATGAAGCAGGTGAAATGGTTAATGGTGGAATGTTGGATAAATTAGAAGTATCCGACGACCTTAAAGAATGGACATTTACATTAAAAGATGGAATTAAGTTCTCTGATGGACAACCATTAACAACTAATGATGTATTGTTCACATTCTTATTCTATTCTGATCCAGGTTTAGTTGATGCAAAAGGTTCTCCTTCATATCAACCAAAAGAATTAGCTGGATTCCAAGAGTATTTCGATGCTGCTGAAGCAGGCGATCGTGATGCTAGCAAATTTACAGGAATTGAAGTTGTTGATGAATTAACAATTAAATTCACAGTTCCTGAGCCAATTTTCTCAACATGGAGCAAACTGTTCACATATCATATCCTACCAGCACATTTATATGCAGCTGATGGATTTGAAAATATTGATGTGGCAGCCGTAGTTGACAAGTATTTAAATACACCAGTTGGTAGTGGACCATACAAACTTGTAGAATACGTTCACAACGAATTTGTTAAATTAACAGTTAACGAACACTATGCTGGTGACTTCGCAGGCGACAAACCAACCGTTAAGAATATTACCGGATTAGTTGTTGCTTCTGAAACTGACCACGAACAATTAATCGCTGGTAGTATCGATATTCTTCCTGGCTTAATTGAATGGGAAAAAATCAAAGCTATCAGAGATACCGCTGGACGTGATGTCAATGGTTACCCACGTCATGGTTATGGATATGTTTCATTCCATACTGACCATGGAATCGGTGCATACAAAGAAATCCGTCAAGCATTTGCTTGGTACATGGATCGTGTTGCATTCGGAAAAGCTATGATTGGTGAAAACGCTACTTTAGTTCATGGACCATACTCACTAACTTATTGGATGATTGATGAAGCATTTGAAGATGCTGAATTAGTTAAATACCAAAAAGACCCTGCAAAAGCACGTGAAGTTCTTGAAGCAGCTGGTTGGAAACAAGGCAGTGATGGCATCTATGAAAAAGATGGCAGAAAAGCTGAGATTACTGTCGGTGTAGGTAACACTGCATGGAAAAATAACCTAGACTTATTATTAGCTGAGTCTGTAAGTGAAGCTGGATTTAAAGTTGATGTTGAAGTTGTAGACTTTAACGTATTACTAGACCACTTCTACGGATCATACGCTGGCTAAGTTTGGTTTAGATTAAACATTAAAATGTTTTTAAGCAAATAGTTGTTTTTAAAACAACTATTTGCTTGTTTTATAGGAGGTCAACGTGAGTAAAAGGCGCAATCGAGTAGGAGCTTTTGTAGCTAATTTAATGCCAATTATCAGATATATTTTTAGACGACTGTTGTACATGATCCCAGTAATCTTTTTCATCTCACTAATGTTATTTACTTTGATGGAGATCGTACCTGGTGATCCTGTTTATTCATTTATTACACCGGAAGAATATTTAGGAATGACGAGTGCTGAAATGACCGAGTACATTGAAGCCTTAAGAGTTCAGTTAGGTCTAGTTGGGCCTTTCCATCTTCGTTATTTCAAATGGTTTTTTAGATTACTTTCTGGTGATCTAGGTTATTCAACCGCGCTCAAGAAAATGATCGCACCCGAATTGCCACGCTATTTATATAATACGTTTTTATTAAATGTTGGTGCTTATGTACTATCATTTGTAATTGCTACTTATATTGGTATTAAATCAGCTGTAAAACGACATTCATTTTATGATAGATTCTTTACAGTTTTCTCATTAATCGGTATATCATTGCCGAGTTTCTTTATTGCTTTGCTGTTAATTTTCGTATTTGTTATTAAAATACCGCTTTTCCCCTTTGGTGGGCGGATTAATCCTTCTTTAGGCTATGAACCAGGAACCTTAAAGTACAATCTTGATGTCTTGCATCATATTATGTTGCCGACCATCGTTATTACCATTGGTAGTATGGCCTCCATTATCAGGTATGTACGTAACTCCATGTTAGAGGTTTTAAAGCAAGATTATATACGAACGGCAAAAGCCAAAGGTCTTAATGACAAAATTGTTATTTATAGACATGCTTTTAGAAATACTTTGATTCCACTGGTTACCTTGATTGGTAACTCACTACCCGGATTATTCTCTGGGGCGATTATTATGGAAAGAATATTTGCATGGCCGGGCATGGGTCGTTTAATGAACCTTGCCTATCAACAACGAGATCGTGGTTTAATTGTTATTGTTACGCTGTTTTTCTCAGTCTTGATGTTGATGTCCAACTTAATTGTTGATATAAGCTATGCCTTTGTCGATCCACGTATTAAAGTAGGAGATGATACCTAATGAAACTATTTAAAAGAAAACAAGTTCAAGCTAATCAAGATAAAATCGAAACTCCTACCCAGATGCTTGTTAATCGCTTTTTAAGCAATAAGCTAGGCGTTATTGGCTTAGTGATGTTTATTGTTATTACGACCATTATTATTGGGGTATGGGCTTATGTTAAGTTTACAAAGTTTAACTTAGCGAAACTTGATTTTGATAACGCTTATTTATCACCACGTCCGGGATTTTGGTTTGGTACTGATAAATATGGTCGGGACTTTTTCATTCGTGCCTTCTTAGGCGGAACCATTTCGCTACAAGTAGGTTTACTTACCACGGTGGTTGCCATTGGAATTGGCGTCATCATTGGTGGTATTGCTGGCTACTATGGCGGTAAATTAGATATGCTGTTGATGCGTTTTGGAGAAATTGTATCTGCGATACCATTTTTACCAATTGCCATCACCATTGCGGTTATTATGGCTAAATCACCTGCGAAAGTAAGGTTATATACAACCATGACCCTTTTGGGGGCCATTGCTTGGCCGGATTTAGCGCGGATGGTACGGGGTCAGATCCTGTCCTTGCGCGAACAGGAATTTATGGTCGCGACGCGTGCCTTAGGAATTCGTAATCGGGACCAAATTCTTAAGCATTTGATTCCTAATGTATTTGCTTTTATTATCGTTGCGGCAACTAATAGCTTTGCGGGAGCTATCTTATCGGAAGCAACCCTATCATTTTTAGGGTTATCGGTTAGTGAACCAATTCCAACCTGGGGTTCTTTAGTTGAATCAGCATCCAATATGATCACCATGCAGAATTATTGGTGGTTATGGATCATACCAGGTATGTTATTACTATTCTTAATTATGAGCGTAAACTTAATTGGTGAGGGTGTGCGTGATGCCGTTGACCCCAAAGCCAATGTTAAATATGTAGAGCAGAAGAAAGATTCACGTTGGAAATCGCTATTCAAAACAAAGAAGGTGACTTCATGAACAAAGATGTATTATTAGAGGTTAAAGGCCTCCACACTTATTTTAAAACTGACAAAGGAACCATTAAAGCTGTTAATGGGGTAGACTTTGAAATTCATAAAGGGAAGACCTTGGCTATTGTAGGTGAGAGTGGTAGTGGTAAGAGTGTTACGGCTATGTCAATTCTTAACCTGTTGGATTATCCAGGAAAGATTGAAGCGGGGGAAGTTATTTTTAAGGGGCGTAATCTTGTTGATTTGAATGCCGAAGAAATGATGGATTTACGTGGTAATGATATTTCGATGATTTTCCAGGAGCCAATGACTTCCTTAAACCCCGTCTTTAGAGTGGGAAAACAAATTGAAGAAGCATTGATTCTTCACCAAAACGTAAGTAAACGTGAAGCACGCGAACAAGCCATTCAACTGCTTGATGATGTTAAGATTCCGCGTCCTGAGAAGGTTATTGATGATTTCCCACATCAACTTTCAGGGGGTATGCGTCAGCGGGTTATGATCGCCATGGCCTTAGCTTGTCGTCCTGATATTTTAATTGCAGATGAACCAACCACCGCTTTAGATGTAACCATTCAAGCTCAGATTCTTAAGCTGATGAATGATTTAAAGCATGAAAAGGGAACTTCTATTTTATTTATTACCCATGATTTAGGGGTTGTGAATCAGATGGCTGATGATATTGCCGTAATGTATTGTGGTGAGATTGTTGAGTATTCTTCAGTAGAAGAAGTATTTGATGACTCTCCTTATAGCCATCCTTATACGGAAGGCTTATTAGAATCAATTCCACGAATTGATACGACCAGCTCCCGACTCGATCCAATTACTGGATCAGTTCCACATCCACTGAATTTACCAGCGGGATGTAAATTTGCACCACGTTGTAAGTATGCAACGCAGAAGTGTATTGATGAACATCCATCACTGATGACTATGGATAATGGCCAAAAAGTGAGATGTTTCTATCCTAAGAAAGGAGTGCGTAGTAGTGGAGAGCAATAGACCTTTAATTCGGATCAAAGATCTTAAAAAATACTTCCCTGTAAAAAAGACAACCTTTTTTGAGGAACAACAATATGTTAAAGCCAATGATGGAATCACTTTAGAAATATTCGATGGTGAAACGGTTGGTTTAGTAGGTGAATCCGGTTGTGGTAAGTCGACTTTAGGTCGTACCATTCTACAACTTCATAGCCAAACCGATGGTGCAACCTTTTATTATGGTCGTTCCTTGGAAGATGTCGCACCAAAATATGTCTTTGAAACCATTAAGAATCTTGAGAAAGATGTTAATGAATTAGAAAAGAATCGGGAAGAGCGCCGTAAATTACGAGTTCGGGTGGCAGAAGCAAGTGGTGAACGTGATAAAAAGCGTGCGCAAGCTGCTTTAGATAAAGTTGAAAAGAAGATTGATAACTATTTTGAAACGACGATTAAGATCTTTGGATCCTTAGTTTTATGTGATGATCTAAAAGGGATTTCAAAACTAGTCAATGATTGGTACACCCACCGTGGTCATATCATTAAAATCAATCGTCAACTTAATGTACTTCAATTGAAGCATGATGCTGAGACAACCAGTGCATCAGCGAAAGCTAAAACAAAGAAAAAGATAGACGAACTCAAGCTAAAACAAAGTAAGCATGAGGCTGACTTAGAGATTGTGGATAAGAAAATCCTTGATCTTAAGGAAGACTTAAAATCAAATGAAAAATTTGAACGTTATGAAGCCCGTCGTGATACCGGTATTGACTTAGCACGTTTAACGGATGAAGAGATGCGTTTATTACGTACCGATTTACAAATTATATTCCAAGACCCTTATTCATCCTTGAATCCAAGGATGACCATTGGTCAATTAATTGGGGAAGCTTTAATTACTCATGGTTATTTCCATAGTGGTACTGAGCAACTCAATGAATATATTTTAGAAGTTATGGAGAAAAGTGGTCTACAAGACTA
Organism: uncultured Erysipelothrix sp.; assembly: GCA_964464075.1. Lineage (GTDB taxonomy): Bacteria > Bacillota_I > Bacilli_A > Erysipelotrichales > Erysipelotrichaceae > UBA6182. The sequence goes on along the minus strand of CAYXES010000020.1, from coordinate 7,980 downwards.
TATGATTCACCGTTATCCCCATGAATTCTCAGGTGGACAACGACAAAGAGTAGGGATTGCCCGTGCTTTAGCCTTACAGCCTAAGTTTATTGTGGCAGATGAAGCGGTTAGTGCTTTGGATGTATCCATCCAATCGCAAATTATCAACCTCCTGAAGGATCTTCAAGATGATGAAGGATTCTCCTTCCTCTTTATTTCCCATGACTTAGGAGTCGTTCGTTATATCTCAGATCGCATTGGGGTTATGTACCTTGGTGACTTAGTTGAATTAGCACCAACTCAAGCCATCTTTGAAAAGCCTTTGCATCCTTATACCCAAGCTCTTTTAGAATCCATTCCAACGACTGATCGAAGAGGTTCTATCGTTCCGCTAGAAGGGGATGTGCCAAGCCCGGTTAATCCACCATCAGGTTGTAAGTTCCATACGCGTTGTAAGTATGTGATGCCAATCTGTAAGGTAGAAGTACCAGAGTGGCGTGAGATTAAACCAGGTCATTTTGTAGCATGTCATTTATATAATGATGAAAATATTCAACAGTGAAAAACGTCGTTTAAAACGACTTAAAGATATTCAGACTAAAGAGGAAATCGATCAGCTAAAGAAAACGGTACGATTAGAGAAAAATGATATTTTAGCCATGTTTATGGCGGCCATCAGTGTCTTTCTGCCTTTCGTACTCTTATTCTTTGGGATTCTGTTCTTTTTCTCTTGGTTACTTTTTGGAAGAGGTTAATATGAAAAAAATAGCGTTACTGCTACTAGTGGGTTTATTGGTCGCTTGTTCAGGATCATCTAAGAATTATTTTGAAGGTTACCATGGTGATTATCAAGATAATTATTATTTTAATGAAAAGTTAGGCTTTATATTTAAGAATAATGATGAGTATCAACTTTCATCACATGAAAGTATTAAAGCCGATAAAGAAGCTTTATATGAAGATAAAAGCAAGGATCAAATTAAAGAACTTGATAAAGTGATTAAGTTGATGAATGCCCGCTATTTATATCATGATGTTAGTATGCGAGTTGATTTAGAATATCGTAAGAATGATCCTCGCTTAGATGTGGACACTTACTTTGATTACTTAAAGAATTTCTATAAGAATTCAGATTTGGATCTTAAGTTTCTGGATCCTTATCCTTATCAAATCGCAGACTTAGATTTTACGTTATTAACCGGAATCTCCAATGAACATGAACGGATCGTTTATTTCTTTGTGAGAGTGGTTGATGATTATATTCTATCCATTACCATTTCCGCTCTCAATGATGAGCGTGGCAATGATCAAGTTTTAGAGTTATTGAGATTATTTGAGCCTTATACGGTGCTTATGGGCGTTAATTTGACGCCTTAGTTAATCTGTGTTATTATGAACAAGCAGTATTTGTTGAAAGTAGAAGCACTCTTCTCACCTGATTCTCATTGGGAATAGGTATTAGCAACATGAACCAATTTTGAGGGTGAAATGTTTCTTGGGTGCTTCGTAAGTACCCTTTTTATATGGAAAAACAGGAGGTGAAGGGATTATAAAAAAAGTCGTAAACGATGACTTAGTAAATGAAAAAATTCGATTTAAAGAAGTGTTAGTCATTGGCCCTGAAGGAGAACAATTAGGAATCTTATTACGTCGGGAAGCGCTTGAGAAAGCCTATGAGATGGAGCTGGATTTAATGTGTGTCGCACCCAATGCGAAACCCCCAGTATGTAAGATTTTAGATTATGGTCGTTATCGCTTTGAGCAGCAGAAAAAGGCAAAAGAAGCGAAGAAGAATCAAGCTGTTACTGAAATGAAACCATTGAGACTATCACCAGTTATTGATAAACATGATTTTGATACTAAATTGAAACATGCTCGTAACTGGCTAAGTGATGGAATGAAGGTTAAAGTAGACATGCGTTTTAGAGGGCGTTTGATTACTCGTTTAGAGGTTGGTAAGAAGGTTATGAATAACTTTATTGAAGAGACCGCCGATCTTGCCAATGTGGAAAAGGCACCATCATTAGAAGGCAATATGATGCATGTGATATTGGCGCCTAAGAAAAATAAGTAAAGGAGAAACAATATGCCAAAAATGAAGACCAAAAAAGCGTTAGCAAAACGCGTTAAGAGAACAGGTAGTGGAAAGCTTAAAAGACAACATGCTTATGTTTCCCACTTTGCAGCTAATAAAACGCAAAAACAAAAACGTAAATTAAGAAAAAGCACCTTAGTTTCCAAAGGTGACTACAAACGTATTAAATTACTTTTAAATGATTAGAGAGGGAAGTAAGGATGCCAAGAGTTAAATATAGTGTGGCAAGTCGTAATCGCCGCAAGAAAACATTAAAGCTAGCCAAAGGTTACTATGGCTCAAAACATAGATTATATCGTACCGCCAATGAACAAGTTATGCGTTCATTGCGTTATGCCTACCGTGATCGTAAGCAATTAAAACGTGAAATGCGTAAGCTTTGGATTACTCGTATTAATGCCGCTGCGCGCTTAAATGATATTAGCTATTCCGAGCTAATGCATGGCTTAAGATTAGCGAACATTCAAGTAAACCGTAAAATGTTATCTGAGATTGCGATTTCAGACCCAACTGGATTTAGTGGAATTGTTGAAAAGGCTAAAGCAGCATTAGAGAAATAGACGATGAGTAATGATGCGCGGGAAGTCTTGAATGAACTTTTAGTGGACATGTTCAATCATATTCTGATTCTTGAACAAAAGAACTTACAGGAAAAAGGCGTTAAGCTATCCATGAGTGAAGTTCACACCTTAGAGAATATTCAAAAAAGTGAATCGAAGACCATGTCGGATGTGGCTAAATTGTCCTTAGTTACCCAAGGTACTTTAACCGTGGCGGTAAAAAGGCTCCAAGAAAAAGGCTACATCATTCGCGAGCAAGATCAAAATGATCGTCGTATTATACGTTTACGCTTAACCAATAAAGCGCGTAAGTGTCTAAAGATACATGATGAATTTCATCGTGAGATGATTGATTCCTTTATCGAAGATTTACATGTCGATCAAGACCAAGCATTAATTAATAGCTTATCGAAAATAATGGATTACTTTAAAGAAAACTACTGAAGATCAAGCGATCTTCTTTTCTTTATGAAGGAGAATTATGCACCATATTTATCAAGTGAATGATGAGAGTCATCCCACCTTTATTTTGTTACATGGTACCGGTGGGGATGAAAAGGATTTAATCCCACTGGCCCAGATGATTGATGAGCGGGCTTCGTATTGTGGAATCTTGGGGGAAGTCCGAGAAAATGGCATGCCCCGCTTTTTTAAGCGTTTAGCCCTTAATGTCTTTGATGAGGCGGATATTACCTATCGAACGCAAGAACTACATAGTTTTATTATGGATTTTGTTGATAAGCATGAATTGGATAAAAAAAGGATGGTACTTTTAGGTTACTCTAATGGTGCCAATATGGCACAGAGTCTACTTTTGCACTATCCGGATGCTTATTTTAATGTGATTATGCTTCATCCCATCAGTCTTAAGAAAGAATTAGACTTTCACGGAAATGACCAAATCAAGGCTCTGGTGGCCTCAGGACGCTTTGATCCCATTTGTCCCTTGAGGGAAGGAAAAGACCTGCTGGAGCGGCTTAAAAGGGGCTTGGTGGATGCCTCGATGATCATCGAGGATACTGACCATCAATTAACCTATCCTGAGATTGAAAAAGTAAAGACTTGGTATGAGAACCATATCTTATAAGAGTTTACGAATTCGCTCAAAGGCTTGTTTCTTATCATGCGCAATCTCTAAAAAGATGGGTTGATGGCGTTGTTTATGCATCATCATGGCCCAAGTTGACCATAAGATATCATGGAACCCTTCCCAATAGAGGAGGGTTTTTTCAATTTCAAAGGTTAGACTGGTTTTATAATAGGCCTTTAAAAAGGCATGGCGATGTAAAGGATCAATGATTTTATTTTCACTTAAAAAGGAAGTGATATCAAAACGGGCATCATTATCGCCTGCATATTCATAATCAAGCAGGTAGACCTGCTTGGGGTGGAAAACAATATTATCGTTGACCCAGTCATTATGACATAGGGTATCAACTTGACGATTAGCCTTAACATAATCTATAAAGACTTGAGCCTGATCAAGGGGAATTAGAGGCTCATCCACATAGGCTTGGTAAGTTCTAAGTATATCTAAAGGATTAAACTCATGATGTGAAAGGGTCTTTAAATCATGAAACTTGCGCATGAGTTGACCCACTTTCTCATATTTGTCCTGATGGGGATATTCAGAGAAAGAAAGTAGCTGATCAACAAATCTGGTGATTTTAATTCCACTTGCTTCATCAAAGTAGATCGTATCCACATCAATGTTTTTATCTTTTACTATGGCTAGCGCTTGTTTCTCATTGGTGTAATTAACAACATGCTCACTATCAAGGTAAGGAATGCGAACCACAAAGACATCATCATTTACAAAAACCTTATAGTTTTTGTTGGTGAGGCCTTTATCTAGGCGCTCAATATGATGAATCGGATCTTTAAAGAGTTGTTTGATAATTTGATGGTCCACACTTACCTCCATAGCTAAGTTTACTCTTTTTTGATAAAATAATAAAGTGAAGCCCTTAAACATCTATTTGATGACCTTCAATGTGTCATACATTCATAAAAACTTAGCTTTACGTTGGTTGATGGTGACCAATGATTTTCATCATGTGACATTAAAAGAATACACCAATAAATCGGAAATGATGCCCATTATTGCGAATATTAAAGCAAGTCAAGTGGATTATGTAGGGATAAGTGTCTATATCTTTAATCATTTAAAAACCAAGGCTTTTATTGAATTGCTCAAAAAAGAGCTACCTCATATCCAAATTATTGTGGGTGGTCCAGAAGTAACCTATACCCCACAAATATGGTTGGATTATGGCTGTGATTATGTCGTACAAGGCGATGGTGAGTTTGCCTTTTGGGACATTATTAACAATAAAGAGCTAAAAGGGGTGTCCTATCAGGGACATCGTGATCTTCATATCATTAGAACCCTACCAGAAGCCCTAGAAGGCTATCCTAATCCTTATTTTCTTGACTTTGATAGGGATGATGAAGCCTTTCGATATTTGTATCTCGAGGCCTCTAGGGGCTGTCCCTTTCATTGTAGCTATTGTGTTGCCGGCATTGATCAGGGAGTCTTTACCTTTTCTTTGGATTATATGCTACAAGTTTTAAAACAACTTTCAGCCTCGAAAGTGAAACAGGTTAAGTTTTTAGATCGCACCTTCAATACCAATGTGAAGCGAGCCTTAAGTTTGATTCAAGCCTTAAATGACATTGAAGGGGAATTATCCGTTCAACTGGAAGTAGAAGTATCCATTTGGGATGATCAGTTGAGTGAATTCTTTAAAAATCATGGTAAGCGTGAGCGATTTCGTTTTGAGGTTGGGGTTCAGACTTTTAATGAAACCACTCTAAAAGCCATTAAGCGGAAGCAGAATAATGAAAAGGTTGAAATGGTCATAAAAGACTTAATGTCTTATGGTTATGTGGTGCATGCGGATTTGATTGCGGGTTTACCCTTGGATTCTTATGATGAATTTTCAGTATCCTTTAGACGGCTCTTAAGGTTATTCCCAAGTGAACTCCAATTAGGCATTCTTAAAGGCTTACCGGGAACCTCACTTAAAAACCAAGCTCAAGCATCCGGGATTCAATTTGATTCCTTGCCACCCTATGCGATTGTCGCTAGTCAAGATCTAAGCCAAGCGCAAATCAGACAACTGGAACTGGCAGCCATTGGGGTGGATAAAATTTATAATAAACCCCTCGCCAAATCGCTCATTAAAAAACTATTTGATATGCAAGTGGATATGTTACAATATTTTTATCATATCGGTCATGGGATTGATGCTTTAAAGCAACCCTATCAGGTGCAAGATGTGGTGTCGGTTATTTTAAGCGCAACCCCTTATTTAGAAGCAGTAGAAGTGCTGGGTTACTTAGCCAATGATTTTGGGCGTCAAAGTAAAATGAAGGTAAAAACTCTACCTTATCAAACTTTGAATCAAGATGATTTAAAAGCCATGCAAGCGGATATTAGTAAGCGTCTTAAGCAGGATGTGAGTCAATGGCGCTCTAACAGTTGGGTTTATTATGCCATGCTTGATGATGAGTTAGGTTACCAATGGATTATTTATTCTCACCATAAACGTTATTATTATTTCAAAGGAGCGCAATTCGCTTATGAAGAAGACCATTTTACTCGCTAGTCACAACGCCAATAAAACGAAGGAATATCGCGAGATACTTGGGGATTCCCCCTATACGATTATTGATCTTAATGATATTGATTTTCAGCTTGAAATCGATGAGAAATATGATACTTATCGAGAAAATGCCATGGTGAAGGTAGAAGCCTTGGAGGGGGTTTTTGATGGGATTATTATCGGGGATGATTCAGGCTTTGAAGTGAGTGCCTTGGATTTTAAACCCGGGGTGCATTCTGCCCGTTTTTTAGCGGATCAATCCTACGACATAAAAAATCAGTACATTATTGACCATGTTAAGGATCATGAGGATCGTTCGTGTGCCTTTGTCTGTGCGCTTGCCTGTCTTTACCAAGATAAACTATGGGTGAGTGAGAATCGTTGTTTTGGCACGATTGCGACCCAAATTTATCCTGGTCATGGTTTTGGTTATGATCCGATTTTTATTCCACTAGGTTATGATTTGCCTTTCTCAGTTTTAGACCAAGCCATTAAAAATGATATATCACACCGTGCCTTAGCGATAAAGGCTTTAGTACACTATTTGGAGCACTTAGAATGAAAAAGTTATTAACCTTAGGAGTTGTTGGTTTACTCCTTGCGAATCTATTGAGTGCGATTTCAATCGCATCCCTAAATCCAACTTTCTTTGAGCGTTTTTATGATGAGCAACATACCTACCAAGCAATGGGGATGTCTCAAACTGATTTAATGAAGGCCACCCATGGTTTAGTGGATTATATGGTGGGGAAACGTGATGATTTAGATATTGAAGTTTGGGTTAACCAAGAAAAGGTTGCCATGTTTAATCAACGTGAGATTGATCATATGGTGGATGTCTTAGCCCTTTATCAGGGCATGGTTAAGGTTCAATGGGCTAGTTATGGTTTCTTTATTATCATGGCTCTTTTAGCGCTTTTAAAGTTTAAGAAACAGTTCTTTATGGAACTGCTGGAAGCTAGTAAACAAGCCTTAGTCTTATTAGCGATTATTCTTGGAGGTTTAAGCTTATTTGCGATTATTGATTTCAATCAGTTTTGGACGAGTTTTCATCTTTTATTCTTTACCAATGATTTATGGCTTCTAGATCCCTTAACTGATCGCATGATTTCTATGGTTCCACTTCTGTTTTTTCAGAAGCTGGTTTTTACCATTGTCTTGTATTGGGTTTTAAGTGTCTTTTTATATTTTCTCTTAGTTAAAGCAGCCAGTTTAAGGAGTAAGTTATGATTCATGTGGTCTTATATGAACCTGAAATTCCTCAAAATACGGGAAATATCTTACGCTCATGCATGGCGTTTAAGGCGCAATTGCACCTTATCCATCCCTTGGGCTTCCTTTTAAGCAAACAAGCCTTTAAACGGGCTAAAATGGACTATGGGGACCTAAGTAACATCATCCAACATGATGATTGGCAAGCATTTCTTGAAACTGTATCAGGTCGAATGGTCTTTGTGAGTCGTTATGGGGCCGCCACACCCGATTCGATGGACTTTAGCCAGACACAGGAAGATATCTATTTAATCTTTGGTAATGAAAGTCGGGGCATGCCCTTAGAGATATTAGCGGCACATGAAGATGCTTGTGTTCGTATTCCCATGGCAGGGGATGCCCGCTCATTAAATCTCGCCAATAGTGTTGCGATTATGATTTATGAAGTCTTGCGTCAGCAAGCCTATAATGATTTATCAAAAGCAGAAGTACAAAAAGGAAAGGACTGGCTTTTAAAGCATAAACA
>CAYXES010000019.1:1216-16292 GCA_964464075.1 uncultured Erysipelothrix sp. | reverse complement strand
GATACCGCTCAAAATACAGGTACATTCGATAATGAAGGTAAAATTGTTAAAGCTGAGCCAATTCGTACCAAAAAAGAACTTAAAGAAGAATATGGTATGAAGGGTCTTTCCAGCCAAATCGGGATTGGTAAAGAATGGTATGAGCAAATGGCTTCATTAGAAGAATACATCATAGGCAAAACCGTTGCTGATGTTAAAGGCATCCCTACCGAGAAGAAAGATGATAATCATCTTGCTGTTCCTTCTGGAGATGACTTAAAATCTTCCGTTTCGATTACTATCGATGGTTATCAAGATGCATTTGCTAAAGCTGCAGCTAATGCAGTTGAATTACCAAAAGCTAAGTAATAGAATTTAAATTTAAAACGAGTTTGATTAATCAATCTCGTTTTTTTAATATTCATTTTTGTTTCAATTTTGATAAATCGTAAGACTTCTTCACAGCTTTTAGTTTAGTGACATTATCATGAATCACTTTTTCATAAGGACTTAGAGATGTGGGTTTATAAAACCGCACATCTTTTAAGCTTTGGGGCAGATACCCAATGTAAGGCCATAAATCAGGGCGATCATAAGGATAGCTTTGGGCTTCCGATAGGTTAACGGGGCTTAAGCGTAAGTAAGCTGGTATCAAATGGCTACGGTCCTCAACCAGATTTAAAGCTTCATCAATCGCGTGATTGGCGGATTTTGATTTAGGTGAAGCCGCCAATTCAATGACCGCTACGCTAAGAGGCATCTTTGCTTCAGGAAAGCCAACTTTTAGGGCAGTATCAGTAGCTTGCACAACACGACTCACAGCGGCAGGATTGGCTAAGCCAATATCCTCATAGGCAGTCACCAGCAAGCGACGTATAATGATTTCTAAATCACCGAGTTGAATAAGTTTGGCGAGATAATAAAGAGCCGCATCCACATCCGAGCCCCGGATGGATTTTTGAAACCCACTCAATAGATCATAAAAACCATCATCATCCTTAAAGGCTGAGGTCGCGACATTGAACTTAAAGTGTTCAAGTTGATTGATGGTTATGTGCTTATCCTTGGATAAGCTAGTGATAATCTCAAGATTATTAAGGGCAATCCGTACATCCCCATTACTCTTATTGATTAAATGGCTTAATACTTCATCATCAACCTCAACTTGATTATCTAAACCTTTAGGGTTTTTAAGGGCTTGTTTGAGAACCTTAAGCATGGCTTCATTACTTAAAGGTTTGAATTCAACTAAGTGAACGCGCGAGCGAATCGCGTTATTTATGGCATAATAGGGATTGGCGGTAGTGGCGCCTAAGAGGATGATAGTGCCATCTTCTAGATAGGGCAATAGATAGTCCTGTTTATCTTTGTTTAAGCGATGAGCCTCGTCCATGATGAGCACATAGCGATTTGCGGTGCTGGCGATGTTGATGAGTTGTTCAAGCTGCTTTTTATTGTTGGTGGCGGCATTAAAGAAACCATAAGGTATCTGAAGCATGTCCACTAAGATCATAGCGGCTGAGGTTTTACCGGTACCGCTGGGTCCGTAAAAAATCATGGAGAAAAGTTGATTCGTTTCGATGATACGTTGAAACAAACCTTGATTACTTAAGAGATGATCTTGTCCAATGAGTTCATCTAAGGATGAAGGACGTACTCGCATGGCGAGGGGTTGATGAGGGTTGTTCATAAAATCATTTTAACATAAGTAAAAAAATAGTAGAATAAGGATGGGAGTGAATATGAAAGTAATTGTGCAGCGAAGTGGTTATGCCAGGGTATCAGTGGATGATAAAGTCATTGCCCAGATTGATGAGGGTATGGTTTTATTAGTGGGTATTTGTAAGGACGATCATGAGGAAACCATCAAGAAGATGGCTTATAAAATTGCCCATTTAAGAATGTATGCGGATGAGAATGACAAAATAAACCTGAACATTCAACAGGTTAAACAGGCCATTTTAAGTGTTTCCCAGTTTACCTTATGTGCTAGCTTGGCTAAAGGACATCGCCCTAGTTTTGATAAGGCCATGGAACCAGAGCGGGCGAAGCAACTCTATGAATTGTTTAATGATGAGCTTAGGCAGTATAATATTGATGTTAAGAGTGGTGTCTTTCAAGCAAACATGAATGTTTTAATTAATAATGATGGACCCCTTACCTTTCATATTGAAATAGATTAGGAGCAAATATGGCAATACTATTAGATGGCAAACAATTGTCGACAACCATTAAAGATGAAATTAAGAAACAAGTGATGGCACTTGAAGGTTTACGCAAACCTAAGTTAGCCGTTATTTTAGTGGGGGATGATCCCGCATCCCAAATCTATGTGGCTTCTAAAATAAAGGCATGTGAACATGTTGGAATGACTTCTGTGGCTACGGTTCTAGCTAGTGATATTAGTCAGGTGGAGCTTTTAATTGAACTTGAGAAGCTCAATCAAGATGATGAAGTGGATGGGATTTTAGTTCAATTACCATTACCAAAGCACTTAAATAGTCAAGAAATCATCGATCATATTCATCCAGATAAAGATGTGGATGGTTTTCATCCTCTCAATGTCGGGAAACTGCATTTGAACCAAGAAACCTTTGTGCCGGCTACCCCTAAAGGGGTTATGCGCTTGATTGAAACCTATGATATTAAGCTTGAGGGTAAGGAAGTATTAGTCATTGGTCGTTCTAATCTGGTGGGTCGACCCTTAGCTCAATTACTACTTGATCAAAATGCGACGGTTACGGTTGCCCATTCACGAACTAAAGACTTAAAGAAGCTGACTGTTAGTGCGGATGTGGTAGTTGCCGCGGCAGGAGTCATGAACTTAATAAAAAAGGAAGATGTAAAGGATGGGGTCATCTTAATTGATGTTGGAATTCATCGTGATGAAGACAATAAGATTCGTGGTGATATTAATAGAGAAGCTTATGAAAAAGCATCCTACTATACCCCCGTACCAAATGGGGTGGGTCCAATGACCATCGCTATGTTGCTGGAAAATACCATGCAGGCTTATCGAAAGCGGGTGAAAAATAATGAATTATAAACTCAATGATATTGTGCAACTTAAGAAGAATCACCCTTGTCGTAAATCACCCTATTGGCAAATTACCCGGGTTGGGGTAGATATTAAGGTTAAATGTTTAGGTTGTGGGGCGGTAATTATGTTTGAACGCCCTGATTTTGAGAAGAAACTCAAGAAGATTATTGAATCAGCACCAACTAGTGATTGAATTCAATAATGATTTTGTGTAAACTAACTAGGATAAGAAGGTGAAAGTATGGCGTTAACAGCAGGAATTATTGGACTTCCTAATATTGGGAAATCCACACTATTTAATGCAATAACCAATTCCGCGATTGAAGCAGCGAATTATCCTTTTGCGACCATTGCTCCTAATGTTGGGGTAGTGGAAGTACCGGATGAGCGACTCTTTCAATTAGGGGCCCTTTTTAAACCTAAGAAAGTCATACCAACGACCTTCGAGTTTACGGATATTGCGGGTTTAGTAAAAGGAGCCTCCCAAGGGGAAGGTTTAGGCAATCAATTTCTATCTCATATCCGACAAGTGGATGCGATTGTGCATGTAGTTCGGTGTTTTGAGGACGAAAATATTATTCATGTGGATGGAAAAGTTGATCCTATTCGGGATGTGGAAACAGTGGAGCTTGAATTAGGCTTAGCGGATTTAGCGATTATTGAAAATCGGATTGAACGGGTAGCTAAGAAGGTTAAAGCCAATGATAAAGAAGCCATCTATGAGATGGAGCTTCTAAAGCGTTGTCAGACAACCTTAGAGACCGGCGAATTGATTTTAAATATGAATCTTGATGAGAATCAAAAGCGGGTGCTTCAAGGTTTTCATTTACTAACCGCAAAACCGATTATCTATGTTGCGAATATGGATATTAATGAAGTCGCTAACCCAGAGAGCAATCATCTCTATCAAAGCCTTTTGGCTTATGGTCAAACCCGTAATGCTCAGGTGGTACCCATCTGTGCCAAATTAGAAGAAGAGTTGGCGATGGTGGATAAAAAACAACGCTTAGAATTATTAAGTGAATTAGGAATACTTCATTCAGGTTTAGATCAAATTATTGTCTCAACCTATCAACTTCTAAATTTAGGGACTTTCTTTACCGTGGGTGAGAAGGAAGTACGAGCTTGGACCTTTACTAAAGGTTTAAAGGCCCCCGCTTGTGGTAGTATTATTCACTCAGACTTTGAACGGGGGTTTATTCGGGTAGAAGCTTATTCAATCTTTGATATTATTCAATATAAAACTGAACATGCCCTCAAAGAAGCCGGTAAATTAAGAATTGAAGGAAAACAATACCTAGTCAAGGATGGCGATATCTTACATTTTCGCTTCAATGTCTAGTAAATATGCAATTATTAATGGTTTTATGATAAAATAAAACCAAGGAGGAAGGACTATGAAAATTGTAATGGCAATCGTTTCTAATGACGATAGTTCAAGTGTATCAGCAGCATTAACCAAAGAAAATTTCTCAGTGACACGCTTAGCGACCACGGGAGGCTTTTTACGCTCGGGTAATACCACTATTATTGTCGGAACTGATGATGATAAGGTTGAAACAGTGATTGAAATTATTGGTGAAGAAAGCAAAAGGCGTACCGAGATTGTTCCTTCCACAGCGTCATATGATATTGGAAGATATGCCGCCTTTCCCGTAGAGGTTCAAGTCGGCGGTGCCACGATCTTCGTGATTGATGTTGAACAATTTATTAAAGTATAGGGCATTGCCCTTTTTTTTTAGAAGTTACCAAGATAGTGTATAATAATAGCGCAAGCCTATGTGCTCATTTAGAAAAGGAAGAGTTTATGAAAAGAGTAAGAGTTCGTTATGCCCCATCGCCTACTGGCCATTTACATATTGGTAATGCTAGGACGGCGTTATTTAATTATTTATTTGCGAAACACCATGGTGGTGATTTCATTTTACGCGTTGAAGATACTGATATTGCGCGTAATGTAAAGGGGGGCGAGGAGTCTCAGCTTGAGTATTTAAAGTGGTTATCCATTGTACCGGATGAGTCTCCACAAAATCCTAAGGATGTAGGTCCCTATCGTCAGATGGAGCGCTTAGATATTTATCAAAAGTACGCTAAAGAATTACTGGATCAAGGTTATGCCTATAAATGCTTTTGTAGTGAGGAAGAATTAGAAGCTGACTATCAAAAACAAAAAGACGCCGGAGTTGCCGCTACTAAATACAATCGTAAATGTTTACATATGTCAGCAGAAGAGAAAGCTGAAAAAGAAGCTTCGGATTTACCTTATACCATTCGGATTCGGGTTCCCGATCATGAAACTTATGAATTTGAGGATTTAATTCGAGGTAAAGTTTCCTTTGAATCCAAAGATATCGGAGATTGGGTTTTAGTGAAAGCCAATGGGATTCCGACCTATAACTTTGCGGTGGTCGTCGATGATCACTTAATGAAGATTTCTCATGTTTTTAGAGGAGAAGAACATTTAAGTAATACTCCGAAACAATTAATGTTGTATCAAATGTTTGGTTGGGAACCACCTGTATTTGGACATATGACTTTAATTGTGAATGAACAACGTAAAAAACTATCCAAACGGGATGAATCGATTCTACAATTCATGTCCCAATACAAAGAACTCGGTTATTTACCAGAAGCCATGTTTAACTTTATGGCCCTACTGGGTTGGTCACCAGCTTCAGAGGAAGAGATTTTCACCAAGGAAGAATTGATTGCGCAATTTGATGAAAGTCGTTTATCCAAATCACCATCCATGTTTGATGTCTCTAAACTAACCTGGATTAATAATCGCTATATGAAGAATCTTGATTTAGAGGCCTTAAGAGACTTAGTACAGCCTTTCCTATGCGAAAGTTATGACTGTAGTCAACACAATCAAGAATGGATTGATGCCTTATTACTCTTATTTCAAGAACAATTGTCCTATGGTAAACAAATCGTGGATTTAGCACAGCTCTTCTTTAAGGAATTTGAAGTTGAAGCTGGCGAAGCTTATGATGTTTATCAAAATGAAGCGACCCAAGAGGTAGCTAAGGCCTTTTATGAATTGTTACCTGAACCTTGGGATTATGACAGTATTAAAAATACCATTAACGAGGTTAAGAATCATACCGGTGTGAAGGGGAAGGCTCTCTTTATGGGAATTCGGGTTGCGACTACCGGTCAAAGCCACGGGCCAGATTTAGCCAATACCCTGCTTTTGCTTGGTTATGACAAAATAAAAGAAAGACTCAGTCATTTTAGGTAAGCCTATGTTTGAAGTCATGTCTGAAATCAAAGTAATGCGTGATCCTATCCATGAGTATATCCATGTGGATAAAAAGGTCATTTGGGATTGTATCAATACGCCAGAGTTTCAACGCTTACGTCGAATTCATCAATTAGGACCAGCCCTCTTTGTGTATCATAGTGCGGAACACAGCCGTTTTTCCCACTCTTTAGGCGTGTATGAAATTACGCGTCGGATTATCAATGAAGTGATTGGGATTGAAAACTTAAGTGAATTTGATCAAGTTAGTTTACTTTGTGCGGCTTTACTTCATGATTTAGGACATGGACCTTACTCCCATACCTTTGAAACCCTCTTAAATATTAAACATGAACACTTTAGTGTGGCTTTAATTAAGTCAGATTCACAGGTTCATGAGGTACTCAAGGCAGCTCATCCTGATTTAGTTGATGCGGTTGTGGATATTCTGATGCATAATCATCAGAATAAACTCTTATCCCAAGTCATCTCAGGTCAATTGGATGCGGATCGGATGGATTATCTTTTGCGGGATGCCTACTTTAGTGGGACTAGCTACGGCAAGTTTGATTTAGAACGCCTTTTAAGAACCATGCGGGTTGTGAATGATAGCTTGGTGGTTAAAAAATCAGGAGTTCATACGATTGAAGACTATATTTTAGCGCGTTATCATATGTACTGGCAGGTTTATTTTCATCCGATTTGTCGTAGTGTTGAAGCCTTGCTTCAAAGCTTTTTCAAACGCTTAAAATACCTTTATCAAAAAGATGAACTAACTTATAAGTTCTTAGAGTTTCATCCTTTTTTAAGGGGGAAAGCGATATCTAATGCGGAATTCTTAGTGATGGATGAAGCGACATTTATTCATATCCTTAAACAAGCAAGTGACGATGAAGATCAGATTCTCGCAGATTTAGCGCGTCGAATATTGAACCGCGATCTCTTTGATTACATTGATATTGTGGATGACCAACAAGTGCAAACCATTAAAGCACAACTATTAGAAGCTGGTTATGATTTGGATTACTACATCATCATTGATGAAGCAAAACAAACCCCGTATCATCCTTATGCGATTAAAGAACATGCTTCCATTATGATTGTGGATGAGGCCAATCAGCTCATGGAGTTATCACAGGCTTCCAATTTAGTTAAGGCGATTACCTTAGGAAAGGAAAAGGAAGATAAGAAACTATTCTTCCCCATATTATAAAATGAGTGTTTATCAAAAAAGACATGCGCAGTTATATGAAAAGATGGTTGACCAATCTATGATGTTAGTGTTTGCGGGTGAAATGGTGAAGAAATCCGCAGATGGCCATTATCCTTTTGATGTGAATCGTAACTTCTACTATCTTACTGGAATTGATGAGCCCCAAGCGATTCTCGTTTTAAATAAATTTAATAATCAAAACCAAACCTGGTTGTTTATTCGTGATATCGATCCTTTTCTTGAGAAATGGAATGGGAAATATTTAAGTGTCATCCAAGTTAAGGAAACTTCAGGCATTGATCATGTTTATTTCTTAAGTCAATTTGAAGGATTGATTCAAAGAAACCTTAGCCGTCGTAGTATTTCACAAGTCTATGTGGATAGTGAGCGACAAAGTGATGAAGAACCTACTAGTGTGGGGGAAAACTTTGCGAAAGCTTTAAGAGATAAGTGGTTACTACCGGTAGCGAATGCTTATCCCATGATTAGTAAAATGCGTACTATTAAGGATGAAGGTGAAATCGCTGCCTTAAGGGCTGCGATTGATATCACCAATGAAGCTTTCTTAGCCATGTTAAGAAAGACTCGTAGTGGTATTTATGAATATGAACTGCAGGCTGAGTTTGAATATGTACTTAAAAAACATAACAGTAAGCCTTCCTTTGATATGATTGTGGCATCCTCTAAGCAAGCTTGTATTCTTCACTACATCGAAAATGATCAAGTGATTGAAGCAAGTTCCTTAATTTTAACGGATATGGGCGCCACCAAAGATTACTATTGTGCGGATATTACCCGCACCTTCCCTGCGGATGGGCAGTTTAATGAAATCCAAAAGCAGCTAGTCGAGGTGGTACTGGAAGCCATGGATTTGGTGATAAAAGCCGCTAAGGTGGGAGTTACCCTCTTAGAGCTTAATCAAATTGTCATTGATTACTATGGTAAGGTCTTAGTGGATTTAGGTTTCCTTAAACATAAATCGGAAGTTAGTAAGGTCTATTACCATGGGGTTAGCCATATGTTAGGATTGGATACCCATGATGTTGGGCACCTGGATAATGATCCTTTAGTGGTCGGTAATGTGATCACGGTGGAGCCGGGTTTATACTTTGAGGATTTAAAGATTGGGATTCGGATTGAGGATAATCTATTGATTACCACAAGCGGAAATGAGAACCTCTCAGCCCATATCATAAAAACAATCCCCGAGATCGAAGCCTACATGAAAGAAAACAAACCGAATTAATTCGGTTTTTTATTGAGTAAAAGCAAGGAATTAGGGGAGAATTGCTTGACTTTAAGGGCATTTTGATTATAATTTTACAAGACACAAGGGGGCCTTATGAGACGACGTAAAATCAAGGATATTGAGGTTAAGCAATATTCAGTGAGTAACCCTCAAGTAATCATTGAACGCTATGCGCTTCTCTTTTATGAAAAAGAGTTAGATACCATCAGTTTGGCCTATCAAGAAGCAGACGCTCATAAAGTATATTTAACCCTTGAACCTGATCAAATTGCCTGTATGCGTTTGGGTGAATCAAATACTTATTGTCATTTTAAATTGCATGAGGTAACGTCCTTAATTAAGGAAAGTGAGTATGGCAACCATCATCTTTTGTGTCAAACCAAAGAACTCTTGGTGGATGAAGCAACTTACAAAGTCGTTTATGATTTATATTTTGAAGCTGAATATGTGGATACCATTACCATGCAGTGGGAGGTAGGCAATGAAAATTGATATTGAAAAACAGTTAAAGACCATGATGATTGAAGCCGTCGATCGTGCGTTTTCCTATGCGATAGATCCTGATTTTGTGGTGGTGGAGATCCCAAAAGACGCTAGTCTGGGAGATTATGCGACCAATGTGGCGATGCGTTTAGCGAAACCATTGCGTAAAAATCCCCGAGAGATCGCTAATGCGATTATTGAAAAGCTCGATCATGAAATTATTGATCATGTGGAAGTAGCGGGAGCTGGCTTCATTAATATTTTTATTAACCAAGCGGTGCTTGCCAATAATATCCTACGTATTATTGAACTTAAGGGTGCTTATGGTTCCAGTGATTTGGGTCAAAACCAAAAAATTAACTTAGAATATGTTTCGGTTAATCCAACCGGTGATTTACATCCTGGTCATGCCCGTGGGGCAGCGATTGGGGATAGTGTGGCTCGTATTATGAGCTTTGCGGGTTATGATGTCTTGCGTGAGTTCTATGTGAATGATGCAGGGAATCAAATCTACAACATGGCTAAATCATTACAGGCTCGCTATTACCAAGGCTTTGGTAAAGATCTAGCAGTCCCTGAAGATGGTTATCATGGGGATGATCTGATTGAGATTGCTGCCAGTTTGAAGAATGAAATTGGTGATGCTTATCTGAGTGACGATTTAGAAGAACATGTGGAAGCCTTTAAAAGCTATGGCTTAAAGGCGGAATTAGATAAAATCAAGGTTGATTTAAAAGCCTTTGATGTGGTATTTGATGTGTATTCAAGTGAACAAGCCATTCGGGATGCGGGCTTAGTCGAGAAAGTACTAAAACGTCTCCAAGATTTGGGTGTCGTTTATGAAGCTGAAGGAGCCTTGTGGTTAAAGACGACCTTGTATGGTGATGATAAGGATCGGGTGCTACAAAAAACCGATGGGTCCTACACTTATCTCTTACCTGATATTGCCTATCACTTAGATAAAGTCAATCGTGGTTATCATTGGATGGTGGATTTCTTAGGTGCTGACCATCATGGTTATGTGACGCGTTTAACCGCAGCTATTAAGGCACTTAATGCGGATGCCCTCTTAGAAGTTGATATCATTCAGATGGCACGGATGATTAAAGATGGGGAAGAATTTAAGATGTCCAAGCGTTCTGGTAAATCAGTGGCACTTAAGGAACTGATTGAGCTTGCGGGCAAGGATGCCTTACGTTACTACTACGCTTCTAAGGCCAGTGATACGCAAATGGATTTAGATTTGGATATGGCGATTAAACAAAGCAATGAAAATCCGGTTTATTATGCCCAATATGCCCATGCCCGGGTGTGTTCCATCTTAAAAGTTAGCCAGGATTATGAAAAGGCAAGTTCCTTGGAGTTATTAGTTCATCCTAAAGAGATTGAACTGATGAAACATCTCAATGAGTTTGTCTATGTGGTTGAGGATGCGGCTTTGACCCGTCAACCGCATAAGATTACCAACTATATTCAAAAGGTCGCCCAACTCTTCCATAGTTTCTATGGGGAGTGTTATGTATTAGACCCAGAAAATAAAACATTGTCATCACAGCGCTTGGTGTTAGTCCAAGCCGTTAAAATAACATTAGCAAATGCACTACGATTAATAGGGGTAAGTGCACCAGAAAGTATGTAAGGAGAGAGTATGAGCAGCAAATCAATGACGAATATCGCCTTTGAGTTTTTACAAAATAATAGTGAAGTCCCTTTTTCAATATTATGGTCAGAGGTGTGTACTAAATTAGGATTCTCGCAAGAATTGGCCGAGCGTAAAATTGATAAATTTTACTCAGCCATGATGTTGGATGCGCGGTTTTTACCATTACCAGACAACCATTGGGATTTAAAAAAGAAATATCGTTTCGATGAATCACGATTTGATACGAGTAAAATCGTGATTGATGATGACGATGATTTAGAAGATGACTACGATATTGACTTTGATGATGATGAAGAAGTCGAAAAAGATGAGGATGATGACTAAAGATTTTCAAGTCCTTGTAAGAATAGGTTGAAGCTTAGGTCATGTTTTGTTAGAATTAAAAAGGGCAAGGCGCCTCCGGGTTAGGGTGCGCTTTTTTTATTGGTAAAAGGAGAGGAAATGGCTAAATTTATATTTGTGACTGGTGGCGTAGTAAGTGGTATTGGGAAGGGTATTATTGCGACATCATTGGGGCGGCTACTTAAAAATAGAGGATTGAAGGTTTTCATGCAGAAATTTGATCCTTATATCAACGTTGATCCAGGGACAATGTCCCCTTATCAACACGGTGAAGTCTTTGTGACCAAAGATGGAGCTGAAACCGATTTAGACTTAGGTCATTATGAACGCTTTATTGATGAAGAATTAACGCAAAATGCAAGTATTACTTCCGGTCGCATTTATAGTAATGTTATTGAAAAAGAAAGACGGGGTGTCTATCAAGGCGCTACCGTACAAGTTATTCCTCACATTACGGATGAAATTAAATCAAAGATTTATGCTGCGGTAAAAGAATCTAAGGCAGATATTATTATTACCGAGATTGGTGGTACGGTTGGGGATATTGAGTCCTTACCATTTTTAGAGGCAGCGCGTCAGGTGCATGCGGAATATGAAAAAGACGATGTCTTATTCATTCATACAACCTTAGTACCACGTATCCCAAGTGGTAGTGAGCTTAAAACGAAACCTACTCAACATAGTTATAAAGAACTTATGTCCTTAGGGATTAAACCAAATATTATCGTGACCCGTTCCGAAGATCCGATTACTGATGATATTAAACGTAAGATTGCGCTATTTTGTGATGTGCGCGAACATGCGATTATTGAATCGTTAAATACAAACAATATTTATGATATTCCTCTGTCTTTTCAAGAACAGGGATTTGATGATTATGTCGTCCACAAGTTAAATCTTAATGTGGAACCTGCCAATATGGATGATTGGCGAGCTATGATTGAACGTGCTAAGCACTTATCCAACACCATTAATGTGGCTTTGGTTGGGAAGTATGTGAAACTCCATGATGCTTATTTGTCCGTGAGTGAATCTTTAAAGCACGCGGGTTATGAATGTGATTGTCATGTGAATATCTTATGGATTAACTCAGAACGACTCACCGAAGAAAATGTTGCCCGTCGTTTAAGTAAGGCGGATGCGATTGCGGTCCCGGGTGGTTTTGGCCATCGTGGTGTTGAAGGTAAAGTGGTTGCGGCTAAATATGCTCGTGAAAACAAGATTCCTTTCTTTGGGATTGGTTTGGGAATGCAGGTAGCCTGTATTGAATATGGTCGCTCAGTTTGTGGCTTAGAAAAGGCAACTTCCCATGAGTGGGATAGTGAAAGTGAATTTGCGGTGGTGCATTTAATGGATGAACATGCGCCTTCAAGTACTCTAAGTGGAACCTTACGGTTAGGTAATTATGCTTGTCGCTTAAAAGCAAATTCAATGGCGAGTCAACTTTATCGTAGTGATAAAGTAGTGGAACGCCATCGTCATCGCTATGCCTTTAATAATGAATATCTGGATTTATTTGAGTCCAAGGGTATGATTTTCTCAGGGATGAGTGTTGAAGATGATGTGGTTGAAATGATCGAGATTGAAGATCATCCTTTCTATCTTGCTTGTCAATTTCACCCAGAATTTAAATCACGTCCAAATCGTCCACATCCATTATTTAAAGGATTTATGGAAGCGGCTTTAAAATATCATCAAAAAGAAGTAGAATAAGAAGGAAAAGGAGGCTTTACTATGGGATTAGTTTCAGCTAAAGAAATGTTGCAGACAGCACGCAACAAAAATTATGCGGTTGGTGCATTTAATATTAACAACTTAGAATGGACCAAAGCAATCTTAAGTGCTGCACAAGAAATGAAATCACCTGTTATGTTAGGGGTATCGGAAGGTGCCGGTAAATATATGGGTGGTTACGCTACGGTTGTGGGAATGGTTAAAGGCTTAATCCAGGATATGAATATCACTGTACCGGTAGCACTTCATTTAGACCATGGCAGTTTTGAAGGTGCCAAACAATGTATTGAAGCTGGCTTTACTTCGGTCATGTTTGATGGCTCCCATGCCGAGTTTGAAGAAAACTTACAATTAACAAGAGAAGTTGTGGCTTTAGCCCACGCCAAAGGCGTCAGTGTTGAAGCGGAAGTCGGCGGTATTGGTGGGGAAGAAGATGGTATCATCGGTGCTGGTGAAATTGCCGACCCGCAAGAATGTAAACAAATCGCTGACTTAGGTATTGATATGTTGGCTGCCGGAATTGGTAATATTCACGGTAAATATCCTGAGAACTGGCAAGGTTTAGACTTTGAAGTTCTTAAACAAATTCAAGACATTACTGGTAATATGCCGCTGGTACTTCATGGTGGTTCTGGGATTCCACAGGAAATGATTAAGAAATCCATTGAACTTGGGGTTTCCAAGATTAATGTGAATACCGAACTGCAAGTGGTGTTTGCACAGGCGACCCGCAAATATATTGAAGCTGGTAAGGATTTAGAAGGTAAAGGATTTGATCCACGTAAACTTCTTAAACCTGGCTTTGATGCGGTGGTGGAAGCCGTTAAAGAAAAAATTATTGAATTTGGTAGTGCAAACCAAGTTTAAAACAAGTCAAACCTCAAATCTAAGATTTGAGGTTTTTTAATGCTTGAATAAGAAAAACTGACTGACTTATCAATCAAGTTAAAATAGGTTATAATAACATCGTCAAAAGATAGGAAAATAAATATGAAGATTTTAAAAATAGAAGGTCAAAGAAAATTATCAGGTACGGTGCATATTAGTGGCTCTAAGAATGCGACCGTCGCCCTAATCCCTGCGGCTATTTTAGCCAGTGAAGGCGCAGTTACCATTATGGGAGTTCCTGAAATTGATGATGTTGTATCGCTGTCCATTTTACTGCAGGAACTTGGGGTAGAAGTTACCACCAAAGGTAAGCATCATTTAATTATCGATCCAACTCACATGCAGAATAAATTTCTTGATCATCAAGCAGTTACAATGTTAAGGGCTTCTTACTATTTTATGGGTGCCCTTTTAGGTAAATATAAAGAAGTAAAAATGAAGATGCCAGGTGGCTGTTATTTAGGACCACGTCCCATTGATTTGCATTTAAAAGGCTTTGAAGCATTAGGTGCAAGTGTGGATTACAGCCACGGGTGTTATACCATTAAAGCTAATCAGTTGGTTGGTGCGAAGATATTCTTAGATGTCGCCTCAGTTGGAGCTACCATCAATATTATGATGGCAGCAGTTTTAGCCGAAGGTCGTACAACCATTGAAAATGCTGCGAAGGAACCAGAAATTATTGACTTAGCTAATATGTTGAATAAAATGGGTGCTCAAATTAGAGGAGCCGGTACCAATATTATTACCATTGATGGCGTAGAAAAGCTTCATGGTGCTTTCCATGAAATTATTCCCGATCGTATTGAAGCGGGAACCTTTATTATCTTAGCAGCCGCGACTGCCAAAAAGATGGTTATCAAAAACATCATTCCACAACACTTGGAATCACTTTTATCAAAGCTTCAAGAGATGGGGATTAATATGGAAGTGGATGTGGATCAAGTAACGATTTATGAAACCGAGGATATGCAACCCACAGATGTGAAAACTTTACCTTATCCTGGCTTTGCGACTGACTTACAGCAACCTTTAACCACCCTCATGACCTTAGCCAATGGGGAATCCACGATTAAAGAAACCATTTATGCTGAGCGTTTCAAACATACCGTTGAACTTCAACGGATGGGTGCCAATATTGAAGTAGGTAATGCTAAGGCAATTATTAAAGGACCGAGTCAACTTTATGGTGATAAGGTTACTGCAACCGACTTACGTTGTGGTGCAAGTCTTGTGATTGC
>CAYXES010000019.1:0-1116 GCA_964464075.1 uncultured Erysipelothrix sp. | reverse complement strand
AGTATGAATCAAGAAAAAATCGGTAAATTTATATCAGAGCGAAGAAAAGCGAAAAAATATACCCAAGCCGATCTTGCGGATATTATGAATGTGAGTAAGAATGCCATTAGTAAATGGGAACGCGGCATCAATATGCCAGATGTTTCAATCATGCAACAACTGTGTGTTACGTTAGAAATATCATTAAATGAATTATTTGCGGGAGAAAGGTTAGAGGAAAAAGAAGTTATCAAACAATCTGAACAAACGATTTTAGAAATCATAAAATCAAATGATCATAAAAAGAAAAGATACACAATCATCATTGCGGTATTTTTAATGATATTAGTTACTCTATTTGGAAAGTCAGTTTTGTTGAAAAATGGATATATTATGAATGATGAATTAAAACACTCACAAATGTATGTCAGTGGTGAAACCAATATTAAAGGTGATGTTGATATTGAACGCTTTGAAAGGCTCCACATTGATTTTGATATTGGTGCTAATAAATATGGCTATGCGGTTTTTAAACAACCAAAAACCGCGCTACAACGATTAAAAAAAGATTATTCAGAAGGACTTAAATTAATACAAAAAGAATTTAACTTGCTACCCCTAAATTGTTTCAATTTTAGGGTGTATGGAACTTATGGGTGGCAGGTGACAGGTGGCACGGAAAGTGCACAAGCACAAGCGCAATTTGTATCATCATTTATGGATATATATGAAAATAGCTTTAATTGAATTAACAATTTATGGGGGTTTATATTGAAGATTGATGATATTGGGTAGGTTATCAGATTAGTTAAATAATGTTGCAAAATCAAAACAGGCTACTGTAATTAGAGTTGTTTAACTAAGAAAGTGATGTTCTTGAGAGTTTCTAGATGAATAAAATCATATATGGATTATTAATTGGTTCGGGTTTTGGAATTATTTACAGTTCTGCCTTTACAAATTATGATATCAATATGCGTAGGATTGGATTAATTGTCGGGATTGTCGTATATACGCTGGGGATCATTAAAACAAGAGATCTTAAGAATAAGTCCTAAGCTTATAATGAAATAAAGCCTTTTTAAAAACTGACTTAACTTTTAGAATTGACATGCCTAATTTTGACTAGTGATTATG
>CAYXES010000018.1:0-16752 GCA_964464075.1 uncultured Erysipelothrix sp. | reverse complement strand
TTAGTTGAATATGCTACCAAAGAGGGTATGTTTGGCCATAGTGAACATTATTTACCAGTCATTATTGAAGATTATGATGGACAAGTGAATCAGTTTGTGGATGTGCTCATCATTAGAATCAACGATAATATATGCTATGGTAGAAGGGTTGAAAAATAGATATGTTACTAAGTGAAATCTTTAAAGATGCGCCGGCGGTTACCATTAAAAACTTAATGAGTGATTCACGCAAGAAAACCCAGTTGGGCTTATTCTTTTGTTTGAAAGGAATGACCTTTGATGGTCACAGATTCGTGAATCAAGCCATTGATAATGGTGCGGTTGCGATTGTCTATTCTGATCCTTTAGCAGAAAAGAAAGAAGGCGTGACCTACATTCAAGTTAAAGATGTTTTAAAGACTCTGAATCAAGTGGCGAACACCTTTTATCATAAACCTTCAACTCAAGTTGCTATGTATGGGGTGACTGGTACCAATGGTAAGAGTACCATTGCGACTTTAATCCATTATTTTAATTCTCAATTTGAGAAATCGGGCTATATCGGTACCATTGCGATTGAAATCGGGAATCAAAAACATCCAGCGCAACTTACAACCCCTGAAATTATTGATTTGCAGCGAATTCTTGATGACATGGTTAAGGCTGATGTTAAAAGTGTCTCTTTGGAAGTTTCTAGTATTGGTCTTGAACAACATCGGGTCGATGGGATTGCCTTTGATGTTGGGATTTTTACAAACTTAACCCATGATCACTTGGATTATCATGGCACCATGGAGAACTATTTCACCTCCAAAGCCAAATTATTTGAATTAATACCGGATGATGGATTAGCGATTATTAATCTTGATGATCCTTATGCCCAAAGAATGATGGCATATCCCAGTGCTCGTATTTGTACCTATGGGATTGAAAGTGAAGCTGATTTTGTGATTGATGATATTGAATTAAGTGCACGGGGGACGACCTTTAAGCTTATTGATACTAAAAAAGATATCACCACCATCATTAATACCAATCTAGTGGCTCAGTTTAATGTGATGAACTTAACCGCTGCTTTAATTGCGATTTCTGAATACCGTCAAATTCCAATTTCAGATTTAGTTCAATATTGTAAACGAATTCCACAAATTGATGGACGGATGGAAGTGATTGAGGGTAATCATGATTTTACGAGTATTGTGGACTATGCCCATACTCCAGATAGCTTCATTCAGTGTTTTGAATACGCCAAATCCATTACCCCTAAAGAAAATCGCATTATTAGTGTCTTTGGTAGTGCCGGTAAGCGAGATAGTAAAAAGCGTTCGATTTTAGGTGAAATTGCGGATCTCTACTGTGATCTAATTATTTTGACCGAAGATGATCCTCGGGATGAGGATGTTTTAGAAATTTGTAATCAGATTAAAGTTGGAATTAAAAAAGCAAATTATATTATTATCGAAGATCGCATTAATGCGATTCATCAAGCCTTATCCTTAGCCAATTCAAATGATACTGTGCTAATATTAGGAAAAGGAGATGATATGTTTATGGCGCGTGCCTTAGAGCGTGCCTACTATCCCGGTGACCATGTCATCGCTAAAGAAATACTACATGAAATAGAAAAACAAAAACAGGAGGAAGATGATGAATCAATATATTGACCATACTAATTTAAAACCGACCGCGAGTGTAGCGGATATTACGCGCTTATGTGAAGAAGCTAAAATGTATCACTTTAAAAGTGTCTGTATTCATGGTGCTTATGTCCCTTTAGCTGTTCAACTATTAAAAGATAGCCCGGTTGAGGTTTGTAGTGTGATTGGATTTCCACTAGGCGCTAATTCAACCGCAACCAAAGTGTTTGAAGCTCAAGATGCATCTGATGCTGGTGCTCATGAAATTGATATGGTAATTAACTTATCGAAAGTGAAAGCCCAAGATGAGGCTTATTTGGTGCATGAAATTCAGGCTATTAAAAAAGTGCTTGGTGATAAAGTACTTAAGGTGATTATTGAAACGTGTTTGCTTAGTGATGATGAAAAAATCTTTGCGACACAGTGTGTGATTAAGGGTGGTGCGGACTTTGTGAAGACCTCAACTGGCTTTTCTACTGGTGGTGCAACCATTGAAGATGTCAAATTATTGGCTCAAGTAGCGGATGGTAAGATTAAGGTGAAAGCAGCTGGTGGGGTACGCTCCTATGAAGATTTAAAGAATATGATAGAGGCTGGTGCTAATAGGATTGGAACCAGCAGTGGAGTTAAGTTGATGCAAGGTGAAAAGACTGAGGGAAGTTATTAAGTTGAACTCGTAGAAACTGTGTGTTTGCACAGTTTCTTTTTGATTGACATCGTCATACAAATGTATTACGATAGAGTCGAAAGGTTGTGATATTGTGAGTATCATTAGCATTAGAACTACTGAAGAAGAAAAAGAGCTTATTAAAATGTATGCTGATTTCTATGGCGTTAGTATGAGTGATTTTGTGAAAACATCTGTCATTGAACGTATTGAAGATATGTTTGATTTACGATCGATTGAAGAATATGAAAAGAATAGAGAAAATGGTTCTCTTGAAACATATTCAATAACTTACGTAAAGAAACAACTGGGATTATGAACAGGTATAAGGTCGAATTTGAAAAGCTAGCAATTAAAAACTTAAAGTCAATTGACAAAAAACAGGCTTCATTAATACTTACTTGGATTGAAAATAATCTTGATGGAACAATTGATCCTAGAAAAAATCGTAAGCCACTTAAGGGAAAGCTTAACGAGTATTGGAGATATCGTGTTGGACAGTATCGAATAATTGCTGACATTCTTGATGATCGACTTATTATTCTTATTATTAGTTTAGGACACAGGAAAGAAATATATTTAAAATGATATTTTCAATAAGACATCTACCTGAATGACCCCATTTATAAGTCAATATAACTGGGTTTCGATTAATGCATCATGAAAAAGTGGCAGCTAGTTATTAATCAGTAATCCAAAAGTGTATATTATCGTGAATGACTCAGAGCTTACAAAAATAGGTTAAGTAAATTTAATATCCTTTAAAATGAGTAAAATAAAATGAGAATTATGATCGAAGTTATCAGGATGACTTGGTCATAAAAAGCTTGTATTGAAGGGATTTAATGAAGTAGAATGCAAGATATTTCTTGCAATATCTTTCAATTTTATGTATAATACTAATGCTTGCATCAGAGGGGAGGTTGGTTATGTCTAGAGTCGTACTCAAAGAGAACGAAGGTCTTGATGATGCTTTGCGACGTTTTAAGCGTCAAGTATCACGTAATGGAACCTTAGCTGAGGCTCGCAAACGAGAGTATTATGTTAAGCCTGGCGTTAAGCGTAAGATGAAATCAGAAGCAGCTCGCAAGGCAAAAGCGAAGAAAAAACGTAGATAGTTAAAAAAAGCATGAATAATGCTTTTTTTTGATGGTAAATTTAGTATTATGAAGAAGGAGGTAGACTTTGGCGCAAAAAGAAATCATTTTAGATAATTTAAGTATGGAAGAGACTTCCATTTTAGTAGGAATTAATGATAGTCACTTAGACTTCATTGAAAAACACTATGATTGTAGTATTCTCTTAAGAAATAATAAATGCATCATTGAAGCAGATGATCAAAATACCTTAGATCAGGTAAGTGATTTACTTAATGAGATGATTCAATTGATAAAAAAGCAAGGGGAGTTGGATTTAAATACCTTGAGTTATATGGTGGAAATCCACCAAAAACATGAAGTTGCGGATTTAAACAAGTTTCCAATCGCAAGTAATTTTAATGGTAAGATGATTTATCCTAAGACCTTTGGTCAACTCAACTTCTTTAAGGCAATGAAGGATCATGATATGACTTTTGCAATTGGACCAGCAGGGACTGGTAAGACTTATTTAGCGGTCGTTTACGCGGTCTTCTCCTTAAAGCATAATCATGTTAAGAAAATCATTTTAACGCGTCCTGCGGTCGAGGCTGGGGAGAACCTGGGCTTTTTACCCGGTGACTTAAAGGAAAAGGTTGATCCTTACTTAAGACCTCTTTATGATGCGCTTTATGATATGTTAGGATTAGAAAACACTAATCGATATATTGAAAAAGGTATTATTGAAATCGCGCCACTTGCCTATATGCGAGGGCGTACTTTAGATAATGCTTTTGTGATTTTAGATGAAGCTCAAAATACTTTGCCCTCTCAGATGAAAATGTTTTTAACCCGTATGGGTAATGATTCCAAGTTAGTTATTAATGGTGATATTACACAAATTGACTTAAAGAAGGATCAACCATCGGGGTTGATTGATGCGAAGCGTCGTTTAAGTGGTATTAAGGAGATTGCCTTTGCCTACCTTGATGAATCCGATGTGGTACGGCATCCCCTCGTTAAAAAGATTTTAGCCAAATATGAAGATTAAAATAGAGAGCCTCAGCTCTCTATTGTTTTGATTAAATCATGAGTGACATGAATGTTAACAGTGTTTTTTGATATGTTGCAGGCATGGTCACCAATACGTTCAATGGTTGCTAGAATATCCACAAAAATGGAACCGGCTACTTCTGAGCGACAGACATCGGTGGCCATCCGATCAAAGTGTTTTTGTCGGGCTTTGTATTCAAGTTGATCTAAGAAGTTCTCATCTTCTTGGAGGGCTAAATGAAGATCATAGTCAGATGTCAGATAGACTCTTAAAGCTGAATTAAGCATTTCAAAAACCAGATCATACATCTGCGTTAAATCTGCCAGAGCTTCCTCAGATAGAGTTTCCTTCGCATCAAAAATCATCTCATAGAACTCAGCCAGATTGGTCGCTAAGTCTCCAATCCGTTCAAGGTTTTTAACGACTTGTAAATTGGTGGTGTATTCTTCCATATCATGTTCTGATATGTTTTCTTTTGCAATTAATAGTAAATAGTTGGTAATTTTAGAGTCCAAGGAGTTAATTAATGATTCCAAAGACATGACCGATTCATAGGCGGTTTTATTTCCAGAAGTTAAATACTTCATGGTTTCTTCATATGCTTCAACCACAACATCGCCCATCTTTAAGGTATTATTTTTAGCAATTCCTAAAGCTCCTGCAGGTAGGGATTTAATAAGCTCCATATCAAAGTTAACATCAATTTCACGATATTCAACCTCTTCACCCTTAATCAATATCTCTACAAAACGAACAATGTATTTGATAATGGGGTACACCACAATAGTTGCGATAATATTAAAAATAATATGAGCAACTGAAATTTGGAGCATCTCATTGAGATGAAAGGTTTTAGCGAGCCAGACATTAAGATTAATAAATTGATTTAAGAAAATCATGGTTACAGCGGTACCTAAAACATTTAACATAGTATGAATACCGGCAGCCCGTTTGGCTGCTAATGATCCACCAAAAGCGGCGAGAATGGCGGTTACGGTGGTACCAATATTTGAACCAAAGACAAAGGGTAGTGCGGCATTGAGTGTCATCCCACCGGTTTCATATATTTTTTGAATGATTCCAATGACAGCTGCTGAAGACTGAATCAAAGCAGTCATTAAAATCCCTCCACTTAAGGAAAGTAGCGGATATTGAGCCATTTTGGTTGCTAAGAGGGAAAAGCTATCAAGCTGGGATAAGAGCTTCAATTCATCACCCATAATCTTTAAACCAAAAAACATAAGTCCAAAACCAAGAATAGCATTACCTAAGTAAACCCGTTTTTTGGATGAAGATAACATGGTTAAGAAAACCCCGATGATAATGATATAAAGGGCATAGTTCTCAATCTTTAATCCAATTAAAAAAGAAGTGGCAGTGGAACCAACATTAGAACCCATGATAATTCCAACTGATTGTTCTAAGCGCATTAAACCGGCTCGGATAAAACCAATCATTATCGCAGTGGTTGCGGAGGATGATTGAACTAAGATTGTAATCACAATCCCAACTAAGAATCCTTTGATGGTCGTGGAAGTATAACGTTCAATATAATCACGTAATTTATCCCCAGCTATCGCTTTAAGACCATCACCCATGAATTTTATACCAAATAAGAATAAAGCGAATCCACCAATTACATAATCCCAGCGGATAATTGAATTTATAAAAAAAGATGACAATGCTTCGATCATAGAACATATTCTCCTTGAATCATTCTTATTCTAACACAAATATGGGGCTTGTCAGTAACATTTGTGAATTTTATAAATAATGGTTTTAAGTGAAATATGCTATAATTATTAAGGAAGGGAAATTATGGAATTAAACTTTATAAACGCTACAAATCAGAAGAAATGGAATCATTATCGTAAAGAATTAGTCTTGATGTTGAAGCAGACCATCGACTATTTTTCTTTAAATGAAAACAGTCGCGTTTCTTGTGTTTTAGTGGATGATGAAGCCATGATTAATTACAATCATACCTTTCGCCAATTGAATCAAACAACCGATGTTTTAACCTTTGTGGAGGATGATGAACCTAATTATTTAGGTGATATTATCATTAATGTGGATGCCTTGGTGCATCAAGCACAGACCTATCAACATACTCTAAAAAGGGAAATGTGTTTTTTATTTGTACATGGGCTACTTCATACCCTTGGTTTTGATCATCAAAGTGAATCTGATGAGAAAATCATGTTTACCCATCAAAAGGAGATATTGAAACATGTTCCTAAAAGAAGCTATCGAAAACTTAATCCTCAAGTTTAAACATGCGATTTCGGGAGTTATCATGGGTATTGCCCATGATCGATCCTTACGTTTACACTACATTATTGCCATCTTAGTAACGATTGTTTTTCTTTTCTTAAAGATCAGTGTGATTGAATGGGGTTTACTCCTTTTAGGGATGGGCGTCATCATTGGGCTTGAATATTTAAATTCAGCCATTGAACTGCTTTGTGATCATGTGGAAGAAGAGTATCATGACACCATTAAGCTGATTAAAGATTTTGGGGCAGCCGGAGTGCTAGTCGCAGCCTTCTTTGTGGGGATTATGGGAGTCTTGATTCTAATCAAGTACTTAAGTTAAGGAGATACGATGGATAAAGAACAATTATTAGAGAAAGCCTTTGCGGCCATGGCTAATGCCTATGCCCCTTATTCGAATTATCATGTGGGAGCCTGTGTGCTAACCAGGGACAATCAATTCTTTGTGGGCGCTAATATCGAGAATGCTTCTTATGGAGCGACCAATTGTGGGGAACGTTCCGCTATCTTTGCGGCTTATTCACATGGCTATCGTAAAGATGATATCTTGGCGATTGCGATTGTGAGCGATGGTGATAAACTTGCCGGTCCCTGTGGCATTTGTCGTCAGGTGTTATCCGAATTATTAATGGGGGATACCCCCATTATCTTAAGTAATAAGAAAGATTATTTAGAAACGAGCATTGATGAGTTATTACCAATGCAATTTACAAGTGAGGATTTAAAGTGAGTTTTAAAAGTGGTTATGTCGGTATTATTGGATTACCCAATGCAGGGAAATCCACACTCCTTAATACCATTTTAGGTAGTAAGGTAGCAATTGTTTCAAAGAAAGCCCAAACAACGCGGCATGTTATCGTGGGGGTTCACCACCAGGATGATGCCCAGATTGTCTTTTTAGATACGCCAGGTTTTCATAAGGTGCGGGATGGCTTAAGCAAGCAAATGCTTAAGGTCACCAACAACACCATTATGGATGCGGATATTATCTACTTTTTAGTGGATGCCAAACGCCATCCTAATCGGGATGATGCGCTGTTGATGGAGACTATTAAAAAGGCGAATAAAAAAGTGTTTCTAGTTTTAAATAAAGTGGATGAATTGGCTAAATCCAATCTTCTAGAGAAATTGATGTTGTGGAATGATTGGGGTCAATTTGATGAAGTGATTCCGATTTCAGCTAAGGAAAAGGATAATATTGAAACCTTGCTTAAGGTGACAAAACAATACCTTGAGGAAGGTTATCCCTTCTATGATAAGGAAGTGATAACCACCTTAGATGATGAAACCTTGATTGTGGAATTAATTAGAGAACAAATCCTGCACTTTACCAACCAAGAAATTCCTCATAGTGTTGCGATCGTGATTGATGAACTTGAGTTTCTTAAAAATAAGATGCATCTGATGGTTAGTGTGATTGTGGAAAAGGAATCGCAAAAGCGTATTGTGATTGGAAAGGGTGGTAGTAAGAAGCATGATATTGTGCGTTTTGCGACCATCGAATTACGCAAGCTCTTTGGGATGAAAGTGGATTTAACCCTCTTTGTTAAAGTAGAAAAAGACTGGCGCAATAAGGCCACCCATCTTAAGGAATATGGGTATTTAGATCATGAATGATCACGTCACTTTTATTATTCTTGACCGTAAAGAATATAAGGAAAGTGATGCGCTTTTAGTTTGTTATGTCAAAGGGGTAGGAGTGATTTCGATGATTGCTAGAGGGGCTAATAAAGTCACCAGCAAGTATGGCTCCATTCTACAACCGCTCTTTGAAATTGAAGGATTAATTGATTTAAGAAGTAATTTGTCACTTTTTAAAAGTGGGCGGATTGCTTATCGTAATGAAGGCTTTGAGCATTCACTCTTAGCCTTAGCGGTAGCTTCATTTATCAGTAAGACCCTGGCGATTAATGCCATGGATGATCAGCATTTAATCACTTATGAAAACTTACTAAGTTATCTAAAAATGATTAATGAAGCAAACTGTTTTATGGTTGGGTCGCACTTCTTAAGTAGTATAGCCCAAAGTCATGGCATGGGGCTTTATTTAGATGGTTGTATCATCTGTAATCAAAGCCAAATTAGTGCATTATCCCTTGCGCGAGGTGGCTTTTTATGCCCAGAACATGAGGCAAACCAGCCTACGATTCTGCATGAACCCGCCCTATTTAAACAGTTGCGCTGTTTAAGTAAAGCAGGTGTTGATGAGCTTTTAAAGTGTGTTGGACCTTCTTTAGTGACACTTATGGCAGTCTATGTGGGCTTATTGGAGCAAATCATCTTGATTCCACATAAAAATTGGGAATTCATACAAAAAATATAATATAATATAGGTTGATAGATAAGGGGAGTAACATGAAAAAATTTTCTAATGAACAATTAGTATCGCATCTCAAAACTTCAGGTTTTGTGTTTCAGGGGTCTGAAATATATGGCGGTTTGGCCAATACCTGGGACTTTGGTCCACTTGGTATTGAGGTCAAAAACAATTTAAAAGAACTTTGGTGGCAAAAGTTTATTCGGGAGCATAAGGAAAATGTAGGTATCCAATCCGCAATTCTTATGAACCCTAAAGTTTGGGAAGCCAGTGGGCATCTTAAAACCTTTGCGGATCCTTTAATGGATTGTAAGCATTGTAAGACACGTCATCGAGCGGATAAATTAATTGAGGAAGCATTGGGTATCAATGCCGCAACCATGTCCAATGAGGAAATGGAAGCACTTATTAAAAAAGAAAAAATTGAATGTCCAAATTGTAAGCATTCTGATTTTACGAATATTCGTCAGTTTAATCTGATGTTTAAAACCTTCCAAGGAGCCTTGGAGGATGCAACCTCCGTGGTCTATTTAAGACCAGAAACAGCGCAGGGGATTTATGTGAACTTCAACAATGTACAACGTTCCATGCGTAAGAAGATTCCTTTTGGGATTGGTCAAATTGGTAAGTCCTTTAGAAATGAAATTACCCCGGGTAACTTCATCTTTAGAACTCGTGAATTTGAACAAATGGAACTTCAGTATTTTACCAGTCCTGATGATGCCATGAAATATTTTGATTACTGGCGTCAATACAGTTTTGATTGGTTAGTGGCTTTAGGTTTAAAACCTGAACATCTACGTTTTAGAGATCATGAGCAAGATGAATTATCACACTACTCAGTCGCAACCACGGATATTGAATATCTCTATCCATGGGGTTGGGATGAGATGTGGGGGATCGCAAATCGTACTGATTTTGACTTATCCTCACACCAAGAGCATTCCAAAGTGAATATGGAATACTTTGATCCAACGACCAATGAAAAGTATATCCCTTATGTGGTGGAACCATCCTTAGGGGTTGAACGTTTATTCTTTGCGGTGATGGCCGAAGCCTTAGTAGAGGAAGAACTGGAAAAAGATACGCGTATCTTATGTTCCTTGCATCCCGCTTTAGCGCCTTATAAGGTTGCGGTATTACCATTGTCCAAGCAACTTAATGATGATGCAAATAAAGTCTTTGAATTATGTGCTAAGCATTTTGCGACCACCTATGATGAGACAGCCAGTATTGGTAAACGTTACCGTCGTCAAGATGCGATTGGTACGCCATTCTGCGTTACTTTTGATTTTGATAGTTTAGAAGATGAAAGTGTGACTATTCGAGATCGTGATACCATGGCCCAAGAACGGGTTAAAATCGTAGATTTAGTGAATATTATTCAAGAGAGGATCCAACTATAAAGCATGGCGCGTATTCCTGATGATATTATTAATGATGTGCGGGCCAAGGCCGACATTGTTTCAATCATAGGTCAATACCTTCCCTTAACTAAAAAAGGGAAGAACTATGTCGGACTGTGTCCTTTTCATGATGATCATAATCCTTCCATGAGTATTTCAAGTGAGAAGCAAATCTACAAGTGTTTTGTTTGTCATGCAGGGGGGAATGTTTTTAGCTTTGTGAGCGATTATGAGAAGATCTCGTTTGTGGATGCGGTCATTAAGGTCGCCAATGAAGTAAATATTGATTTAAGTGAGTATAAAAGTGAAACCAAAGTGGTTGATCAAAAATTCAAACTTCAATATGAAGTGTTGGATCAAGCCAATCAGTTTTTAAAATATCAACTGCAAGCTAGTGATGGTTTAGCGATTAAGGAATATTTAAATCAGCGTGGTATCAATAAGGAATTGATTGATACCTTTGAAATTGGCTATAATCCTCCTAATCAGGTATTATCGGCTTTTCTACAAGCCAAACACTATAATCTTGCTACCATGGTGGATGTGAATGTGGTTAATAATTACGATGGGCAAGTCTTTGATGTCTTTGCGAATCGGATTACCTTTCCTATTCGTAATTATCATGGCCAGTTAATTGGTTTCTCCGGTCGTGCTCTTGATAATAATCAAGCCAAATATATCAATACCGCAACGACTGATTTATACATTAAGTCTCAAATCTTATACAATGTACATCAAGTTAGAGAAGCAGTTAAGAAAGCCGGTTATGTGATTGTGGTGGAAGGGGTCATGGATGTGATTGCCTATTATAAAGCCGGGGTTTTACCGGTGGTATCACCCTTAGGAACGGCCTTTACCAAATCCCAGATTGAAACCATTCGTAAGTTAAGTCAGCATGTGGTTTTATCCTTTGATGGGGATGACGCTGGTCTTAGCGCCATCCAACAAGCCATTGATTTATTGTTGCCTTATAAGCTTACGGTTGAGGTCATAACCTTTGATAAAGATGAAGACCCCGATGATGTGATTGAAAGAGCCGGTAAAGAAGCTTTACTTGATTTAGTGGAAAAACGAATTCACTGGCTGGAATTTAGCCTTAAATATTATCAAAGTATTTACAATCTTGATAACTACAATCAAAAGAAAACCTATGTCAATAAGATGTTGGGCTATATCAAGCAATTGGATGACAATCTTGATAAACAGCATTTTTCCAAGCTCTTAGCCATGATTAGTGGCTTTGATGAATATGAGCTCTATAATGCGACCTTAAGTACGAAGCGTACAAAACATGATAGAATAGTAAACAGGGCACCGCAGAAGGACTTTATGGTGCCAATTTATGAAAAAGAGATTTTAGCACAAATGATTTTATCCAAACAGGCTGCTAATCTCTTTCAAAATGAACTTGGCTATCTAAGCCATGAGCTAGCGCAAGCTTCAGCCATGCTTCTTATTAGTCTTTATCGCAGCCATGATGATTACATTGAAATTGCGGATATCATTTCAATGGCTCAAGCTAAAGGGCTGGATAAGTTTCTAATGAATTTATTAGAATGGCCTTTATTTCCTAAGGAAATAAACCTTAAAGCCTTAAATGATGCCATGTTTCATGTCAAGCTAAAGGTCATGGAAGATAAAGCCAACAACTTTAAGGGTTTAGCGGCTCAAAGTATTGATCCCAAAGCCAAAGCCAAGTATATTAATCAAATGATTGAAACCTTGCAGGAAATTCAACAACTCAAACAAAAGGAGGGTGTTTATGACAAAATATAAGACATTAGCGGATATTAAAGCTGAGTTTCTAGAGCTTTCTAAAACCAAGAAACAAATCTATGAAAGTGAAGTATTGGATGCGTGTTCGCATTTAGACATGGATGATGATTCCATTGAAGATTTATTCTTATACTTTAAGAATAATAAGGTAAATTTGGTTTCTGATGATGATGACGATGTGGATATGGAAAAAGAAGCCGAACCAGCTGATGAGTTGGACTTTTTAGATGATGAGAGTGTGGAAGATGAGGAAGAAGAGAATATCGTTGATTTAAGTGATTATCACGCTCAACTTTCAAACACCCCAACGGTTCGTATTAATGATCCAGTTAAGATGTATCTTAAGGAAATTGGTCGGGTTAACTTAATTGACCCTGCGGATGAGCCTGAGATTGCTCGGCGGATTCAAGATGGGGTGGATGCGACTGAGTTTACTATCAACATGTTTGAACAGCTGTATCCTGATTTAAAGGAAGATCCAGCCTATGAAAGCATTGAGGCGAAAGAAGATTACCTTGAAGCCAATGTTGAGAATGATGAACTACGCTCAAAAGTAATTTCACTTAGAGAAACTCGCATTGATGGTAATGCCTCTAAGATGGTTCTAATCTCAGCAAACTTACGTTTAGTGGTTTCTATCGCTAAAAAGTATGTAGGGCGGGGTATGTTGTTTTTAGACTTGATTCAAGAAGGTAATATGGGCCTGGTTAAAGCGGTTGAGAAGTTTGACCACACCAAAGGCTTTAAGTTTTCAACTTATGCAACCTGGTGGATTCGTCAAGCCATTACCCGTGCTATTGCGGACCAAGCCCGTACCATTCGTATTCCAGTTCATATGGTTGAAACCATTAATAAATTAACACGTATTCAACGTCAACTCGTTCAAGAATTTGGACGTGATCCAACCGCGGAAGAAATCGCGGCCAAGATGGAGAATATTACGGCTGAAAAAGTAAGAGAAATTCAAAAGATTGCCATGGAGCCGGTTTCTTTAGAAACACCCATTGGGGAAGAAGATGATTCTCACTTAGGTGACTTTATTGAAGATAAAGATGCCATGTCACCCGATGAGTATGCGAATAATCAAATGCTCAAGGATGAAATTAACCTGGTTCTACAAGGTTTAACCGAACGGGAAGAGAAAGTCTTACGTCTACGTTTTGGGCTTTATGATGGTCGTACGCGCACCTTAGAAGAGGTGGGGCGTGAGTTTAATGTGACCCGTGAGCGGATTCGTCAAATTGAAGCCAAAGCCTTAAGAAAATTAAAACACCCAACTCGATCAAAGAGGTTGAAGGATTTTGTTGATAAGGGATAAACTGCTATCCAAGCGTTTAGCAGCCATTTATGATTGGATTGAAGCTAATGATGTCATAGCGGATATCGGGACTGATCATGCTTATTTAATTACTGCTTTAGTTAAAGATCAAAAGATAACTAAAGCTTTTGGTGTCGATAATAAAGAAGGACCGCTAAAACAAGCTGAGAAAGTGATCGCAGAGTATGGGGTTACCAATCAAATAACCCTTAGTCTTGAAGTAGATCAACATCCCTATCATACAAGTGATGGGTGGGTCATTGCGGGACTTGGTTTTGAAACTATTAGTCAGATTATTAGTAAGCATTATGAAACGATTAAGAATCTCAAGTATATGATTATTCAATCCAATACGCATGTGGATCAATTAAGAGACTTCTTAATGGTCCATCAATTACACATACTCGATGAAAAAGTGGTCTATGATGACTTCTATTATCCGATGATGAAGGTTCAGTATCGTCCACACCCATATCACTTAACTCAGGATGAGATTTTAATGGGTCCCATCCTTCTAAAGTATAAAGTGCCACCATTTAATGATTATTGTGAGCACTTAATTTCCATAAATAAGGGTATTTTAGCTCAAATACCTAGCGAACATAGTAAAAGTAAACTTATTAAAGAACGCATAAAACGATTAGAAGCAGCAAGAACGGGGTGAATGTATGTCAAAAAGTAATCAATTGGATACCATGATGGATGCTGCTGGCTTTGTGAAACTAAGCAATGTCCAGCAAAAGGTGATACCGGAAGTATTAAAGAATCGTAATTTAATTGTGAATTCTCCGACTGGAACTGGTAAAACGCATGCCTATTTATTTGGGATCTTTTCAAAGTTAACAAAAAGACCAGTAACCCAAGCCATCATTGTGGCACCAACCCGTGAACTTGCTTTTCAAATTCATCGCTTTGCCTTGGAATTAGCGCAAGAATTTGATGGGATTAAAGTCAAACTCTTTGTGGGCGGCGAAAAACGTAGTGCAAGTAGCGAACCCGCTCAAGTCGTGATTGGTACGATTGGTCGATTAAATGATTTATACTTGGATAAGGGCTATCTAGCGCTTCATACTGCATCGATCATCGTATTAGATGAAGCCGATATGCTTGTGGATCAGGGCTTTATTGAAGACTGTGATCGTTTGTTATCTAATCTTGATCCTCATTTACAGACTTTGGTCTTTTCCGCAACGATTCCAGTTGCCTTACAACCATTTTTAAATAAATATTTAAGCCATTCAAAGAATATTCAAGTCTTTGATGATCAAGTTTTCAATCCTAAGATTCATTATCAACTATTACACACCAAACACTTAACCTACAGTGAGAAAGTGATGGAAATACTACCACTGCTTAATCCAACTCAGTGTTTAATCTTTCTAAATACTAAAGAAGAAGTGGTTGATTTAGCGCATCAAATGCGGGCTGAGGGGATTGATTGTGTTGAATTACATAAGGATTTGAATACTGCCCAACGTAAGTTGGCTATTTCAAAAATTATTCAATTAAAAACACCTTTTGTCGTTGCGACTGATATTGCGGCCCGAGGCTTAGACTTTGAATTTCTAAGCCATGTGATTTCTTGTGGTTTTCCTAAAGAACTAAGTTACTTTAAACATCGTGCCGGTCGGGTAGGGCGAGCTGGTAAAGATGGTGTATGTCTTTTACTAGTAAATGATAGTGATCAACACAATGTAAGTGTTTTAGAAAAAGAGAAAATCCAATTTGAGCACCTTGAGGTCAAAAACAATCAACTACTAACCTTAAGACCCTTTAAGTTTAGACAAAAACCCTTAGATGCTGAGGATAAAAAGGCAATTTCTAAGATTAAAGGGAAAAGAAAACGGGTTAAACCTAATTATCGTAAGCAAGAAAAACAACAGATTGATAAATATTACCAGAAGAAAAGAAGAGCAATGATTAAGACTAAGATTAAGGAACAACAAAAAGAACGAGCTAAGGCTAAAAAAAGGAGTGAGAACTCATGATTATCGGTAGCCATGTGAGTTTAAAAGCACCTGATTACTTTCTTGGTTCAGTTAAAGAAGCTTTATCTTATGGTAGTAATGCCTTGATGATTTATACTGGTGCCCCACAAAATACGCGTCGTAGGGATATTGATAAGCTCAATATTGAAGCTGGTTTAAAGTTAATGGATGAGCATGACTTAAGATCTGATCGTATTATTGTGCATGCTCCTTATATCATCAATTTAGCGAATTCTATTAAAGCGGAAACCTTTGAACTGGCAACGTCCTTCTTAAGTTCTGAAATAAAACGAGTTAAAGCCTTTAATACCAAAATTATGGTGCTCCATCCTGGTGCTCATGTTGGGGCAGGGGTTGAAGCTGGCTTAGATCAAGCCATTAAAGGTTTAAACATGGTTCTAGATGAAGAAGAAGATATTTCAATCGCTTTAGAAACTATGGCTGGTAAGGGTAGTGAACTTGGCCGTAGTTTTGAAGAATTAGCTTACTTAATTAATGGGGTCAATAATAAAAGCTGCATCTCAGTTTGCTTGGATACTTGTCATATCCATGATGCGGGTTATAATGTTACTGATTTTGATGCAATTCTGGCTGAATTTGATCGTATTATTGGTTTAGAGTACCTTTCTGTGATTCATATTAATGATTCTAAAAATGAAAGAGGTGCACAAAAAGACCGGCATGAAAATATCGGTTATGGTAAAATTGGCTTTGATGCATTGTTAAAGATAGTGAATCATCCTAAGCTACCGGATTTAGTAAAGATTTTAGAGTCTCCCTATGTGGAAGATCAAGCTCCTTACAAAAAGGAAATTCAAATGTTAAGAAATGGACAGTTTGAGGATTGGCGATAAACGTCCAATTTAAAATCATGAGTAAAAAACTTTTTAATCTCAAACAAAAGCCACGTGAAAATCGTGACACTTTATTTAAAAAAATGGATTTACAGAAATCCATCGTTTTCAGGTTACAAATTTTTGGTTTAGTCATGGTTCTAGGTTTAAGTGCCATTTTGTTTCGTTTTTATCAGATTCAAATTGTGAAACAAGAATACTACCAACAAAGTTTAGATAATTATACCCGGCGTCTTTACAATATCTCAGCCCCACGGGGAGAGATTATGGATCGTAACATGGAAATGCTGGTTACCAATCAAGAACAACTCATGATTACTTTTTTACCACCACTTAATTTAAAAGAAACTAAGAAGTGGGAACTAGCTCAATCGTTTGCGGAACATTTTGATATGGAAGTTGATAC
>CAYXES010000017.1:8865-16863 GCA_964464075.1 uncultured Erysipelothrix sp. | reverse complement strand
TCTTCTCCTTCTTTAGGTTTGGTAAACCCTTTACAAATTCATAAAAATCATCATAGGATCCTTTATAATCCGCATGCTCATGCTCATCCCGCTCAACTATATGATCCTCAATCAAATAGGTCTTAAGACCTAAACGTGATGCAACCATATCCTCTAGCGGATCATTACCCACCATCAAACACTGATCAGCGACTAGATCATTATCCTTTAAGATAGCTTCATAATACTGCACATATGGTTTTGCGTAGTGGCTCTTTTCATACGTGGTAACATGAATAAAGTCTTCCGCATCAAAACCAGCCCAGGCAATTCGCTTTAAGATCGCGATTTCTGGAAATAATGGATTGGTTGCCACAATCATCTGATAACCCTTAGCCTTTAAAAGTTCTACCGCAGCTTGTATCTGTTGATTAGGTTTCACGATTGCTTTTATGTCATCAAAATGATGCTGGTAATAATCCATAAAGCGTGCCTGGTAAAGCTCTAGCTCACCATCTTCAAGATACTTTTCAAAAGCATCCATAAAGACCACTTCATTCGTTATTGGCTGCGTATCATTGACCATCACATCAAAGGCTGCCCCAATCATAGAAATCAATTGTTGGGGTTCTACCATATCTTTAAAATGATGGGCTAAGCCACTAAAATATAAATTTATAAACTCATCCATTGAAATGGGAAGTAACGTCCCATCTAAATCAAACAAAATTGTATCAATCATAGTAACCTGCTTTCTGTCTTATTCTATCCTTGATACCTTATTATTTCAACAGTCAAACTAAACCGCACAAAAAAAGGAGTTTGCACTCCTGATTTTAATGATCTATCTAAGGTTTATTCAACGCTATTTTTAGGGATATGGGTTGTGATAATGGTAGAGCCAGGACAGAAAGTCAAGGACTCGCAAGAATTTAAGGCAATAAAATGATCACCAGCCTTAGCTTCAATACCATTAATACTACCATCGGTTAAGAAACCAATAATCATAAACATTTGGTTTTGTTCAATGGTGGTCTTAAAATCAAACTCATATTTTTGTACCACAAAGTAAGGTGAACGCAAGAATAAGGTATGCGTCATCGTGGAAGTAATAATCCGTTGGGGAATGGCTTCTTGTTTACGATCAGGAACCGTAATGGCATGCAATGCCTTATCTAAATGTAGCTCCCGCTTTTCAACTCCTTCCAAACGCTCATAGTCATAAATCCGATAAGCGATATTGGAGTTTTGTTCAATTTCATAAACCATGGTTCCTGCACCCACCGCATGCACCGTACCACCGGGTAGATAGTAGAACTGATTGGGCCGCACTGGGAAACGCTGTAACCAATCATAGCTGGTTGGATTATACAAAACCTGGGCTAACTCTGCCTTAGTTTGACAGGTATGCCCTACAATCACTTCACCCCGATCGGCGGTATCTAAAATCAACCACGCTTCTGCCTTACCATGAGGTAATGCTAAAGACTGAGCATGACTATCATCCGGATGAACCTGAATACTCAAATCTTTTTGGGCATCAATAATCTTCACTAAAAGGGGAAACTCATCTTTTTGACAACCTCCAAAAAGCTCACGATTATGATGATACACATCACTCAAATACTCTTGATCAAATAGACCACCCTCAATCTGACAATCCCCTTCTGGATGGGCAGCTACCGCCCACACCTCACCGGTTGTGTCCGAGGGAATATCAAAGTTGTATTTCTCCTTTAACCGCGTGCCACCCCAAATCTTCTCTTTAAATATTGGTTTAATTTTTATAATGGATTCCACAAAGCGCCTCCTTCAGTATCCCTACACCTTAACTCCAATCTTTAATCTTAATCCGCTCTAACTCCACAATATAATGATGAAACAAATACATAAATAACTTCATATCTTGTTTCATATAATTAATCATTAAAAACATAAGCTCCTCACGGGTAAAAGAATTCAAATAATCCGCCACATTAAACTCCTGTAGCTTTTTAAAATCCTCGGGACTCCATCCCTTAGGAGCCACCTTAGAAGCATGTTTCTCCTTCAGACCTTCTTTATTTTGTAAATCATTCAAATCAAGACGATCTTCTTGCGCCAAAACATCCAAAATCGCACTTACTTGATGCTTACAATAACCTGCCTCCGAATAAGGGCAGTCACAGGATGCAAACACAATCGTATCATCATCGGCAATGTTTAAAACCACATGATACATGTTTTTCTCTCCTTGCACATCAAAATAATAGGTGCGATCCACCTGTTTTTCAAGTACCGCTCGCTTTTCTTGGTAATAGCGAATCCCCCGAAATAAAACGAGCTTTCTGGTGTTTTTATAAAAACGATTTGCTGTAATTTTCATAGGTCTTCCTCATCCTCATTATACACTACCTTAGGTGAAATAAAAACAAAGGGCATCCCCTTTGTTTACTTCACCTCAATCTTATTAACGACTTCTTCATGAATCTTGATTGGCAATTTAACGCTTAATACCCCTTCATTGAACTGGGCATCAATCTGATCCTTATCAATATTAGAAAAGCGAATTTGACGCATGAACTCAGATGACTTACGACTACGATAGTAGTATTTCTTCTGGGTCTGCTCTTGCTCTTCTTGCTGTTGTGCCTTAATGGTTAAAACATCATCAATGAATTCTACATCGATATCTTCCCGTTTGTAACCCGGTAAATCAACTTCAACAAAATAATTATTGTCCTGTTGGTAGACATCGATATTGGTTTGATAACTCAATCTTGGGAAAAAGAAATCATCATTGAATAAGTCATCTAATAAAGTGTTTGGTGTTCGTCTAATCACGTTATGTCTCATACTTACCTCCTATTTTCTAGCACTTGACATGATAGAGTGCTAACTTACATTTCTATTATAACAAACTTTTTAGCACTGTCAAGTGATAAGTGCTAAAACTGTGATAAAATAAAACCAACCTTGCGATTGATTAAATTTTCTTTAAGAATTCCGACTTCAGATAGAGGGTTCCATACCCATCCACCTTACACATAACATTCTCATCATGATCAGGACGTAAGACAATATTCTTAATGGTCGTATTCTGTTTTAGATTAGGTGACCCCTTAATCTTTAAATCCTTAATTACACTCACACTATCTCCAGTAACCAACTCATTCCCATTGACATCCCTAATCACAACTTCTTCTACTGAGGCATCACTCCACTCATGAAAACACATAGGACAGACATACAACTGACCATCCAGGTAGGTGAAATCCTCACCACAATTAACACATTTTGGTAAACTCATCACTTCCTCCTTCGCTTCACTTTTATAAAACGGCAAACTAAAGCGTTGGGTTACAACGCTTTATTTTCCTTTACATACTTCTTTACACAGATCTAAATCACTTACCGTAAAAGCAACACATCCAGCCTTCAATCCATTTTCAATATCAGCCTTGGTTTTAAGCAAACCACCTCCGATAATCGGAATTTTTAAGCGCTCTTTTATTGAAGGGATAATCCGAAATGCAATCGCTGGCATCACTTCCACCATATCTGGTTTAGACCGTAAAAGCATTTCAATACCACGATCCACTGATTTTGAATCAATCAAAAACATACGTTGAATCGCAATCTTCTTATTTCGCTTCGCTGTTTCAATAATCTTTGATTTTGATGAAATAATCCCATCCGCCCTTAGCTTCTGCGTGACATACTCAGTCCCATACTCATCAGACGATACCCCATTGATCATATCAATATGAACCAAAGCTTTACGCTCATGCATATGCA
This sequence comes from uncultured Erysipelothrix sp., assembly GCA_964464075.1. GTDB lineage: Bacteria > Bacillota_I > Bacilli_A > Erysipelotrichales > Erysipelotrichaceae > UBA6182. The sequence continues at coordinate 13,107 of CAYXES010000017.1, read as the reverse complement.
AGGTACTAATAATATCCGCTAACAGGGATATATGAATATCTTGAAGCAAGCAGGTTGATAAGTCTGTCATTAAAAACTGTTCCAGACGTTTCATAGTGGGAACCACCGGAATACAGATCTGACGTTGAATTATATCAAACACCCAACCACACCCTTTCCGATTTCATCATATCAAAAAATCGAGAGCTTAGTGCATTAAATTAGAAATTAAGTTTGTTTTTTAAGATCCGATGGACAAAATCAGTCGCAATTGCAGGTGCCGCTGAAACTCCCGGTGAATCAATACCCGCTAAATTGAAGAAATTCTTAACATGAGGACTCTCTTCAATAATGAAATCATTATGACTTGCCTTTGGACGAATACCAGAAACTTTCATGATTTCTAACTCATAAGGCACATGCTTAAGCAAGAAAGGCATTTTCTCCTTAATGTCATCAATCGCTGCAGGGGTCCAAGAATCATCTTCTGGTGAATAAACTTCCACTGCAGTTGGTCCAATCAGCATCGCATCATGAACGGTTGGTACAACCAGTACCCCTTTACCCTTAGGCCCGGCGGTTGGATAAAGCACGCGGGAAGACATACTCATAGCTTCCGAAGATAACATAATATAGTCACCTCGAATAAAGTGAAGTTCAAAGGTCGGTTCAGAAACCATCTTCTCGATTTCAGGCGCAAATAAACCAGCCGCATTCACAACCGCTCTTGTTTGATAGGTTCCCTTATCCGTAATCACTTCAAAGCCTTCATCAAGCTTCTTAATATCTTTTACGGTTTCATTAAAGTTAACTTTAATTCCATTTTCAATCGCCTTAGCGATTGCATGTTGTGCCATTAAAGCCGGCTCCACAATCGCAACCGTTGGCATATTCAACACTTCAATCACATCATCCGATAAATTCGGCTCTAATGCTAAGGCTTCTTCCTTAGTCAAAAGCTCCACAAACACATCCCGCGCTTTCGCATTTTCAATCAACTCTTCTAGATGCGGACGATCTTCAGGATGAGTCGCTAACACAAAGGCTCCTACTTTTCTATAAGGAACATTCAATTCCTTGGCATACGCTTCATACATCTTAGAACCTTCAATATTATACTTTTCTTTTAGGGTTCCCGCTTTAGGATCCGTACCATTATGAATAATGGCAGAGTTGTGACGTGTCACATCCGTACCCGCTTCAGCTGCCTTCTCAAGTACCAATACATCCAAATCATACTTACCCAGCTCGTAAGCAATTGTGCCTCCAATGATACCAGCACCAATAATAATAATGTCTTTCATAACATCCTCCTTGAGTAAAAAAACAGAAAAAACACCTTCGGTTTTCTCTGTTTTCATACCACATTAACTTGTGTATATATCATAATTTATAACAAGTTAAAGTTCAATTATAATGCCCGGTTACCACCAATTAAATCAAGCACCTGACACATGTAGGTAAACAAGGGACTATGCCAGCTAAAATCAGCCACAAATATCTCATCAACCCGACCATGTTGCTTAAGTTGCTTGGCACTCTTTACACTTTGATCTGATTGGGGATCATAAATCGCAAAAGCTGATCCCCCATGATCTAAAACCACACTCATGGAAGCCACATCCGTAATCCCATCCCCAATATAAATAATATTCTCAAAAGGAATTGGACGCTGTCCATGCGGAATCGGCTCATTAACCTGTAGATCATCCACTAAATCAAACAAACCCTTATTGATTCGAAATAAGAACTGGGTCTTCATCGTATAATTAATCGCTAATGATGGCCATAAAATACGACCCTCATCGTCATAGACATACTCACAGGCAAAAATATGCTTAAACTCATCCGCAATTGGTGTCGTTGAAATCATTGATTTTAACCCACTCGAAATCACATAGTGTTCAATATCTAACCCAAGTTTGTTGCCATAACCATTAATTAAATCAAACCACTCTAAGACTCCATCAAATAGCTCAATATGAGTGCCATGTTCCTTCAAAAAAGTCTGTGTCAATTCAATACCCTTAAGCTTAGCCTTCTCAATCAACATGTACATATAAGCTAAGATACGATCCATCTCATGAACACGCGCGAAGGCATCCACTTCCTGCCAAAAATCACGCGGAATGGCATAACCCAACTTTGCGAGTAACCCAAACTCCTGCATATCTTTGGGACTTAAAGTCTTATCAAAATCATACACAAAGGCAACTTTCATCATGTTATCCTCACTCTATCGTACGATAATCAAAATAACTAGCTGGTAAAAAATCCTTCAGTGCATCAGGCCCAAAACTTCCCGCCTGATAAGGCAATGGTTTAATATCATGCTTCTTAATCAGAGCTAGTAAATGATCAATGTAAGCCCAGGAAGCCTCCACCATCGCCCAATTTGAAAACAAGGTTAAGTCCTTATTAAAGGCCCCAAACAGTAAACGCTCATAAGCTTCTGGCGTATTAATTCGGTTTTCATAAACACAAGACTGACAAAAATCCATGGAAACCGAAATCACATCCTGACTATTACCAGGTTTCTTCGCATTAATCGTAAAATAAACCCCCTCATCCGGTGAAATTCTCAAGGTTAATACATTTGGTGGCTGATTATTTAATGGCTTAAGCACCACTAAAACCTCAGTAGAACGCACATCCATCCGCTTACCGGTTTGTACATAAATCGGTACTTGTTCAAATAAAGGATGATCCACAAACAGCTTTAAACCCACATAAGTCTCTGTTTTAGAATCAGCCTTAATATGAGGTTCATCATGATAAGAAACCACCGGTTCCCCTTCAATCTCACCCGCATCATATTGACCTAAGATCACTTGTTCACCAATGGATTGTTCATCCATAAAACGCAAACGCTTAATAATATCACTCTGATGCTTAAAGAAACTATGAATATCATTCTCAAGTGGCTCATCCATTAAAACCATCGATAAAATCTGGAACATATGGTTTTGAACCATATCCTTCAAAGCCCCAGTTTGATCATAATAGCCACCCCGCGTCTCCACTCCCACCGTTTCGGATGCGGTAATCGCGATATAATCAATGCTTTCCTTATTAAAAACTTGTTTGAAAAGCATATTTTGAAAACGTATGGTAAAGATATTCTGAATCATTTCCTTACCTAAATAATGATCGATGCGATAAATACTATCCCGATCAAAGACTTCCAGTAATTTTTTGTCTAAAAGTGTCGCTGATTCCAAATCCACCCCAAATGGTTTTTCAATTAAAACCTGATGGGTACTTGAATCAAGCATACACTCACAATCCCGCAAATATTTAGAAATCGTCCCAAAAAACTCAGGTGCCACCGCATAGTAATACAAATGCTGAGCATTAGGATACTGTTCATAAATTTTCTGTAGTAATTGATAATCCTCTTTAACGGTAAAATTCATTTTCACATATTCAATATGCTTTAAAAGTGCCACAAAAATATTATCACTAAAAGGTAACCGCGCATGCTCCTTAATCCAGGGCTTAATCAATTCCCCATAGGATTCACTGGTATAATCGCGTCGTCCTACCACAAAAACCTTTAAATCAGACGGTAAGGTTTTGGTTGCCATCAGATTATACAAAGCCGGTAACAATTTACGATACGTTAAATCGCCGGTACCACCAAAGATGGTCAATAACATTGGTTGCTTACCAACCGCCATGAAAATCACCTTCTTTATCAATTCGCTTAAATGAATGTGCTCCAAAGAAATCCCTTTGAGCTTGAATTAGATTCGCATAAGAAGCTTTCGAAGTAAAGGCATCAAAATAAGTAATCGCATTCGCAAAAGCATTCACCGGATAACCATTAGACAAGGCAAAGGCCACCACTTCTCTTAGATCACCAATATAAGCCATAATCTTTTCCTTGAAATAATCATCAAATAGTAAATGTTCTAAATCTTTATTATTTTGATAAGCACTGGCAATCTTATCCAAGAACTTAGCCCGAATAATACAACCTGCCCGCCAACCCTTTGCTATATCCGCCATATTTAAATCCCATTGATACGCAAGATTTGCCTTACTCAATAAATCAAAACCTTGTGCATAGGCAATCATCTTAGCCGCATAAAGGGCATGCTCAAGCTTAGTAATCCATTCTTTACTTAAACTAGCTTTTACTTTTAAATGCTGATAAAGATCTTGCGCCTGACTTCTTAAAGGCAAGGATTCCGACATAATACGACCATAAATCGCAGACGTTAAAACGGATGCATCCACATTCAATTCCAAGGACTGCAT
>CAYXES010000017.1:0-8765 GCA_964464075.1 uncultured Erysipelothrix sp. | reverse complement strand
CATAAATCGCAGACGTTAAAACGGATGCATCCACATTCAATTCCAAGGACTGCATCGAAGTCCACTTCCCAGTCCCCTTTTGATTCGCCACATCCACAATCTTATCTAAAAGTAAGCCTTCTCCCAACGGATCTTCAAAATTCACAATCTTGGAAGTAATCTCAATTAAATAACTATTAAGTTCACCCACATTCCATTGGGTAAAGACATCCGCTAACTCATCTGCTGATAAACCCACCGCCTCTTTTAAAAGACTGTAAGCTTCACGAATCAGCTGCATATCACCATACTCAATACCATTATGGACCATCTTCACAAAATGACCGGAACCTTCTTTACCAATATAGGGCGCACAAGCTTCGCCATTGGCCTTAGCCGCAATCGCCTGAAACATCGGCCCCACCTGTTCATAAACTGACCAGTCACCGGAAGGCATCAAAGCTGGCCCAAAACGAGCCCCCTCTTCACCCCCAGATACACCTAAACCAATAAAGGCAATATCTTTTTCCTTTAAGTAAAAATAACGACGTTGGGTATCCTCAAAATAAGAGTTACCTCCATCCATTAAAATATCATCAGCTTCCACAAACTCCAAAAGTTGGTCAATCACTAAATCAACCGCCTTCCCCGCTTGTACCATAATTAAAATCTTACGTGGTTTCTTTAATGACGCGACAAATTCTGCCAACGTTTCATTAAACACTAAATTCTCACTTGGGTTTTCATCCGCAACCGCTTGTGCCACCGATGTCGTACGATTAAAAATCGAAACCCGATAACCATGATCCACAAAATTCAACGCTAAATTCTTCCCCATAACGGCCATTCCAATGACCCCAATATCACTTTTGTTCATACACTTCACCTCGTTTGTATTATACCATCACTATTTATTATTTGAAGGATTTTGAAAATACCCTAACCTAAAAAAAATGACCCTAAGGTCATTTATTCAATTACACGCCATTCTAATTCTAAATCCACATCGAAACGCTCTTTCACCCGCCGCTTCGCTTCATTAATTAAATTCACACAATCCGTGGGGGTCGCATTATCAACATTAATGATAAATCCAGGATGCTTTTCTGAAATCTTAGCACCACCCATTTGGAAACCACGCAATTCAACTTCATCAAATAAGCGCCAGACAAATAAACTCTCCCCATTCTTATAAGGACGTTTAAAGACACTACCTGCATTAGGATAGTTACGCGGTTGTTTCATATAGCGTTCTTTTTTAAAATCCATCATCCGATAAAAGATATCATTATATTCACCAGTTTGGATATTTAATCCAACTTCTAATACAATGCAATTAATTTCATTAAAGCGAGAATAACGATAGGTAAAGAAATCATCATCCGGTATAATTTTTTGAACTTTATGACTATCTAGATTATAGATACTCACCCAACGCACATACTGACCAATAGTAAACTCCCATTGTCCGGCATTCATCATTAAGGAGCCCCCTAAGGTTCCTGGAATATCTTCGGTAAACTCATAACCACCAATTTGATGATCCATGGCAAACCAGGCAAGATCATGCATCTTAACTCCGGACTCCACAATAATCTCATTACCCACAATCTCAATATTATCCATCCGATGCATCACTAAAAAGGCATAGGATTCATCATAATATGATTTTGTGAACAATATATTTGAACCATTACCAATCAAAACTAACTGCTTACCTTCAGCTAAGGCAATCGCTTCTTTGAGTCCTTCACTATTTAAAGGTACATAACAAGTATGTGCCACCACATCGAGTCTTAAGGTATTAAATTTCTTTAAGTTTGTCTCTTTTAAAATCTGTAAATTCATAATTGCTTCTCTTTTCTGCACATACTTTATACCATAATCAAGAAATAATAACAATCTCAAAAAAAACAACCAACGGGGGTTGTCGATAAAATGGAGCAGGTGAGGGGAATCGAACCCCCGTATCAACCTTGGCAAGGTCGTGTTCTACCATTGAACTACACCTGCATAATAATGGCGGTCCAGACGGGGATCGAACCCGCGATCTCCTCCGTGACAGGGAGGCATGTTAACCGCTACACCACTGGACCGTTAATAAAGCTTTCAAATGGCGGAGATGGTGGGATTTGAACCCACGCGCCAGTTTCCCGACCTATACCCTTAGCAGGGGCACCTCTTAAGCCTCTTGAGTACATCTCCAACCCCTGCGCTTAAACATTAGCGCCTTTTTATGTTACCATAGCAAACACTTTTGTGCAATACCCTAAAGCCCCTTTTCAGCTAAAACCGCACTAAAACCCTAAGCTCTACCTTTATTAAGGTTTAGCCAAATCCTTACATCCTAAAGATTTGGCATCCACCACTTTTTACTTATTCTGTGATTGCGGCATTAAGCGCAATTTCCATCATTTGAGTAAATGAATTTTGACGCTCATCCGCACTCGTCACTTTATGGGTAACTAATGAATCAGAAATCGTTAAAATACAAGCCGCATGTTTATTAAGCTTCTTTGCATTCGCAAACAAGGCAAAGGATTCCATCTCAACACACACCGAACCCGTTTCTTCAAAAATTTCTTGGAAGGTAACGCCCCCATCCCGATAAAACACATCACTCGAATGAATGCGCGCCTCAATAATCGGAATTCCCAATACTTTCGCACTCGCCTTTAATTTATCATTTAAAAGCATGGAAGGTTCAAAAATATCTTCATCATAATCAAATGCGGTCTTCGCAAAACTCGACTCACTATAAGCACTATCCGCTAAAACCACATCAAAAAGATCAATCTCATCCGTATAAGCTCCTGCCGAACCAACTCGAATAATACTCTCTACTCCATATTGGTTATAAAGTTCATAGGAATAAATCCCAATACTAGGCATTCCCATTCCGGAACCCATAACCGAAACCTTCTGACCTTTATATAAACCGGTATATCCAAACATATTGCGAACCGCATTAAATTGGACAACCTCTTCTAAAAACGTCTCAGCAATAAACTTGGCACGCAAAGGATCACCAGGCATCAAAACAACCTTCGCAATATCCCCTTTTACTGCACTATTATGTGGTGTACTCATATCGCTCTCCTTTTTTTATATTATAACAAACCTCTAAATAATTTGTAAGAAGGTAATCGCTAAAGCAAAGTAAATTAACAAAGCCAAAGCATCCACAATGGTTGTGATTAAAGGAGCCGCCATCGCAGCCGGGTCCTGATTCAGTGACTTCGCAATCAATGGCAACAAGCCTCCAATCAACTTAGACATCACAATCACAAAAAACAAAGTGGATGAAACTACCAACCCCAACTTCATATCAACACTATTCATAAAGAAGTAAACCCGTATCATATTAGCAACAAACAAGACCGCCCCCGATAAAATCGCAACTTCTAATTCCTTAAGTAAAACCTTAAAGTAATCCTTAACCGACAGCTCATCAATCGAAATCCCTCGGATAACCATCGCACTAGCTTGTGACCCCGCATTACCCGCCGTATTCATCAACATCGGAATAAAATACGCCAATGCTGGAATAATCGCTAAACGATCTTCATAACCCGTAATGATATTCTCCGTAAAGGTTGCGGAAATCATTAAAATCAATAACCACGCCACCCTACTCTTGGTAATTGTAAAAACACTACTCTCTAAGTAGGAACTCTCAACCGGCACAATCGCTGCCATCTTATGAATATCTTCAGTAACTTCTTCTTGAACGACATCAATAATATCATCAACTGTGACAATCCCAATCAAACGCAGTTCATCATTTACCACTGGAATCACACTCATATCATACCGCGCAAAGACCTTCGCAACTTCTTCCTGATCATCATGTGTCTCAATGTAAACCATATCCAAATCCATCAATTCAGACACTAACTCATCATCTTGGGCAAAGAGTAATTCCCGTAAAGATATCGTCCCCACCAATTGACGCTGTTTATCAATGATGTAACACACACTAATCGTCTCAGCCTTTTTACCCTGTTCCTTAATTTTCATCAAAGCCCGCGCAACGGTATCCGTAGCTTCAAGCTCCACAAAGTCCAAAGACATGAGTGACCCCGCCGAATTTTGCGGATAGGATAAAAGTAAATTAATCTCATCACGCTGTTCTTTACTAGCAGCAAGCAATACATGTCGCACCACATTCGCTGGCATTTCCTCTAGGAAATCAACAATATCATCCGAATATAAATTATCTAACATGGTTGTAATCTCACCACTGGTGAAGGACTTAATCACATTTTGTTTATCCTCACTGGGTAAGTAGGTAAAAATCTCAGCACTTACTTCCCGCCGCAAGGTTTTAAACAAAAACAAAATTTCCTCATTTTCTAAATGAGCGACCATCTCCGCCAAGTCAACCGTATTTAACTCATCAAAAAGAGTCCGTAATACTTTGATATTACGTTCACTGATCAGTTTCTTCAGTAAATCAACATTCACTTGATCAATATCAAACATATTCGTCCTCCCTACATTCCAATAAAGCCTGATGCAATCCAAAAGTAGACAATCAAGGCAATCCCATCAACCACGGTTGTAACCACTGGGCCACTCATTGAAGCCGGGTCCACCTTAAAAATAAGTGCAATCAAAGGTAGAGAACCACCCACTAAGTTTGCTAAAATAACGGTCAAATAAACGGTCAATGACACCACTATCGCAACACCTGGTGAAACACTAGGCATAAAGATAATAATCCGCAACGTATTAATCGCAAACAAAATAAACCCCGTTAGAAGTGAAGACTGCATCTCTTTTAAAAGAACCTTATAGTAATCTTTTATATTTAAATCATCAACCACAATCCCACGAATAACCATGGCACTCGCTTGTGAACCCGCATTACCAGCCGTATCCATCAACATCGGTATAAAACTATATAAGGATGGCAACAACAACAAGAGTGTCTCATTTTTAGAAATAATATGTCCGGTAAAGGATGCTGAAACCATCAGAATCAAAAGCCATGGAATCCGACTTTTAAACATCTCAAATACCGATGTGTTCAAATAAGAGCCTTCCACTGGAACTACAGATGCCATCCGCAAAATATCCTCAGTCGCTTCTTCTCTAATAACATCCAGCGCATCATCCGCTGTAATAATTCCCACCAAATGATATTGATCATTCACAACTGGAATCGTCGCCAAGTCATAACGCACAAACACTTGAACCACCGTTTCTTGGTCATCCTTTGTATTGACTGAAATAATATCGGTCTCCATTAAATCCGCAATCAAAACATCCTTTTCAGAAATCATAACTTCCTTCAAAGGCACCGTCCCCAAAAGACGATTATTATGATTCACCACAAAACATGTATTGATTGATGCTGCACTCTGCCCTTGATCACGCACCTTAGCCAGCGCACTCGCTACTGTATCATCTTCTAAAATTTCCAAGTACTCCGTTGTTAGAAGCGCCCCAGCCGTATCCGGATGATAACTTAATAAGATATCCAATTCATGACGCTGTTCACTCGTGGCATGCTTTAAAACCCGTAAAACAATATCACTAGGCATCTCATTTAAAAAGTCAACGACATCATCAAACTGAGAATGCGCCAACAGCATTTGAATCTGTTCCCCACTAAAGGCTTGAATCATCAACTTCTGCTTCTCAATACTTAAATAAGAGAACATCAAAGCCATCCTATCCTGAGGAATAACCTGGAAAACATACATGGTTTCAACAATCCCAACATCCTCTAAAAAATCCGCAAAATCAACAACCTGCATCTCCTGCGCTAAATAGGCAAGTTGTTCAATATCCTTCTGGTGGATTAACTCCAGAAATTCCGCTTGGGTTAAATCAAAAATAGAAATCATTGGTATCCCTATTGCTTGGTTCCACTCTTCTTAAATGAAGACAACAAGTTGGTATCATATGATGAAATCATCCGTTCTTGTTCCCGCAACCGCGCAATGGCTGCCTGAATGAGACGATCCATCAACTCACTAAAGGAAATCCCCTCCGCCTGCCACAGATAAAAAGCTAATGATCCTGGAATAGTATTAATTTCATTCACATAAACTTCATCCGCACCTTCATCATAAAGAAAATCAATCCGCACAACTCCACTCACATTCAATACTTCACTGGTTAAAAGCGCCAGCTTTTGAATCCGTTCTTTTAAACTTTCAGGGATTTCAGCTGGAATCACCCGTGAGGTTGAAGCCATTCCCTTTGATTTAGACTTCGATTGATATTTATCCCGATAGGATAAAATCTCATCCTGCTTCATGACTTCTTCACAAACTGAAGCCTTATAGTCTCCCTTCTCTTCTAAGGTCGCACAATTAATCTCCCGCAAATTCTCAATCTTCTTCTCAATCAAAATCTTTTGGTCATACATGATGGCACTCTCAATCACATCCACCAATTGCTTATCATTTTGTGCAATCCCTATCCCAACGGATGAGCCTAAAGTCGCCGGTTTAACCACTAAAGGATAACCTAAAGCCTTAGCCTGGGCTAAGATTGCTTCCTTATTTTGAAGATATTTACGTTTATAGAAATAAAACCAAGGTACGATTGGTAGTTTTGAATTCTCTAACACATGCTTAAATAAGACCTTATCCTGTCCAATCGCCGCCGCAATCACATCGCTGCCCACAAAAGGAACTTTCAAAGTCTGACAAAAACCCACTACACTACCATCTTCAGTATAGCGACCATGGACAATTGGAATCACTAAATCAATATTGCGATTCTTAAAAAACATGGACTTTTTAAGTGGCTTCACCACCACTTGATTATTAATACGCGCCATCGAAACTAAAGTCGCCATCTTCTCAAGCTTCTTTAAATCCTTATAGGCGGATAAATTCTTTAGAACATCCCCACTGTATAAGTGTGATTCTTTTGAAAGATAAAGTGGCACAATTTCATAAGCCTCTTTATCCAAAGCCTCCATCGCTTGAATTGCCGAGATAATACTAATCTCATGTTCAACTGATTGGCCTCCAAACATAATACCAAGTGTTAATTTCATACCAATGCTCCTTACTCAAAATAGGGATGACTTCCACTAATCGCGACCGCTAAGGCCCGCTCTATCTCAACCTTCGTTGTTTTCTTCGACAACTCCGGCAGTTTATCTAAATCAAAATAATTTACTTCTAAGGTTTCATGTGAGGGTCTTAACTCACCTGCTTTATATTTCCCTAAGAAGTAATGAACCGTTTCAGAAATTAAAGTCGGATAATCTTTATATTTCTCACGCTGCATAATTGCAAGCAATCGCACCACTTCTATATCAAGTCCGGTCTCCTGTTTGACTTCACTAATCGCCGCAATCTTAGGGCTATCAAAAACATCCACCCAACCACCAGGCACCGCCCATTTCCCATCCGATTGTTCTTTGACCATCAGAAGCTGATTCGCTTCATTTAAAATCAAAACCCGAACCGATAAATTAGGCGTTGGATAAATATCCCGCTCATAAAAGTTGTCTTTATCAAACTCAATTCCATTGTCTTGTAACATACTGTTACTTAAAGCTTGAAGTTGCTGGTAGTTTTCAATGGCATAAGGATCTTCACTATACTTTAAGCCGATCTTACAAATACTCAACACCTTCATCGCATATTGTTTCCAGTGCAAAAAAATCCCTTCTTCCGGTACCATTATAACGCATTAAGACTAACTTTAAAACTAAGATTCACCTAATGTAAAAAGGCATCCGGTAAATCATTTTCAATTAAAATCGTATCGGCTCCACTTGCCCTTTGCTTCATTAAATCAAAAGCCGCCAACATGGAATCAACCACAAAGACCTGATCCATCTTGAAATCAGAAGCCAGCAAACCCTCATAAATCGGTTTCGTTTGATTTTTCCCAATCAACACCACCATATCCACATGATCTTTCATCGCAAAACCAAACTGATAATTATATTCATATTGATGCTCACCCAATTCAATCATCCCTGGGGTAATCATAATCCGTCGTTGAGGCATCATGGACAACACCTTAATGGAATTCATCGCACTAATCGGATTAGAGTTAAAACTATTATCAATAAAACGTAACCCAAACATACTCTTGAGCTCTAAACGATTCTTAATTTGACGAATGGAACCCACCGCTTCTTGAATATCCTCCCAGGAAATCCCAAGCTGTTTGGCTAAAGCAACCGATACTAAAATATTCAAAACATTATGTTGACCCAAAAGCTTCGTTTTAAAAGGCACCACCACATTATCCTTAGTCTGTACCTTAAAGAAACTACCCTCTGGGGTATATTCAATATTAATCGCTCTAAAATCCACATCCACACTTTCAATCCCAACTCTTAAAATCAGACATTTATTCTTAATCCGATAGTTACGAATATGTTCATTATCCATATTAATAACCCCAACTCCTGAAAGGGGTAAATTCTCAATCAAACGCATCTTCTCATTAATAATATTATCTAAGCTTTTAAAAGTATTGAGATGTTGGGGACCAATTGCGGTAACCACCCCAAATTGAGGCTGAACTAACTTGGATAAGTATTGAATGTCATTCACCTTATCCGCCCCCATCTCACACACAAAGACTTGATGCAAAGGCTTCAAATAATTACGAATCGTAATGGTAATCCCCATGGGGGTGTTAAAGGAAGCCGGTGTCATCAAGGTATAATAATTGGATGATAATACATCAGACACAATATGCTTGGTCGTCGTTTTCCCATAACTACCAGTAATCCCAATCTTAATCAAATTAGGTTGTTTCTTAAGCTTCACTTTCGCTAAGTGGATATAACCCTT
>CAYXES010000016.1:5011-17216 GCA_964464075.1 uncultured Erysipelothrix sp. | reverse complement strand
GATTGAAATGTTAATTAAAGAAGGATTAAAGGTATATAAAGAACCTATTCAAAACTGAATTAATTATGATCTTTAAAAAGATTCAAGAAATGAGGTATAAACATGGAAAATAAAACAAATATAAATTGGTTTCCGGGTCATATGACAAAAGCCAATCGCTTAATGCAAGAGCATTTAAAGGCGATTGATATTGTGGTGGAACTTCGTGATGCTCGGATACCTATGGCAAGTGAAAATCCCATGTTACAAACCTTAGCCCAACACAAGCTAAAAGTTTATATTTTTAATAAAACTGATTTAGCCGACCCACTACAAACGAAGGTTTGGCAGACCTATTTTGATGTACAAGGTATAAACACCTTGTTTATTGATGCAACCAAAGCTAGCTCACGTAAGTTGATTGTGGATGCAATTGAAAAAGCAGGTGAGCCAAGGCGTGAGCGTGATGCAAGACGTGGGATTAAAAACCGTCCGTTAAAAGTCATGGTGGTGGGAATTCCTAATATTGGTAAATCAACCTTAATTAATTTATTAGCATCTAAAAAGCTAGCGAAGGTCGCTAATAGACCTGGTATTACCCGGACGACCACCTGGATTAATATATCCAAACATTTAATTTTGATGGATACACCTGGAGTCTTGTGGCCTAAATTTGATGATCAAAGTATTGGCATTAAGTTAGCTTTAACCAATGCGATTAAAGAACAGATTTTACCGATTGAACAAGTGTGTGAGTATGGGTACGCTTATTTGATGAAGCATTATCAAAATCAAGTACTTAAACGCTATGAGCTTGATACTGTTTATGCTTATCATGATTTTCTTAAGGTCTTAGCTGAGCATAAAAATATGCTTTTAAGTAAAAATGAACTGGATATCCAGCGGGCTCAACTCTTTTTCTTTAATGATATTAAGGATCATCACTTTAGTGGGATTACCTGGGAGCGTCCCGATGAACTTGTATGAATTAGCCTATTGGACACAAGCTGAATTGGTCGTTGGGATTGATGAAGCTGGTCGCGGACCAATGGCTGGCCCTTTGGTGGTGTGTGGAGTCGTATTACCGATTGATTATGAGAATCCCTTGATTAATGATTCCAAAAAACTAAGTGAAAAACAAAGAAGGCAACTGTTTGAAGCGATTAAAGTTGATGCTTTAGAAATTGTAATTGAGATTGTTTCGCCGAAACAAATTGATATTCTTAATATTTATCAGGCTACCAAACAAGCTATGGAGACGATTATTAATCGCATTGAACGACCAGCTTTAATTGATGCGATGGTGTGTGATGCAAACTATCCTAGCACCAGCATTATTAAAGGCGATCAAAAATCCATTTCAATTGCGGCGGCATCAATTGTGGCCAAGTGTGTGCGTGATCAAATCATGATGAATTATGATACGCTTTATCCGAACTATCACTTTGGTAAACATAAAGGATATCCTACCAGGCACCATAAAGAAGCGATGGAAGCTTATGGCCTTAGTCCGATTCATCGGCGATCCTTTGGATTTAAAACAAAAACTTAGGATAAGCATTAAAGTCTGGGTAATATGAAGTATGAAACTTACATCCGGACATTTAATTGCTTTAGCTTTAAAATATGAGGGTGAATATCACGCCATTAGTAAAGCCATTAAAAATAAAGTTATCCTTGATCCTGTCAATGATATAGAAGCCATAACCATCCTTGATGAAGCTTACCCAATCGAACTGAAACAATTAGTTCAACCACCTTGGGTACTCTTTTATGATGGTAATCTTGACTTGCTTAAGAATAAGAATCGTATCGCCATTATTGGCAGTCGTGATCCCAGTGACTATGCCATCGCCATGACAAGACAACTGGTTAAATATTTAGATACATCACAAATCATTGTGTCGGGTTTAGCTAAAGGGATTGATGGGATTGCCCATCAAGCGGCTTTAGTGAGTCATGGATGCATTGGGGTATTGGGTTGTGGGATTAAACGAGTGTATCCTCATGTGAATCAACACCTGTTTAAAACGATGCGTCATCAACATTTATTATTGAGTGAATACCCGCATAACAGTGTGCCTTACAAACATCACTTTGTGGCTCGCAATCGCATTATTGCGGCTCTTAGCAATCCTATTTATGTCATGTCGGCTATGGCGAAATCAGGTACTTTAATTACCGTGGATTATGGCTTAGCTTTAAACAAGGATATTGTGGCATTGCCACATAATATTGATGATTTAAGTGGCGCAGGTTGTAATTATCTGATTGCTAATGGCGCGCAAATGTTGACAAATGACACAGATTTATTCATCATATAGAATGATTGAGGTATATGAAAGGGGAGTATTGGACATCCAAGTAGCATTATGAAGAAATTAATTATTGTAGAATCACCATCGAAATCGAAAACGATCCAAAAATATATTGGGAATGAATATAAAGTATTATCGAGTAAAGGTCATATTCGTGACTTAGCGATTAAAGGTAAAGGTGGTTTAGGCGTTGATGTGGATAATGACTTTGAAGCGACCTATGCCATTAGTAGAGATAAAAAAGATATTGTTAAAGAACTTGAAGCAGCGGTTAAAGATGCCAGTGAAGTTTATTTAGCGACTGACCCTGATCGTGAAGGGGAAGCCATTGCTTGGCATTTAGCCCAAGTCTTAAATTTAGATCTTGAGGCTGCTAATCGGGTTACCTTTAATGAGGTTACTAAAAAAGCGGTTGTGAATGCCTTAGAGCATGCGCATCCGATTAATATGGATTTAGTAAAATCCCAAGAGAACCGTCGTATTTTAGACCGTATTATTGGCTTTAAACTATCCAAGCTTTTACAATCCAAGATTAAAAGTAAAAGTGCCGGACGGGTTCAATCAGTTGCCTTAAAACTGATTGTGGAACGCGAAAAGGAAATCTTAGCCTTTATTCCAGAAGAGTTCTGGACCGTTCATGCCCTTGGTAAAAAAGGGAAGTTTGATCTGGACATTTTAGCGGTAGATGAAAAACTTAGGGATTTACATTTGCCTGATGAAGCGTCAACCAATCAATTACTTGATACCTTAGATAAATCCATGCAAGTGGTGGATATTAAAAAGCGTAAGAGTAAACGAAATCCAAAACTACCATTTACAACCTCAACCCTCCAACAGGAGATGGCGAATAAGTTTAATTTCCCCGCAAAGAAAACCATGCGGATTGCCCAAAAGTTGTATGAAGGGGTAGAGATGAATGGCTCAACCACGGGGTTAATTACCTATATGCGTACGGACTCCATGCGCATTAGTGATGAGTTTTTAATGCAACTAAAGGGTTTTGTGAATGAGAAGTATGGTAAAGACTATGTGGGATTCTATAAGATGCCTAAATCGAAGAAGAATGTTCAAGATGCCCATGAAGCAATTCGAGTTACTGATCTTAGTTTAGAACCTGAACAGCTTAAGGGGGTTTTAACCAATGATGAGTATCGGGTTTATGCCTTTATATACTACCGTACTTTAGCGATTTTAATGGCTCCCGCCAGTTTTGATAATACCCAAGTTGTATTTGATAATAATAAACAGTCCTTTATGGTATCAGGATCAGTGATGGTCTTTGATGGTTACTTAAAGGTTTATGAAAAATATGAACAAGCTAAAGATAAGCTGTTACCTAGCTTTGAAGTTGGGGATGTCTTTGATATCGATGAGTTAAAACCGGTACAACACTTTACCAAAGGACCTTCACGCTATAGTGAGGCAACTTTGATTAAAGAGATGGAAAGTAATGGTATTGGTCGTCCTTCAACTTATGCAATGATTATTGACACGATTTTAAAGCGGGGTTATGTTAATCAAATTAAACAAACTGAAAGCTCTAGAACGAAAGTCTTTCAACCAACTGATCAAGGTTTCTTAACCGATGAAAAGTTAGGGGAGCACTTTGCGAAATTGATTAATGTTAAATATACGGCTCAAATGGAATCCGAACTGGATGAGATTGCGGAAGGTCAAAAAGATCCGATTGAAAATCTTAGAACCTTCTATGATAGTTTTGAAGTGATGCTTGAGAAAGCACAAGCGAATATGGAAAAGATTGCACCAGTACTAACGGGCGAGAATTGTCCGAAGTGTGGTAATCCTTTGGTCTATCGTAAAAACCGTAAGGGAGAGACCTTTATTGGTTGTTCGACATTCCCTGAGTGTGATTATGCAACCTTTGATGAAAGCACCAAGACGGGGGAAAAATGCCCTGATTGTGGTGGCGATTTAATTGAGCGGACTTCCAAAAAAGGTCGTAAGTTTATTGGCTGTTCCAATTATCCAGCCTGTACTTACATTAAAAAAGAACCTTTACGTTATACCGGTGACTTATGTCCTCAGTGTAATGAGCCTTTAGTTTATCGTAAGGGCCGTTATGGCAAGGACTTTATTGCCTGTTCTGGTTTTCCAAAATGTCGTTATATTCAAAAGATAGAAACTAAAAAAGATGAAACAAGCAGTGAGAATTAATGTAGTTGGGGCCGGTTTAGCTGGAAGTGAAGCAGCCTGGCAGCTGGTACAAGCTGGATTTGAAGTTAATCTCTATGAGATGCGCCCTAAGCTGCTCACACCAGCTCATACCGGGGGTAATTTTGCGGAATTGGTGTGCTCTAACTCATTTAGGTCAGATACCATAACCAACGCCGTAGGGCTTTTAAAAGCGGAAATGCGCGCTTTAGATAGTTTGATTATGAAGAGTGCGGATGCTCATCAAGTACCAGCAGGTTCAGCCCTGGCGGTTGATCGTCATGGTTTTTCACAAACCATCACCGATACCTTAAAGAATCACCCTTTAGTACACGTGATTGAAGAAGAAATCAAAACCATCCCTGATGGACCAACCATCATCGCGAGTGGTCCTTTAACCAGTGATACTTTATCCCAAGCTATTCTTGACTTTGTGGGTGATGAATCCTTGTATTTTTATGATGCGATTGCGCCGATTATTGAGAAAGATTCCATTGACTTTTCAAAAGCTTATTATAAGTCGCGTTATGATAAAGGCGATGCGGATTATATTAATTGTGGCATGGATGAAGCTCAGTTTGATGTATTCTACGAGGCTTTGATTCAGGCTGAAACGGTTGCAGAGAAACCCTTTGAGAAGCTTCAATTTTTTGAAGGTTGTAAACCCATTGAAGCGATTGCTAAGACCGGGAAGAAGTCACTCTTATTTGGGCCTTTAAAACCGGTTGGTTTAGAACACAATAATCAACGCTTTAAAGCGGTGGTCCAATTAAGACAAGATGATGCGGCTGCCAATTTATACAACATGGTTGGTTTTCAGACTCATCTTAAGTGGCCTGACCAAAAACGGATTATTCAACTCATCCCCGGATTAGAAAATGCCAATATTGTGCGCTATGGGGTCATGCATCGGAATACTTACATTAATTCACCATCCTCGCTTAATAGTGCCTATCAAAGTTTAAAACGCGAAGATTTATTTTTTGCGGGACAATTAACAGGGGTTGAAGGTTATGTGGAGTCGGCCGCAAGTGGCCTTTATGCGGCTTTGAATATGATTCGTTATTTAAAGAGTGAACCGCTAATACCAAGTCATACCACCACCATGATCGGGGCCATGGCGCATTACATTAGCCATGCTAATCCGAAACATTTCGTGGTTATGAACGCTAATTTTGGCTTGGTGGACCGTAGTCCTTACCCCAATAAGAAAGATAAAAATGAATTGTTTGCCCAAGCGGCACTTGAACATATAAAGAATTTGTGATGCCTATGGAAGCTTATGTCAATGATTTTTTAGAAAAAGGGAAATTGAGCCATCGTAAATCTGAGCATACTTTAGTAGCTTATGAAGGGGATATTTGGCAGTTTTTAGATTATGTAAAAGCTCAAAATCTTAATCAGCTTGCAGATGTTGATACATCCTTTATGATGGACTATATTTCCTATTTAAAAAGTGGTTTTGATTTAGCCAATTCCAGCATTGCGCGTAAAATGACATCGCTCAAGATGTTTTTTGACTATTTAATCAAAGCAGAAGTGATAAATATTAATCCTCTTAACAAAATCAAGCTACCAACCGCAAGTAAATCGCTGCCGGCCTTTTTGATGGTTGAAGAGATGATTACGCTACTAACTAGTATTGATAAGAAGACCTTATTGGGTTATCGCGATTTTGTGTTGATTGAACTCTTATATGGTTGTGGCTTACGGCTTAGTGAGGCTTCACAACTCAAACTACAAGACATTAATTTTGATCAACGCTATGTCCTAGTCTTAGGAAAAGGCCAAAAACAAAGGATCGTTCCGTTTTATCCTGCCTTAAAAGATCACCTACAACATTATCTTAATCAGATTCGCTCAGTTTTAGTGAGTGGTGATCATGAGTTTGTCTTTGTGAATCAAAGGGGTAAGCCCATCAGTGATCGGGGAATTCAATTGATTGTGAAAAAGGCAGGGGAGCAAGCCGGACTTAAACAAGCCCTGCATCCCCACATGCTGAGACATTCCTTCGCCACGCATCTACTTGATAATGGTGCCAACCTTAAAGTGGTCCAAGAATTATTGGGTCATGAAAACCTGGCGACCACGCAAATTTACACGCATGTAACCATTGATAAAATAAAAGCAGAGTATCAAAAAAAGTTTCCAAAACTATAAAGCACCAAAGGGTGCTTTTATTTGTGTTTAAGTGCAGTTTATGGTATATTGACTAGTGGCTAAATAAAGCTACATACACACATCATGGATTCATAAACCCGTGCTCAATGAGTTGTTTATGTTAGAAATGATGGCGGTAGAACGGAAAGAGAGGATTTTATATGCCAAGTTTAGTAACGATGAGAAAGTTATTAGAAAGTGGGGCTCACTTCGGACACCAAACCCGTCGCTGGAACCCTAAAATGAAAGAATATGTGTACACATCAAAAGCAGGTACTCATATTATCGATTTAAATCAAACCATTGATGCATTGGAAGTTGCTTATGCGAAAATGCGTGAGATTGGTGAGAAGAATGGAAAGGTCCTATTTGTAGGAACCAAACGTCAAGCTCAAACCATCGTCTTAGATGAAGCTTTACGCTCAGGATCATTCTTTATTAACCAACGTTGGTTAGGTGGACTACTTACCAACTTTAGAACCATTCAAAAATCAATTCGTCGTTTAATCGAAATTGAAATGATGGAAGAAAATGGAACCATTAATGTTTATCCTAAAAAAGAAATTATTCAACTAAGAAAAGAAGCAACTCGCTTAGAAACCTTCTTAGGTGGAATTAAAGAAATGAAGAAACTACCCGATGCCATCTTCGTCGTTGATCCAACCGAAGATACCATTCCGGTATTAGAAGCGCGTAAATTAAAAATCCCTGTATTTGGGATTATGGATACCAATGCCGATCCAAGTATGCTTGATTATGGTATACCTGCAAATGATGATGCGGTACGTTCAGTACGCTTAATCGTTGGGTTAATGGCAGATGCTTTAATCGAATCAAAAGGTGGCGTCTTAACGTATGCTTACCAAGAAGATGAAGAAGAAAAAGATGTATCCATGATTGATGTTATTATCAATGTTGAACGTCAAAACGAAGAGAACGAAAGACGTCGTCGTCAACGTAATGAAGAACGTCGTCAACGTCAAGAACGTCGTCGTAACTACCGTAACCAACAACGTGAAGGACAAGGTGGTGACCGCAGAGAAGCGCAAGCACGACCAGAAGTGAAAAAAGAAGAAAAACCAGCCGCTACTGAAGCAGTGAAAGAAGCAGCGGTTGTTAAAGAGAATGTTAATGAAGGGGTGACAGAATGATTACTGCAGCACAAGTTAAAGAATTAAGACAAAAAACCGGAGCTGGAATGATGGATTGTAAGAAGGCTCTTGAGGCTACCAATGGCGATATTAGTGCCGCCATTGATTGGCTAAAGGAAAAGGGCATTGCGTCTGCTGCTAAAAAAGCGGACCGGATCGCAGCGGATGGTTTAACCCGTGTGGTCGTGGATGGCAATGTTGCAGTTTTAATTGAGATTAACTCAGAAACTGACTTTGTTGCGAAAAACGAACAATTCTTAAATTTATTAGATACCGTCGCGGATGTTATCGTGCAACAAAAGCCAGCGGATATGGATGCCGCTTTGGCTTTAGATGTAAGTGGTGATACCTTAGAGAATGTGATTGCGAATGCAACCGCAACCATCGGTGAAAAGATTAATTTAAGACGTTTTGAAATTGTTGAGAAACAAGATGATCAAAGCTTCGGAACCTACATGCACAATGGTGGTCGTATCAGTGGCTTAGCAGTGGTTGAAGGGGATGAAGAAGTGGCGAAGAATATTGCGATGCAAGTTGCTTCTATGGCTCCTATCTATGTATCGAAAGAACATATGCCACAAGAAATTGTTGAAAAAGAACGTGCTACGCAATTAGAAATTATTAAGAATGATGAAAACTTAGCTTCCAAACCAGAGAAAGTTATTGCTGGTATTGTCGAAGGTCGCTTATCAAAAGCATTACAAGATATGTGCTTAGTTGATCAAATTTACTTTAAAGACCAAGACATTAAAGTTGGTAAATACCTTGCAAACGAGCAAGCCAAAGCCATTTCATTTGTAAGATATGAAGTTGGTGAAGGTATTGAAAAACGCGTCGATAACTTCGTTGAAGAGGTAATGAGTCAAGCATTTAAGAAATAAAAAGACACTTTCGTGTCTTTTTTTACCAAGGAGGGCCTATGTACAAACGAGTATTATTAAAATTAAGTGGTGAAGCCTTATCTTCTAAGCAAGAACAATTAGACCCAGAAATCTTATCTGCTTTAGCGAAAGAAGTTAAAGAAGTGGTAGATATGGGCGTTGAACTGGCCATTGTGGTTGGGGCTGGTAATTATGTACGTGGTAAAAATGCCGAGCGTTTAGGCATTGATCGAGTACAAGCAGATTACATGGGAATGTTAGCAACGGTCATTAATGCGATTGCCATTCAAGGCGCTTTTGAGCGAGTTGGAATTCCAACGCGAGTTCAAAGTGCCATTGAAATGAATAAGATCGCAGAACCTTTTATTGTGCGCCGTGCCTTACGTCATCTTGAAAAAGGCCGAGTCGTTATTTTTGGAGCTGGTACTGGCAGTCCTTATTTCTCTACGGATACCGCTGCCGCCCTTAGAGCCTCAGAAATTAAAGCTGATGTGGTTCTAATGGCAAAAAATGGGGTTGATGGGGTTTATAGTGCTGATCCAAAATTAGTGATGGATGCTAAGAAATATGATATTATTACCTATATGGATTTATTACAACAAGGACTTGGAGTAATGGATTCTACCGCTACATCCATGTGTATGGATAATGATATTGACTTGATTGTGTTTGATATGAATGAAAAAGGCAATATCAAAAAAGCGGTTATGCAAGAAACTTTAGGAACGAAAATAACAAAGGAGATTGTATAATGACAGACTATTTTGAATTAACAAAAACTAAAATGGATAAAGCCTTAGGGGCTTTAATCGATCAATTTGATGGTGTTCGTACCGGTCGGGCAACCCCAGCACTTTTAAATGATGTCAATATTGTCTATTATGGGGTGGATACACCACTTAATCAATTGGCTCAGATTTCAGTCGTTGAAGGTTCACAACTGGTGATTAAACCATTTGATCCTCAGATTCTTAAGGATATCGAAAAAAGTATCTTTGCGGCCAATCTAGGCTTAACGCCGCAAAATGATGGGACCTTGATTCGTGTTAATGTCCCACGTTTAACCGAAGAAACTCGTAAGGAGATTGCGAAAGATATCGGAAAAATGGGAGAAGATGCTAAGATTGCGATTCGTAATATTCGACGTGAAAGCAACGATAGTATTAAAAAAGATGATTCCTTAAGTGAGGACGAAGAAAAGAAACACTTAGAACGAATTCAGAAGATAACTGATGAATTCGTGAAGAAGATTGACACTTCTGTTTCTGAAAAAACCGTTGAAATAATGACTGTTTAAACTCACTCAGGTGAGTTTTTTCTAAAGGAGTTATCATGAACCCTAAACACATTGCGATTATTATGGACGGTAATGGACGTTGGGCTCAAGCCCGCAATAAGGATCGTACCTTTGGACATCTTGAGGGTAGTAAAAATGTACGAACGATTGCCTTAGCGGCTAATAAACTCAACATAAAAGCCTTAACGCTCTATGCTTTTTCAACTGAGAATTGGGCGCGTCCTAAAGCTGAAATAAATTATTTAATGAAATTACCCAAGGTGTTCATCAAAGAATATCTTAAAGAATTAATGGCGAATAATGTCAAAATCGAAACCATTGGCTTTTTAGCGGGTTTACCGCAGGAAACCATTGATGTTTTTGAATATGCAAAAAAACAAACTAAAGATAATACCGGATTGATATTAAACTTTGCCTTGAATTATGGTTCAAAAGCAGAGCTTGTAGCTGCCATAAACCAAGGAATAGCTGAAGGAATTACCCATTTTGAAGAAAGTGATATTGAAAAGCATCTGATGACTCATCATTTGCCAGCTATTGATCTGTGTATTCGTACTAGTGGGGAACAACGCCTATCAAATTTTCTTTTATGGCAATTAGCCTATAGTGAACTGTATTTTTCCCAGTTAGCTTGGCCGGATTTTACCCCAGAAGCTTTAAATGAAGCCTTAGCTTGGTATCAAGCGCGCCAACGACGCTTTGGAGGCCTAGAATGAAAAAGAAAATAATTACTGGTCTAATCTTAGCTTTGACTTTAGGCCCCGCAATTTACTTTGGTGGATATATCTTTTTTGCGGTGATTTTAATCTTTATGTTTTTTGGGGCACGTGAGATCCAAGCGATGTTTAAGCCAAAATGGCCCCTGTGGATGGCCTACTTAACCTTTGGGTTTTTAATGGCTTTCTATTTAATTCCACCCAATTATCTTATGCTTCTAATTATCAACAGCATGCTTATGTTGTTTATATTGAAGATTCGTTTTGAATGGTTTGAGATTGATGATGGTGCCTTTTGGTTTTTACTTTTAATGATTGTCGGTTTAGGTATTCATAGTATTTCCTTTATTATTCAATACGATACGTTAGTTATTCTCTATGTCGCTTTTGCGACCTATGGAACCGATTCTTTTGCTTATCTGGTTGGCATGCGCTTTGGTAAACATAAACTAGCGCCCACCATTTCACCTAATAAATCAATTGAAGGTGCTATCGGTGGCTATGTCTTTGGATATTTAATCTCCTTTATTTATGCCTTAATCTTTTTAAGAGGCTATTTAAATTTCAATATTTATATTATCGGATCCTTATTAATGCCAATTGTTGGTCAAATTGGTGACTTAGCTTTCTCTTCCATTAAGCGTATTAAACATATTAAGGACTTTGGGGAATTATTCCCTGAGCATGGGGGAGTCTTAGATAGGATTGATAGTCTATTATTTAATGTGATGTTTTTCTATGCTATAGTCATACTTTTTAATTAATCTAGGATTAATTAAAAGGGTTAGGAGGTCCTTGTGACAATTGTTTATTTCATTATTATTTTAGGTGTTATCGTCTTTGTCCACGAACTTGGGCACCTTTTGGTTGCGAAAGCCTTTAATGTCTACTGTAAGGAATTTTCTTTAGGATTTGGCCCAGCCATTAAATCCATCAAAAAATCAGAAACAACCTATTCCTTGCGTGCCATTCCTTTAGGAGGCTTTGTTGCCATGGCAGGTGAGAGTAATGTGGATGATGAAGATATTGAATTTGAGCGTACCTTGAAGGGTATTCATCCCTTTAAGCGTATTTTAATTATGTTAGCGGGAATTTTTGCGAACCTTGTATTAGCATTTGTAATTTTTGTTTCAATCTTTGCGATGGTGCGACAAGTTAATTTAGCGCCAGCTCCAATTGTAGGTGGTATCATTGAAAACTCTGCAGCAGAAGCAAGTGGAATTTTGACCAATGATCGCATTGTTAAAGTAAGTTTTGGAGATGGTCAAAGTATTGAGCCAAAAGACTTTTATGAGATTATCAATTTAACTCAGATGGTTTCCGATAGTATGGTCTTTACGGTTGAAAGGGATAATGAACTTATTGATATAACCATCACGCCCCAGTATGACGAAGCGGAAGGACGTTATCTTTTAGGTATGTATTTACCAGCGCCTGAAGTTAAAAAGATTTCCTTCCTAGAGAGTTTCTATTATGGTGGTAAGACCTTGTTTGAATCCATAATGGGTGTCTTTGCGGCGATTGGTTTTCT
>CAYXES010000016.1:0-4911 GCA_964464075.1 uncultured Erysipelothrix sp. | reverse complement strand
ATTGTCGATATTGGAAAGCTCTTTAGGTAACTTATGAAATATATAGAAAACTTTATTGCCGGACTCTTTATTGGGATTTCAAATGTGATACCCGGTATCTCTGGTGGAACCATGGCAGTCATCTTTAATGTGTATGATAAGATTATAGGTGCCTTGTCTTTGGATTTTAAAAGTATTAAAGCCAACTTTTGGTTTTTATTAATCATATTAATTGGAATTATTGCGGGAATTTTTGGTTTTACGCATGTTATGAACTTTCTCCTTGAAAATTATCCTAATCAAACCTATGGTGGGTTTATTGGGGTAATCATTGGAAGTTTCCCAATACTATTAAGGGTTGGAAAGCTTGAGAAGGTTGATTTAAAAGCAGGGCTTGCCTTTGGTCTCTTTTTTCTTTTAATGGTCATCATGTGGCTACTAAAAGATTACCAACAAGGATTAGTTAATGTTGAAGAACTTAATTTAATGAAAGGTGTTGCTTTATTCTTCGCGGCTTCTATTGCGACCTTTACCATGTTGATACCAGGTGTAAGTGGTTCTTTATTATTAGTAATGATTGGCTATTATCATGCGATTTTCACTTATACTATTCGTCAACTCGTATTCCCGCATCTACTAATTGTGGTGGGCGGAATGATTTTTGGTTTGATTGCAAGTGCTAAACTAATTTCTATCTTGATGAAGCGTTATAAAGATCTCGTTTATGCCAGTATCTTTGGTTTGATTGTGGGTTCACTATTACCACTCTTGCCAAGCTTCGATCAGCCGATTTCAACGGGTTTAGCCATAATCGGAATGGCGGCCCTCACCTATGGCTTTGATAAATTTTCACATAAAAAAGCAGCTGATTAGCTGCTTTTTAAATGAAAAATGAAATCGCAATAAAATGGGATAGGGCGGCAAAGTTAATGAAAACATGCCAGATCAAATGAAAGTAGGAACGATGTTTCTGCATATAGAACATGGCTCCGATGGTGTATAGAATACCACCTAAACCAATGAGAAGTAAAAAGGATGGGTTACTTTGCTTAATTAAAGTAGGTATAAAGAGCACCGCAATCCAGCCCATGGTTAAGTAAATCATTACTGATAGTTTAGGAATGGATTTACGGGATATCGATTTATAGAGGATGCCAATTAACACCATTATCCATTGAATGGCAAAAATAGCCCAACCTAAGGTTCCACCTAAAAGATAAAGAGCGACCGGGGTATAAGAGCCTGCAATCGCTATGTATATGGCGATATGATCAAGAATTTGAAAAACAAACTTATGTTTAGAATTAGGTGACATGGAGTGATAAAGCGTCGACATCAGAAACATAATAAAAAGGCTAATGTAAAAGAGTCCGGTTGATAAAGATAGAATCCAACCTCCTTTTAAATAGGCAAAGACCGAACCAAAAGGGATGTAAAACAAAAGAAAAAAAGCCATGATACCATGGGTGATACTATTTCCAATCTCTTCTTTGAGTGAGAGTTGGATATACTCGCGCTTAACTTTTGAATTTTTCATAGCCTTATTGTATCATATAAAAGTATATGAAAATTACTTGAGGAGTAGTTTATGGATGAAAATAGGAAATATTTATTAGGGGAAGAGAACGTACAAAAAGCGCTTTTACTACTCGCTATTCCTTCAATCATTGGAATGGTTACCAACGGTGTCTATAACTTTGTAGACGCCTTATTTGTAGGCATGTTGGATAATACGGCTATGCTAGCGGCGGTAACTGTTACCTTTCCGATGGTTATGATTATGGGAGCCATTGGACAAGGGCTTGGAGTGGGAGCTGGTGCCTTGATCTCAAGGCAACTCGGCAGCAAGCGTTTTGATCAAGTACCAAAAAGTGTCTTCACCGTTATGTTTTCGGCTATTGTTTTATCCATTGTGGGTTCTTATCTGCTTATTGCAAATCTTGAAGAGTTGTTACCATACTTTGGCGCTACTGCCGATGCTCTTGAATATTCCGTGGTTTATGCCAAGTGGATGATTATTGGAATGATTTCGACCATTCTCAATATGACCATGTCAACCATGCTGCGAGCTGAAGGGGATGTGAAATTTCCTATGTTTGCGATTATGACAGGAGCTCTTCTTAATATTGTCTTAGATCCCATCTTTATGTTTGAATGGGGCTTAAACTTACAATTGGATGGTGCTGCGATTGCGACGGTACTTGCCCACTTTGTAACCACCTTCTTATTGTTCTATCGTTTGTTTGATAAGAACTCGGCATTACGCTTTAATCCCTTTAAATGGAATTTCGATATTAAGATTGCCTTTGAGATTTTTGCGATGGGCATTGTAGTCTTCTTTAGGCAAGCCCTAGTTAGTTTATCCTTTCTCTTTATTAACTTTGTGGCAGCTCGCTATGGAACTGATATCGTGGCTTCCATTGGTTTAGTACAAAGAACCAATGGCTTAGTGATTTATGTCTTAATCGGTTATTCTCAAGGCTTACTGCCTTTTGTGGGCTATAATTATGGGGCTCATAATTATGATCGGATTAAAAAAGCCATTCGATACTCCACCATCTGGGCATCAATCTTTACAATCTTGTCAGCCACCATCATGTTTTTCTTTGCCCAAGAGCTAGTTATGCTCTTTACTATGGACGAAACCGTCATTTATTATGGAAAAAAGATGTTTTATGCCATTGCGATTGGCTTACCCTTTGTAGGCTATTATCAGGTGGTAACTATCCTATTTCAAGCGGTAGGCAAAGTTAAAGAATCCTTTATCTTATCGATATCAAGACAAGGTTTCTTCCTACTGCCATTAATCTACTTCTTACCTAAGCTTTGGGATTACAATGGTTTGTTTGCAGCGACTCCCATAGCCGACTTTTTAGCCTTATTTCTAGCAATATTACTGACTAATAGGCTGAACAAAGAAATATTTACTTAAAAATTAACCAACATCTCTAAGTGATAGGGTAGGGCATTCTAGCCCTTTTTTTTATGCTTGCAAAAAGTTTTATTTCAGTCTATAATATAGTTAGTATTCACAATAATAAAGAAATGTGAGTTGATAATATGAATGAAAATACCATTAAGTTTCCGGTTGTGACGACAAAAATGCTCAAGAATTCAGGAGCAAGCTTTGATGATATCAATGATTTGATTGAACAAGAAAAGATAGTAAGGGTAAAAAGGGGTTTTTATCTGCATAAAGAAGCATTACAATATCCCCATAAGGCTTGCTATGCAACGTTTAAGGATGCACTTTATGTCTTAGAGAGTGCAGCCTATATTTATGGTTATTTAGCCTATGAGCCGCCTTATGTTATGATTGCAGCTTCTAAACTTGAAAGCCGCAAGAAATATAAGTCCCGGGTTTTACCCATTAAGATGATGGTCAGAGATGATAAATACTATCATGTGGGCTTCAGTCAAATTCATCATCAAGGTTTTTTAATTAATATAACGGATCGTGAACGTACGCTACTGGATAGTATTCGTCATTCCAAACGAATGGACAATCGTATTTATGGTAAGATTGTCTCTGGTTATATTAATGATGATCAAAAGAATTTAGAACGTTTAGTTAATTATGCCATTCAGCTAAGACTTATTAAAAAGGTTGAGTTATTACTTCGACCTTGGTTAGGTAATCAGCTGGATGAAATTCTAAAAGAGAAGCGAGAAATTTCATGAAGAAAAATTGGATTTTAAATCTACTAATCGTCCTTGTTGGGATTTTGTTAACAATTTCACTAATCTCAACCCTTTTAGTATGGTTGCAGCCACAGGTCAAAAATCCGCACGAAGATCCCGATGATGATCCAAGTGTACCTAAAATCTCAATTGTCGAATACGAAGTCTTTGAAGGGGAAGATTTACCTTTCTCATTTATTCTTGGAACGCTTAATATTAAATCAGAGGAACCACTCACGGTTTCTATTTCTGATTTTGTTTCTACGCAACAAATTAACTTGGGAGAAATTGATGTCTTTTTAAATGATTTATTAGCGATTGATATCGATTTAAAGCAACCAAGACATGAAATCGATTTGATATTTAATGAAACCATAACGGATGCGAATTTCAAGCTTTTCATTCCTTTAAGAAAAAATGGTTCAGATACCCTAACTTTATTTTACAAGGGTGAAAAAGAAATTTCGGTCTTGTTTGAACTTAATAATCATCTCGGCGACATCGCAAGCCTTGTCGAAAGTGAAGCGGGAGAATTCATTGATCACTTTGTGGAAGCCGATGCATATGATGTGAAAGTTCTCAGCATTAGTGAAATAAGTACCAGCGAGGTAAGTGAAATTTTAGCGGATGGATCCCATCAAGAAATGGTATTTCCATCAACGGCACGCATCATTGGTGTTTTATTAAATATAAAAGCTTTAGGATTACAGGCAGTTGAAATAGAAGCAGCAACGTTAACATTGCCCATTGACAATCAAGTTACTCAGGCACTGAATGAAAAAGTTGAAGTTTATCAATTTGATAATTTATTTAAGAAACCGATTATTGATAAAGCATCAGGATTCTTATTTTTTGATATCTATTTACCAGAACCAGATATCATTAACCAAGTTAAAGAAATTAAGATTAAACTAAAAGGTTATGATCAATGGTTAAATGTAAAGGTTGAATAAATATGAAAAAGTTAATTAATTTTTTCCTAGTTATTTCACTAGTCGGTGGAATTCTAGTGACAAATTCAAGTAGTAAAGTTTTGGCGAATCCACAATGTGGCGTTAATGATTTTACACTTGCGAATATAAATAATGATAAAAGTTTAACCGTGATTGGGTGTTACCCTAATTTTGAAGCAGCGAATAATGCTTTAAAAGCAAATAGTGCTCAGTATGCTAACTTAATTGTGACCCATCAAGCTTCACGCTCACCTTCAAAAATTATTGCGGCTTCACGAGCTGTGGCTTATTCTTACAC
>CAYXES010000015.1:1395-17487 GCA_964464075.1 uncultured Erysipelothrix sp. | reverse complement strand
ATCTTAATCGTATCTTAGAATTATTAAATCTTATTGAAGAAGAATAGAAACCAAAACCATACCAAACAAGGGTATGGTTTTCTTATAAGTCTCTAATGGAATCTACGATTTCAACTTTAGTAGCTCGATGAGCTAATAGTAGTGACATTGAGATAATGGTAGTGATAATATAACCGACTAATAATAGAATACTTTCGAATCGTATATGTAAGACATAATCAGCGACAATGCGCCGCTCAATGGCTACATAAATACTTATCATAAAAGTAGAAATCAAAAGTGAAACCAATAAGCAACCCATCATGATAATAAAAGTCTCGATAAAGAACTCTTGGAAAATATCTCTTTTTGATGCGCCGATTGCCCGTTTAATTCCAATCTCTTCAGATCGATAGCCATTAATCACAAGGAACATGGAATAAATAGCAATGGAGCTGATTAAAGATAAAATACCTAATATTGAAGCAAATTGACTGATAAGCATATTACGATAAACCATAGCCCGATAGATAAAGCCAAACGAAGTTATGGCTTGAAAAATACTTTGAGAGGTAACCAAGTTATATATCTCATTGGGGTTACTGGTTTCATAGAGTAAGTATTGAGTCTCAATGATATTATGATGACTTGCTGCTAACGAGTCATGCCAAGAAATAGGAATAAATATCTCTAGAGGGAATGCAACCCCATACTGTTGCATATTTGACTGTTGATTTGAAAAATCATTAACCACTCCAATAATTTTAAACTCAATAAGTTGATTATAGATATTAAGCGTAATTGATTCACCAAGGACCTTCTTTTGATTATCAAAAAGTCTTTGTTTGGTGGATTCACTTATAATCACATAAGTAGATTGGCTCATAATATCAGCTTCAGTAAAGTTTCTTCCCTGGGTAAGATATAATGATTCAATAAAATTACTATTTGATTGATGTAATAAAGGTGAACCAATAAATTCCGGCGGAACATAGAAGTTTTTAAAACTTACAGGTTCATTATTGATATTAAGATAATTACTCATCTCAAAACTGACAAAATACTCATGGATTAAAGTAGAATTATTATGCTTTAAAGCTTGTTGTAATTCTTTGCTTTTATAGTGTGTTAACAGATCATCATTTTCATTAATTTCAAGGGATACATACGTATTTTTAACATGATCTACAAGTTTAAATTCATTGAATAACTTAGTATCCTCATACAGCATATAGCCAATCAAAGCCGTTAGAATCAAAGTGATAACGATTAAGACACCATAGTATTTCTGTTTTTTAACATCTAAAATTCTCAAGTAATGTTTAAATCGATGTTTTAGGATTGTAGATTTCATAATAACACCCCAGCTTCTAGGGTAAGTACACGGGTACAGTATGATAAAAGTGACTTATCATGAGTAATCAAGATGATAGTTGTATTCTCTTGATGTAAAGTTTTTAAGATTTCCATAACTGCTAAGGTATTGCCTTCATCCAAATTTCCAGTAGGCTCATCGGCAATAATAATCTTAGGTGAATAGTAAATACAACGTGCTATCGCAACACGTTGCAGCTCACCCCCTGAAAGGGTGTTACAATTTTGATCCAGCAAATCATTAATACCAAGTAGATTCGTGACATACAAAAACTGATCTTGGTTAAAGCTATTATCATTTTTCAAATATAAAGAAGGTAAGCGGATATTTTCCCTTACCGTTAACTCCTTAATAAGATTAGAGCTTTGAAAAATCATACTAATGATATTGATGCGAGTATTATTTTGATATTTTAGATTCTCAAACGCTTCTCCAAATAAAAAATAATGACCCTCATCATAAGTGTCTATTCCTAATAAAATATTCATAAGGGTACTTTTACCAGCACCAGAAACACCGCTAATACCTAAGAACTCACCTTCAAAGATATCTAAATCCAATTGATTAAGAATTGTTTTGTCACCATAAGATTTTGAAATTTGTTCTAAACGAATTATTGGCTCACTCATTCATACGACTCACGATCTAGTCTGTTCATATAAACCCCATACTCAATATCAATGTAAATTGGATCATTTAAGTCATCCTTAAAACGGAAAGCAAACTGACCAATATTTTCCGCTAATATAATTACTTCATAATCGCCAATCACATCACCATTTTCACTCACAAGTCGAACAAAAGTACTACGGTTCTTAATAAAAACCGCTTCTTTGATAATTGAGAAAGCATTGATTACATCATCATTCAAGATAATATTTAATTCTAAATTTTGATTAATAAATAATGGCTGGGTCGTTTCAATATCATAAAAAACACTAATTTTATCATCGTGCAAAATAGATGATTCATACTTGTAGCTTAAAATAAGGTTGTCCACCTTAAAATTCTGCTTATATTTCTCTAGGCCAGTAAAGTCTACTTGGGTTTTAAAAACTAAATGGTCTGTGGTATTGATAATAAAGTTAAGTGAATTAGCCATAACAATATCATCCAAGACTCCCGAAGCAGTGCTCTTATGCTGAGTATTACCACATTGTAAAATAGGTTGGTCCACAAAAATATCATCACTTAACTTAACCAATATAATAGGATTTGGACAAAGGTTATAATCATAAGCAAGGATTTCCTTACTGTTAGATTCAACTTTACCGCTCATAATAAAATAAGGAATAAAGTCTTTTCTTTCCAACAAAGTAGGTTGAGAATAACTCTTCTCGATTACCTTAAAATTACTTGAAACTTTATATCTTTGAATTTGGAAAATGGAAACCGTCACAACATAAATAGTAGGGATAAGCATTAGTATTAAAGTAATTAATACTACCCCAAATTTAACTTGTTTTTTCATGACTACCCCCTTGGCTTAGTTAAAAATCAGCTTCTATATATGCATAAAAAGACTTTTCATGATTGTAATTTACTTGATTAATGAAATCAAAGTACTGAGTGAAATCCTTATTATCCATCAAAACACTCTTTAAGATAAATGGATCACTTATGGATGAGATAATACCAGAGTTCACAAAAAGAGTATCAGTTTGTTGATGACTCAAGTAATGTACTTCGATATTGAAATTGCCATAATAAAAAGGAGATTTAAACTTCTGCTTATTCTTGATTGTTGGAACCAGAGTGAGTAAACTATTTTCAGCAATTTCAATGTCCAATGATTGAATGTCTTTATATGATAAATCGTACTCTTGCAGGATACCTTGGTGTTTAATACGTACATAAACAGTATCGATCTCAAGTAAGGGATGATCTAAAACAATTTTTTGTAGCGTCAATGGCTTAGTGACTTGTAAAGGAAAAGCATATTCAAATTCAAGGTTATTACCATGATTGATTTCGAAGTTCATTCTAGCATTACGAACAAACATGGAGTTTGTTGCTGTGCTTTGATCTAATTCATGAATAGTTAGAATCAAATCTTTACTGTATATCTTATCGCCGTTATCAGTAATAATAAGTTTCGTAAATTCATGATTCTCAGCAACAAGCTTAGCTAAATCCACTTCAAAAAAGTAAACAAAATCGTCATCTAAAGGATTATTGTAATTCTTCTTAAATTCATCAATTGCCTTATTTTGTATTTTGTTTAAATCATCTAGTAATTCGCTACTTTTTTTTCGTCCTGCTTGGGTACTCAAATCAAGCCCCTCGATTGCTTTGGTTAGTTTTAATTTTTCTGTCCATTTCAAACCTCCAAAGTGATGCATAATATGCTCTGGGACATCTTTAAAAAGAAGAGGTGTGAGGTTAAATACAGGACTTATAGTATTACTCACTTTATCAGCAAAGATAATCTCAACATTATTACTTAATTCAATCTTAGAGATTAGTAGAAAAGGAAAATAGTTTGCGAACATAGTCCCATGATAAAAATCAATAATAGTTTCATCAACAATATTCGTTATAATATTCTCAGTAACAAAAGGCTTTTCTATTGGCCTTTGATGGCATCCTAATAATAGTAGGCTTAAGATGGAGACTACAATATATTTTCTCATAAAACCCCCTATTTCCGTCCAATATAATCAAGCAGTATTAATTAAAAATTTAAAACAAATAATGTGGGTTTATAACCTTCAATATTATTGGCTATATTCTACAGAAATAAAATAATTATTAGAAATGCTTGGTTCTCCAGTGGTTCTAGAGATTAATAACGATAAAAAGGCATCCCAAATCTGTAAATCAACATTTTTCTTGTAATATACAGCTTGTATTTGTGCAAAGTATTTAGGAGGGACATTCCAGCTAGCACCAACTCCAATTGTCTGTGTCACGCTGAAAGTAACTCCTGCAGTTGCTGAAATCGTTGCTATTGGCCATAAAGCAGAACCTTGAAATGCAACATTATAAGTATCTGAGGTTGTATATGCTTCAGTTCTTGTTATTACACCTCCAAATTCAAAATAGTATTTACTTGACATATAGACTCTTCTAGGGTTGTTAATTACATTTGAAGATAGGCAGTGAGATTTTTCGTTAGGGCCGGAACCAGTATTTTACAACCATGACTTACTGCCTTAGAATTTACTTTTGCTAGGTTCAGGGATAAAAATATTAGAAGTATTAACACACACATTTTTAAAATTTTCTGACTCATAATTAGTCCTCCTTGTTTAATTAGCTCGTCAATATGATTTGATGAGAAATAACATAGTTTATGCTTTCTACACATAATAACAAAGTAAAATACATGTGGTATTTCAAAAATTATTTATCCTTTTATTTATTTTATATCTAATAATATAATAAAGTAATCACAAGTTCAAAGCAAGACAATATTGTCAATTCTACCTTAAATTTTATTAAACTTTGATTGTAATAGTAACCTCGATGGCAGTATCTCGTTTAAATAGAAAAAGGTTCTGTCTATTTTAGTTGTACAATAAATCTGAGTATTGAAAGCTAGAATGGAGACATTATGTCAAAACATTTAACGCTCGAAGATCGTTTTCAAATTCTAAACGGTCTCAATCAAAGATTATCATTGCGACAAATCGCGAAAACGGTTCATAAACACCCCTCTACCATCACGAATGAAATTCTCAAACATTATGTGACTGAACAGAGTGGTGCTTATGGGAGGGCTTTTAATGACTGTCTTTTAAGAAAGACGTACCCTAATCGTAAGGATCGCGCACCATCAACTCCCTGTTTTAAAACTTGTTTGGATTATCAGAAAGAAAAATGTCACCTTCTTGATCAGCCACCTTATGTCTGTCATGGTTGTCCACAACGTATACGATGTACGTTAGAAAAAAATCTTTATTTTCCTAAACAAGCATATCAAAGTTACTGTCGCTTTTTAAAAGAAGCACGCAGTGGTTTTAATATGGATCAAAAGTAGATTGATTTTATTGATCAGTTGGTTTCACCGCTGCTTAAACAAGGTCAATCCATTCATCATATTATGATTCATCATAAGGACCAGCTCATGATTAGTGAAAAGACTTTGTATGCTTTGGTTCACAGTGGCCTTCTTAGTGCTAGAACCTTAGATTGTCCGCGTATTATACGATTTAAACCACGTCGTGGACCAAAGGCACTTAAAATTGATACCCAATGTCGCCAAGGAAGAACGATTCAAGATTTTAAAGCTTATATGAAGAACCATCCTGAACTCACTCATATTGAAATGGATACTCTAGAAGGAGAAAAGGGTGGTGAGGTTTTACTAACCTTAACTCACCCTCCAACTGGCTTAGTTCTAGCCTTTTTAAGAGAACGAAACGATGCCGCTTCAGTCACATTTCATATGAATAAGCTTAAGCGCATCTTAGGCTTTAAGAACTATGGCCAACTCTTCCCTGTCATCCTTACTGACAATGGATCTGAGTTCTCCAATCCTACCGCCATTGAAGAATCACCTTCAAGTAATAACCTAACCATAAGCTCTAAGGTATTTTATTGTGATCCTGCCCGGCCTGATCAGAAACCCTTTATCGAAAATAGTCATACCTTATTACGACGTATTTTCCCAAAAGGAACTTCCTTTAATCACTTTAATCAAGCACAGATTGATCTGGCTTTAAGTCACATCAACTCTTACGCTTTAAAGAAACTCAATGATCAATCTCCATTTGATGCATTTAATTTCTTATTTGGGCCTCAATGGCTTATAAAATTTAATTTGGTCAAGATTCCGCATCATGAGATTAACTTGACACCTTCTTTATTGAAATAAAATAAACGGTTTCGCTTTCAACACTTAACCTTTCAACTTATCTCATTTACCTTTACAAATTTCATCATTTTGGGAAGGTGGTTTTTAAAGTACCACAAATTTAGATAAATCGGCTTATTTCACCCTTAGTTTAGCATGAATTAGGACTTTACTTTAAAAGAAAACAGAATGATTTTTCTGTTTTCTTGTCTCTATCTATTTTAATCAGCCAAACTTGTGTTTACTTCTACAAGTAACCTTTCAATTAAATGTAACGTTTTAATTGATATCAGAACTTTAAAAATAGCTCAACCATGATAAAGGTTATTTTAAACAATCAGTAATATTATTCTTTGTTATAAGGGACCAAGAGCCTATTCTTGACATAATTGATAGTCGAAAAATCCCCTTGATGCAATAGATGGATCACTTGTATGCTTACTGAAATAGGAATTTAGATAAAGTTCACTAACATTGTCGCCAACAGATTCAATATTTCCAGGCATTGTAGTTGAATCTAATACTATTGAAGTCATCGTACGACCCGTAAATCCACCCTTATAAATCTTTACTTCATCATTTGCATTAAATATACTATCCTTTTCCATCAACCTAATTGTAGCTACTCTGTTATTCCAGGCAATAAATTCATTAGATAATGAATATAAATTATAGAAATAAGTTTTTGCTCTTGCTCCAGTAGCGGTATTATAATCACTAGCTAGAGAATAAGCTGGTCCATTATGAAAAGTCGCAGCTTTAAAACTAGGCCCATTTAATACACTTGTACAACTACCGGCATAAACATTAGTACTTGTTATAAATAGCAGAGTTAGAGAAATGAATGTAGATATGAAGAATTTTTTCATTTGTTTTGCACCTCCTGGTATATTCAAATTGACTCAATTAATAAGTACTAATTTGATATACCTTTCCTTTCTAACAAGGGTTGGTATCCCTTGTGTTTTTTAATAGAATTGAATTGTGAATGTGTATTTGTTTTCGGCTCCTTGTAGCTAGACTACCTTAGAAAGGATCTTACCACTTCTTTGTATTAAATTAGAAATGAGTTAGTTGAGTCTTTGAATTCGTATTTACCAGGTTCTGATATACCTTGTTTGTGGCACTAATCACATCTCACATCACCATAGAAAGGATGAATAATATGATTACTATTGGCATTGACATTGGTAAGTTTAATCATTGTGCTTGTGTAGTCGATCATGACACCGGTGAACTTCTAGTTGAACCCTTCTTTTTTAAAAACAACCGAGTTGGTTTCACTTCACTCATTACAAAGATTAATCCCTACCAATCCTGTTTAATCGGTTTGGAGGACTCTGGCCACTACGGAGATAACTTTATCTTCTTTCTACTTGATCATGGCTTCAAGGTAAGCTTAATCAATCCCGTTACAGCTGATCAAAAACGAAAAGCAAAGCTAAAGTCAGCTAAAAATGATAAGAAAGACGCAATCCTCATTTCAAAAATCTTATTAGACAAGGATGAGTATCGAATCGTTACTAAGAGTCACTATCGACTAAGGCAACTTAAGCAATTAACACGACATCACCATCATTTAATGAAAGATATCAATGTCTATAAAAACAGGCTTCAAAAACATATCGATCTAGTGTTTCCTGAGTTCAATTCGCTGTTCAAATCAAAGTATGGAATCATTTATATGCGACTATTAAAGCAGTTTAGTAGTGCACACAACATTCAGAAAACGAATATCCGCACTCTTAGAAAAATGCTTCATATTGAAGGGCGTGGTAGAAAAATAACTCTTACAGCAGAACACCTCAAATTAATTGCCTCTCACAGTGTTGGCGAAAACAATCCGTGCTCTGAGATTGAAATCAAGCACCTTATATCGCTGATTGAACTCCTTAAACTCCAAGTAATGGAGATTGATAAAAAAATAGAAGAATTCAGTCATCAGATGAATTCTCCTATTCTGTCCATACCTGGGATTTCCCATATTACAGGCATGTCTATTCTTTCCGAATACGGAGATATCCGACGCTACGCAAGTCCAGCACAAATGATTTCATTTGCAGGGGTCAATCCTTATGTTTATCAATCAGGTACCTATCAAGCACAACAGACTCTGATTACTAAACAAGGCAATCCTTTTCTTAGAAAATCACTTTATCAAGTCGCACTTACTGTCGTTCACAATAATTCCGTATTTCAAGAATATTATAACCTTAAACGAGCTCAGGGTAAATCACATCGGTGTGCTCAAGGCCATGTCATCAGAAAACTGATACGAATCATTTTCCATTTAGTCACCAATGATCTTCAATTTGATTCAGCTAAATTGAATTAAATATTCAACTAAAACAGAAGACCTTTTAGCTTGGCTTTTCACTAAGTTGTTTTAGTGTGTCTATATGTACATCATTCACTTTTCAAAGATCCATTTTTAAACTAATATAATTAAGTTTTTTGTTTTCAAACCATTTCATCAACATCACTTGATTTCTTTATAGTTATCTGGTATCAAGACCATAAAAAAAGCATGATTAGTATCATCATGCTCATCGTAATATCAATCATAGGGAATGCCTTTTATCCTAGTTGGCATATTCACCGATGGAATCCCCTCTTATACTTTGTACCAGAGGGAATGCTTAATGGGGTTTCACCCTTTACTTATCTTAGTGCCTTAATTACCTTGCCACTTGGAATCATCATAATGACCTGCTTGGTGATTAAGTTTATGAAACATCAAGATATCAGTTAATAAAATCATATTTAATCATCAAGTAATTCAATATACTGATCAAGGGATTGGGATATTTTTCCTTCGCTTTCAAGTTGGTGTAATACACGACTAAGGGTTTCAGATGACATGCCTAAAAAGGCTGCGAGAAAACGTTTAGTTTGTTTATAATTAACAATTCGTTTGCCATTAATAACTTCAGCTTCTTTATTTAAATAAATCCATAAACGATCTTTTGCGGCACTAGTGGATAACCAGGCGGTTTGTTCTTCCGATAAATGCAAACGTGATGCTAAGATTTCAATCATCTTTAAGGATAGCTTAGGATGATTACTTAAGACGGCTTTAAAATGCTCATGATTGATGGTAAAGATTTCACTGGCTTCTAAGGTTTCAGCATAAGCCTTACGAACGCCTTCAAATAAGGCGAGTTCACCGGTGAATTCTTTAGCTTCGATTAAACGAATGATTTGTTCTTTCCCTAATTCGGACAAACGAAAAATCTTAATTTTGCCAGATAAGACAAAAATGAAATGATGGGCACCTGATTGTGCAGAATAGATGGTTTGATTTTTCTTGTAAGTGCGTTTTTGAAAATAGGGAGCAATTGGTTCTAACTCATCAAGTGTTAATTCTTTGAGTAGTTCTAATTGTTGTAGCTCGTTTATTTTTGCATCAAAAGCCATTGGTCACCTTTCTTTTATTTTAGTGCTTTAATGAGTTCTTGAGCAAAGGTTTTCGCATCTCCTATGTAGCCATAATCTGATTCATTAAAAATGGTGGCTTTTTCATCAGTATTAACTGAGAAAACAAATTTTGAGTTGTTCATACCGACTAAGTATTGTACAGCACCCGCAATTCCAAAGTTTAATAAGAGTTCAGGTTGAATGGTTGATCCGCTTTGTCCGATTTGCTCATCTAAAGTATACCATCCATTTTCTGCTAGTGGGCGAGTTACTCCTACTTTTCCATTTAATAATGCGGCACAGGTTTCAATGTGCTCTAAATTGGCCTGGTCTTTAATACCACGACCGACCGCAACGACCACCTTGGCATCCGCCAGGTTATCAGCTTTTTTCTCAATAGTTTGAGTTGAAAGGACCTGATAGTTGGTGTGGTCTGATAAAGAAAGGGTCTCTAAAATGATTTCACCTTTTCTTTGACCATCAAAAGGCAAGGGAGTGAAAACATTAGGCCGTACCGTCGTCATTTGGGGACGGGTTTTGGGAATAACGATGGTGCACATCAAGTTATCACCATAGGATGGTTTGATTTGTACCAAGTTACCTTGTTCGTTAATGGATAAATCCAAGACATCGGCGGTTAAGCCGGTTTTTAAAGCACCTTGAATACGGGGTGCTAAAGCTCGTCCCATATAAGTTGCCCCAAATAAGAAGATTGAGGGTTGATACTTCTGAGCTAATCCAATGATAGCTTCTTGATAAAGCATGGGATTAAACAGTTTAAAACGCTCATCTTTAAGTACGATGACTTGATCAGCACCATACCCGATTAAAGTTTCCGCATGATTGCTGGTAGGGGATTCTAATAAGATGGCACTGACGGCTTCATTATTTTGTTGGCTTAGTGCTTGAGCTTTGTTGAGTAGTTCTAAGGTTGATGAATGAATCTCATCATGATTGAGTTCAACAAATACCCAAATACCTTGTGTTTCATTTTGATTCATTGTATTTCTCCTTAAATTAAATGATTCTGGCGTAAGATAGCGACCAAGGTTTGGGCGGCTTCTTGGGGGGTGCCAGATAAGAATTTGACTTGGCGAGCGGCCTCTTGAGGGACAAAGGTATCTGAAACCATGGTTGGCGATCCTGGGGCTCCAATACAATCGGCATCACATGCTAAGTCATGTTCATTCCAAATAATAATTTCAGCGTCCATCATATGTTTGATTCTTAAAGGTGATGGATAGCGGGGCGTATTAATCGTATCGTTAACACTTAAGATTACCGGATAAGTTGTACGCACTTGGACTCTTTCCACTTCACTAGCATAAGTCACATCGACGGTTTTCGCATCTTGATTAATGTCACCAATGGCTTCCACATTAGTTACTTGTGGTAAATTCAAAGCTTGGGCTACTAAAGGCCCTACTTGACCGGTATCCGCATCAATTGCCTTTAAGCCAAAAAGAACCACATCAACATCATTCATCTTATGAACTGCTTGGGCTAGGGTGTAGGCGGTGGCCAGGGTATCGGCACCCGCAAAAGCCCGCGAGCTTAGTAAATAAGCTTCATCACAACCCATCGTTAGGGCTTCTCTTAATGATAGTTGGAAGCTTGGAGGTCCCATTGATACCACTCTAACGATGCCACCATACTTTTCCTTGAGCTGTAGGGCCGCTTCAATCGCATGCACATCATAAGGATTGATGCGACCTTCTTGGTTGGCGCGAATCATATTGTTGGTTTTAGGATCAATTTTGATCGTATTACTTAATGGAATTTCTTTAATAAATACAACGATGTTCATAGATAGTCCTCCCCTCTTTGTTCAAAGAGTACGACATTCGCAATGTCAATTTGTAGTTTTTCATAGGCTCCTTCAGCATATTGAAGGGCCTTGGCATCCCGCCACAAATGCTCAACGGGATATTCTTTACTATAACCATAAGCACCAAAGAGCTGCATGGCATGATTTGCGGCCTTAAGGGCATAATCACTACCCACTAATTTAGCCATGGTGGTTTGTAGTTTTTGTTTTTGTTTTTGGTCTTTAAGCCATGCAGCATGATACATAATTAATTTAGTAGTTTGTAAACCATTGGCGATATCAGTAATTCTAAACTTAACGCCATCTAGGTGAGCCATGGCTTTCCCAAACAATTCACGTTCTAAGACATAGTCCACTGATAGCCTTAAGGCTTGGTCTTGAATCCCAGCGGCTAAGGCGCCCATTAGAAAGCGGGCGGTGTGGTGAGCTTCATGACCAATTTCCATACCTTGATCAACTTCACCTAAACGATCGACATCTAAGACTAACGCATCCGAGAGGTAGAAATCCCCAACTGGACAACCACGCATCCCAATAAAGTCTTCAACCCGGCCATTTTCAAAGCCTGGGTTTTTATTATCTAAGATAAAG
Organism: uncultured Erysipelothrix sp.; assembly: GCA_964464075.1. Classification (GTDB taxonomy): domain Bacteria; phylum Bacillota_I; class Bacilli_A; order Erysipelotrichales; family Erysipelotrichaceae; genus UBA6182. The sequence continues at coordinate 5,499 of CAYXES010000015.1, read as the reverse complement.
ACTGTTCGACTATTTTCTAAGTCTTTTTCCGGGCTAGTGATTGCCAGGACTAGATAAACTGAGGCAGCCAGTACCCCATTGGTTAGAAAGGCTTTATTCCCATTGAGTAACCATCCCGCATCAGTTTTTATGGCGGTGGTTTGTTGGGTGTTGGCATCTGAACCACTTGCGGGTTCGGTTTGTCCAAAGGTAAAGAGTTCGGCATTTGCCCTTGGTAGCCAACGGGCTTTGAGCTCATCACTTCCATAGGTTACCACTTGATCCACCGCTTTCCAGTGAGCCTCTAAGGTAAAGGCAACCCCAGGATTCACTTTAGCGAGTTCATAGATAACCATGGTTTGAGTCACAAAGTCATAACCAGAGCCGCCATAGGCTTCCGGGACCGCAATCCCGACAATGCCAAGTTCAGCCATGCGATCGGTGATATCTTGCTGGTAGCCCTCTTTTTCAATCTGCTTAAAGCGGGGTGCGATTTCACGCATCGCGAAATCACGAATCATTTTTCTTAACATTTTTTGTTCATTTGATAATTTAAAGTCCATAACGCTTCCTCCATTTTTTCCTCACAAAAAGGTGTTGTTTTAACTTCCTACACTTTTTAATATAGCACAGCCCCAGTTATGAATACCTTGATATATGTCAAGCTTTTGAAAGTAAAATAAAAAAAAGCTGAACGCATGGTTCAGCTTTGATCTTATTCGGTACGTAAGGCTTCGACCGGGTCCTTATTGGCGGCTGAGGCAGCCGGTATCAATCCGGATATAAAGGCGAGGATCATACTGATCCCAATCAGGATGATGCCATGGATGGGTTCCAGATGGGCGATATTAGGAATATCAAAGGTATTATAGACGATGATTGAAGCAATCACACTAATCACATAAGTAACCCCAATCCCAATGGCCCCCGCAATAAAGCCAATAATGAGGGTCTCGGCATTGAAGACGCGTTTAATGTCTTTTTTACTGGCGCCGATGGCGCGTAAAATCCCAATTTCTTTAATTCGCTCTAAGACCGAGACATAGGTAATAACCCCAATCATAATGGAGGAAACAATCAGCGAAATCGCCACAAAGGCAATTAAGGCATAACTGATGGTGTTGATGATGGTGGTGACCGAGCTCATTAAACTACCGACAAAGTCGGTGTATTTGACCACCTTGTCATCATCGACCCCTTCCATACGATGATTATAATCATCAAGGAAAGTGATGACACTATCCTTGGTGTTAAAATCCTTAGGGTAGAGATTAATCTGGCTTGGTTCATCCAGATTACGATAACCAAACTGACGGAGATTATTCATTTGATTATTTGAGTCGGTTGCGCTCAGACCTTTGATTAAATCAACGATTTCATTTTCGTCAATACTGAAGTTGAAAGCCCGGGCAATCGCGTTTTGATCAACCCGGAAGCCACTCATCATCCCGCCCATACTTTGGGCGACTTGAGCTTCGATTTGACTTTGAAGGGATTTGAAGACATCTTGAAGCATGCTTTCAAACATTTGACTAAAATAATTAGTAATAATATCAGAAACTTGTTTACCCACATCAAGATCACCCAGACTATCAGATATTTTAGCTTGAATACTGGGATCTTGAAGATAGGCTCTAAAGTTTAAAATCCAAGTTTCCACATCGGTGGTATCTTGCTGGTTGGCGAAATCCTCAAAGAGCTCTCTAAAAAGGGTTTCAATGGATTCCGTCGGTAATTGTAGTTGACCTTCTAAGCTGGTAAAAAGCTCACCCAGATTTAATTCAGGGAATTCTAATTCGCTAGTGTCGATATCAAAGTCCATATTAAAATCAGGATTCTCAAATTTAAAGGCATTACGAATCATGTTTTCATCAATTTTAATAAGTTTCTCAAAGTCGAAGATACTCTTTGGATTAAAAGTGTTCTCTTCTTCAAAGCTAATCCCAGTTAAGACATTGGTATCTGCATTTTCAAGCTGAGCTTTCACAATATCATACTGATTAGCGTTCTCAATTAAATAAGGAATTAAATCATGATGAAAGTAAATACCCGAGGAAAGCATAGGGGTTCTGGTTTCATCCTTGGATTTAATAATCCCAACTACCTCAAGGTCTAAGCCTTGATTGATGACTTGTTTCATATAGTCGATATCCCCAGATTTATCCACAAAGACTTCATAAATGGAGTCATAGCTGTATTTAGCGGCGGGATCAATGACCTTAAGCTTACTATTTAAGATTTGTTCATAGGTGATAACTTCGGCTTGTTGATTATCTTGCTTATCGGATTCACCTTGATTAAAGAAATCATCCAACATGGATTCCAGTTGATTACGATCCTTTAAACCTAAGGCATAGAGGGTAAAGTCAGATACCGCACCATTCTCCATCAAAACCACAACCAATTCCTGTTTATTTTGCGGCCACTTACCGGCTACCACATCATACTGGTCTTCAAAGAGGCTGGTATCACCCGCTAATTCATTAAAGGTACGCATCCCAAAACTACTATCACTTGAAAACATACTCATGGCCGGGGCTTGGCCAATCCCAGTCCGATTAATCAAGGTATCAGGATTCACTTGGTGAATCTTTTGATCACTACTTGGTAAGTAGATTTGAGGAGTTAAGCCATACTTGTATTGAATATTCTTGGTATAGGGATCAATTAAATCGCGATGGCTTTCAATGTAGGCTTTCAGTGATCCAAGATCATTTTGTTGTTGATTGGAAAACATGGTTTTAAGGGAATTTAGAACCGGAACCTCATTGGCTTGAAAGTCCTGGTTCTTTGAGATATCCCGCATGCTTTCAGCGGAAGAGATAAAACCGGTGATATCAATTCCCGTTGAATCCAAGGTTAAGGGATAAGCGCTCATGGTTTCTTGTTCAATATCACTAATATAAAGATTAATACCACTAGCTAGGGCTAGAATTGAAGCAATTCCAATAATCCCAATGGAACCAGCTAAGGCCGTAATAAAAGTTCGCGTTAGTTTGGTTTTTAGGTTACTAATGGATAAACTAACGGCGGTTAAAAAAGACATCTTAAGATGTTTGGCTTTCTTAGGTTTTTGTTCACTAATGAGGTTTGGTGTATAAGGATTGGAATCTCTCATCACTTCCCCATCTTTAAGTTCCACAATGCGATTTGCGTATTGATGAGCTAGATTTGGATTATGGGTTACCATAATCACCAATCTGTCTTTTGCAACCTCTTTGAGAATATCCATGATTTGAACACCGGTTTGGCTATCTAAAGCACCGGTTGGTTCATCCGCTAAGATAATCTCAGGATTATTAATCAGGGAGCGGGCAATCGCAACGCGTTGCATTTGTCCACCACTAAGTTGGGTTGGTAGTTTATAAATATGATCTTTTAAACCCACTTCATCCAGGGCTTCAATCGCTCGTTGGCGTCGTTCACTTTTAGAAACCCCACTTAAGGTAAGCGCGAGTTCCACATTGGATAAGACACTTTGGTGGGGGATTAAGTTATAGCTTTGAAAGACAAACCCAACCCGGTTATTACGATACATATCCCAATCGGAAGATGTATACTGCTTGGTTGAGATTCCTTCAATGAGTAATTCACCTTCATCGTATTGATCTAAGCCACCCACAATGTTCAATAGCGTTGTTTTACCGGAGCCTGAAGCTCCTAAGATGGCAGCAAATTCATTTTGGCGAAATGAAATTGAAACTCCATTGAGTGCATGTTGGATGAAGTCTTTTGTTTGATAAAATTTTTTAATATTCTTGAGAGTTAACATTCATTCACCGCATTTCCATTTTTATATTATAACCTCTAAATATGTGTTCATCATGTTTTTTTCAAATCTTGCATATCTATTGTAGGGTTATTTATACTTTTTTGCATGCTTTATACTATGTTTAGCTTTTTAGATGAAGGAGCATCAAACCATAAAAAGCTAAAATAATGATATAATAGGAATGCTTATTGAAAGGAAGATTCGATGATTTTAGATACGATTGTAGCCATCAGTAGCGCAACCGCCCCGTCCGCGATTGCGATTGTGCGCTTAAGTGGTAGCCAGGCGATTGATTTAGCCAATCAAATATTCTCAAAAGACCTCACAAAGAAGGCTTCTCATACCATCACCTA
>CAYXES010000015.1:0-1295 GCA_964464075.1 uncultured Erysipelothrix sp. | reverse complement strand
GAATTGTTGACTATCTTGGCTCATATTGAAGTGAATATTGACTATCCTGAATACGATGATGTGCATCAATTGACAACCCAAGAAGTACTTCCTTCAATTAATACCTGGTTAGAAAAAGCTGAGAAGCTTTTAGAACTATCCAATGATGGTCAAATTATCAAAGCTGGGGTTAAAACCGTTATCCTAGGAAAACCCAATGTGGGTAAAAGTAGTTTACTCAATGCCTTACTTAATGAAGATAAGGCGATTGTGACCTCCATTGCGGGGACCACGCGTGATCTGGTGGAAGGATGGGTTCGTTTAAAGAACATTCCTTTGCATTTAATTGATACCGCTGGGATTCATGATAGTGATGATGTGGTGGAGAAAATTGGTATTGATCGCTCCCTTAAATCCATTGATTCAGCAGACTTAATTATACTAGTCTTGGATGCTTCGATGGACCATGATGAGCGGGATGAACAACTTCTAAAACTTACTGAGAACAAAACCCGGATTATTGTATATAATAAGAGTGATTTAGTGTCTAAGGAAAATGTGCTTCAGATTTCAGCCTTAAACAAAGATATTCATCCTTTAATTGAGGAAATTGAAGCCATGTTTGCGAAGCATTTATTAGCGAGTAAACAACCGCTCTTATATAATGAAAGGCAAATCGGTTTATTCCGCTTAGCCTACCATCATATGGAAGCGGCTAAAAGTGCCATTGAAAATGGCTATGAGGTGGATTTAATCACCATCGATTTACAACAAGCCTATGATTCATTAACGAGTATTATCCATGGACAAAATAAGGTGAATCTCATTGATGAAATATTTGAGAAATTCTGTTTGGGGAAATAATATGGAACTATTTATTAAACGTGGTTTTGCCTTTCTAATTGATTACTTCATTATCTTAATTCCAACCACCATCTTAATTACGGTGTTTGGGATGATTAAGATCATTTTAAAAATTCTACCAATTCTTAATGTCCTAAGTGACTATATTTGGTTATCGGCGATTGCCTTTGTGATCTATGTGTTCTATGAAATGGTTTGTTTATCTCTTTTCTCAAGAACCATCGGTAAAATGGTGATGGGGCTTAAAATTAAAAAGACGAACCAAGATAATTTAGATTTTGTGTCGATTGTGATTCGCAGCTTTGTGAAGGTGTTTAGTATTTCCGGTTATTTTGTTTGGGTAATCATCATTAATCTCTTATTTGTATTAGGTGAAAACCAACATCGCTCCATTCATGATTTATTAGCGGGGACTTCGGTATGGCAAAGATAGGTTGGATTGATTCCCACGC
>CAYXES010000014.1:14777-17533 GCA_964464075.1 uncultured Erysipelothrix sp. | reverse complement strand
GCCATTGAAACCGGGGTTAAACCTGAAAACATCTTTATTTGTTCCAATGGTGATGTAGTCATTTTAAGAAACCATAAAGCATACTTATCCAATACCCGCATCGTCGCAGACGATGTCTATGTGGATGGTAATGATGCTTCTGGTTTATCCACCGCAGTGATTAAAGACCGCAAGATCTTATCCAATAATGGTTTAGTTGCGATTATCGTATCCATTGATTCTAAGGCCAATAAAATCTTAGTTAAGCCCTCAATTGTGAGTCGTGGTTTTGTCTTTATTAAGGAAAACCAACCTTTACTTAAGGAAGCTGAAAACCTAGTTTATGAAGCCCTTAAAAAGCAAATGCAACACAAGACCACTTTTGGGGAACTAAAGAACACCATTCGTTCTACCTTAGAACCCTTCCTCTACCAACAGACTCATCGTAACCCGATTGTGATTCCGGTCATCTTAAACCAAAAAACAGCCCAAAATAGTTAGTCAGCTAACTATTTTACATTTAAGGAGGCCTTATGCCCTTTAAGAAAATTGTCAAATATGTGATCATCAGTTTGAGTTTAATCCTTGCGATTACCTTGTTTTATCGTGAATTAACAATCCATAGTGTGCGTCGTATTCAGATTGATGCTCAAACTCGGAGTTTTGATAATCTACCAGCAAGTTTTGAAAACCTTAGTCTGGTCTTTTTCTCTGATATTCACTACAACCAATTTATGAATCAAGAACGCTTACAACCTTTTATTGATACTATTAATGAACTGAATCCCGATATTATTCTTTTCGGTGGTGATCTTTTTGATCATCCCTCCGTCAAATATCCCGATGAAAACATCGTCGCAGAAATCAAAGAAGCCCTTAAAAGTTTAAAGGCACCTTTGGGTAAATATGCCGTCTATGGTAATCATGATCTGGAATCTTCACTAACCAAATCTTTAATCGCTTCCATTTATAAGGATAGTGATTTTACCTTATTAGTGAATCAATCCCAACGAATTTATAATCAAGATCTTGATTTTATTACCTTGGTGGGCTTAGATAGCCAACTTTTAGGGAAGGTGGATGTGGAAGCAGCCTTTATGGATGTTGACTTTTCAAGCCTTACCTTAACCCTCTCTCATACCCCTGATATCATCAGTGAATTAAACTCACGCCTCACACGTTGGCAATTAAGTGGCCACTCCCATGGCGGTCAAGTGGCCCTGCCCATTATTGGACCCATCTATAAGGTACCCTATGCAACCAATTATCCCACTTCACAGACAGTGAATAATATTATCTTGGATGTAAGTCATGGTATTGGTACCACCCGCTTTGATATGCGGCTCTTTGCCAATCCCCAAATCCATTACTTTAAACTTAAACAATCATGATTAAAAGTATTCTCTTTGATTTAATACATCGCTTTGAAAAACATCGTTTATCGTATACCGCCGCCGCTTTAGCATACTTTTTTGCTTTGGCGATTTTCCCGATGTTTATTTTTCTTCATGCGATTTTAGGCTTATTTGATGTGGAATTACTTTTAATCTTAGAAGGCTTAGAACCCTTAATGCCCACCAGTGTTTTTGATATGTTAACCTACTACATTCAGTCCATCGCATCCCAATCCGTTGGGGTTTTATCCCTTGGTTTTATCTTTACCATGTATGCTTCAAGTGCAGCTTTTAACTCTATTATTAATGGTGTCCTAGTAGCCTATGATCAACCCAATCGGATGTCGTGGTTTAAAAAGCGTCTATTAGCCTTACTCTTTACTCTTTTATTTGGCTTTACCTTTATTGTCTTTCTAATCATTCCGGTAGTGGGTTCTTATTTCTTACCCATTATTGGCAATATCTTTCCTAATTTAGTCGATCTCTTTGATTTACTCAATCGATTCTCCTGGGTACTTTCCGCTTTAATCATCTTAGGATCACTAGCCTTTTTCTACAAAGTCATTCCCGAGCGATGTGAGAAATGTTCCATATGGTGGGGTGCTTTATTCTCCTTATTAGGATGGGTTATAACCTCCTATGGTTTTGTGCTTTATGTCACTTACTTTGCGAATTATTCGGTATATGGTATCTTTGGCTCCATCATGGTCTTTCTTATCTGGCTTTATATTACCGGCATCATGATTATCTTAGGTGCCGAAATTAATGATGCCATTGATCAATATCGAAAAAAAGAGGTTAGTCACAGCGACTAACCTCAATTTTATTTAACCACAAAGTTTACAATCTTCTTAGGTACCACAATGGTCTTCACAATATTTTTACCTTGTAGGTGTTCTTTAACATTTTCATGCTCTTGACCCAATTGAATCAAGCTTTCTTTATCAATATCTGCAGCCACCAAGACTTTGGCTCGAATGCGTCCATTAACTTGAATCACAACCTCAACCTCATCATCAATTAAGAATTTCTCATCATAGCTAGGCCATGGTTGATAGGTGATGTTTTCATTTTCAAAATGGCTCCACAACTCTTCTCCTAAATGAGGCGCAAAGGTTGATAACATCTTAATGAAGCCCTTGGCGTATTCAATGTAAAGTTCATCCGCCTTATAACACTCATTCACAAAAATCATCATTTGCGAAATGGCGGTATTTAGATTGAGGGTATCGATATCATGCGATACTTTTTTAACGGTTGCATGATAAACCTTATCAAGCGAATGATTATTGGTTGCAACAATTTTATTTTCACTTATAATCAAACGATAAACCCGATCTAACCATTTACGCGCCCCATCCATCCCTTGATCAGACCAAGGTA
>CAYXES010000014.1:0-14677 GCA_964464075.1 uncultured Erysipelothrix sp. | reverse complement strand
GGCATGGTGTTGGTTTCCCGTTTACCCTTAACCCCATCAATTTCCACATTGAGCCACTCACTCGCGTGGGCTAGTGGTGATTCACCACTATCAGAAGGCTGATAGTTATCGGTAGCAGGTAATTCAAGTGGTAGATTATCTAAAGCAACCGTGCGTTGGGTACCATCTTCCATTAAGATAATAGGAATCGGTTCACCCCAATAACGTTGTCTGGAAAAAAGCCAATCCCGTAATTTAAAGGTGACTTTAGGTTCCCCTTTTTGGTTATCAACCAACCATTTATTCATGACTGTTTGAGCTTCTTGATTGGACAAACCATTAATAAAATCAGAATTAATATGAGGACCATCGCCTTCATAATAACCTACTTCATTTTCCTTATTTTCAATGACCGAAACAATCTCAATCCCATACTTCTGGGCAAATTCATAGTCACGACTATCATGAGCCGGTACCGCCATAATGGCGCCGGTACCATAACTAATTAAGACATAGTCGGCGATATAAATCGGAACCTTCTTATTATTAACTGGATTAATCGCATAAGCTCCGGTAAAGACCCCCGTCTTATCTTTATTTAATTCAGTTCTTTGTAAATCCGATTTTGTTTGAATACTCTTTATATAAGCTTCAACCGCTTCTTTATTATCATCGGTAGTAATGCTTTCCACAAAAGGATGTTCAGGTGCTAAAACACAGTAGGTAGCCCCAAATAAAGTATCTGATCGAGTGGTAAAGACGGTAAATTCCTTATCATGACCATCAATTTTAAAGATGACATTGGCCCCTTCTGAGCGTCCAATCCAGTTTATCTGCATTTCTTTGGTTGAAGATGGCCAATCCACCAGTTCTAAATCATCTAAAAGCCGTTGAGCATATTCAGTAATCTTTAGAACCCACTGGCTCATCAAGACCCGATAAACCGGATGATTGCCTCGTTCTGAACGACCATTGATGACTTCTTCATTAGCCAATACTGTCTTTAATTCAGGACACCAATTGACGGGCATCTTCTCAATATAGGCTAGCCCTTTATTATAAAGCTGAAGAAAAATCCACTGTGTCCATTTCATGTATTTAGGATCAGTTGTTGAGATTTCCTTACTCCAGTCATAGGATAAACCTAAGGATTTAATTTGTTGCTTAAAGGTTTCAATATTCTTTTTGGTAAACTCTGCCGGTGGATTACCCGTTTGTAAGGCAAACTGTTCGGCTGGTAAACCAAAAGCATCCCATCCCATTGGATGCAGTACATTATAGCCTTCCATGCGTTTTTTACGGCTTAAAACATCCGTGGCGGTATAGCCACGGGGATGGCCAACATGCAGACCATTTCCGGATGGATATGGGAACATATCCAAGATATAAAGTTTCTCTTTTTCAAAATCAAAGACATTGGTATAAAAAGATTGGTTGGCATCCCAATAGGTTTGCCATTTCTTTTCAACCTTCATGTGGTTGTATTCCATAAGACCTCCAAATCATAAAAAAACGCCCTCTCTAAGGACGAATTAACGCGGTACCACCTTAGTTCATAGCCAAGCTATGCCCTCACATCATTAACGCAGATTCACGAAGGTTTCCCTTTGCTCCCAGACGAGTTCATAAGCTCTGCCTATCGATTTCCACCAAGCATCGACTCTCTATCAGACATACCCTTACTACTACTTCTTTTCATAGCATCTTCCATAATAATATGACATAGACATATTTCTGTCAATCACTCTGATGATTTATGCTAAAATGATGAAGTAAAGGAGCTTAATTTGATTCAATCCAACCCCTTTAAATACAGTGATGATAATAAACGTTATCACACCTTGAATTACCATTACAAACATACTTTTAAAAACAAGGTTTTTAAAGTCGTCCTGGATGCGGGATTTTCCTGTCCTCATATTATCAATGGTCAAGGCGGATGCAGCTTCTGTTCCATTCGTGGTAGTGGTGACTTTGCACTAAGTGCTAGCACTTCTTTAGCCAAACAATACGACTATCAAAAACAAGTGATGCAAAGAAAATGGCCCCAGGGATTACCCATTGCCTATTTCCAAGCCTACACCAATACTTATGCTGCTTTAGATACCCTTAAGCTTATTTATGATCCTTTCTATAGTGATCAATTTGATAATGTAGGTGTTGCTTTAGGAACTCGGGCTGATTGTCTTAGTGATGCAACCATTGAATATTTTCACCAACAAGCTCTCCTTAAACCAACTACCATTGAAATCGGGGTCCAATCCATTCATGAGATCACTAACCAACGTATTAATCGGGGTCATCAATTGGATGTGGTTGAAAACATCCTAAAGAAGTGCGTCCATAAAAACTTCGATGTGGTATTACACTTAATTAATGGGTTGCCCCATGAAGATGAAAGTATGATGCTAAAGAGTGCCCGGTGGGTTGCTAAACAACCCATTGCTGGTTTAAAACTTCATATGCTGCACTTACTCAAAGGAACTAAGATGGCAAAGGATTATGAAAAAGAGCCATTTAAACTTTTGGAAATGGATGAATTTATTGATATTGTGATTAAGCAATTGGAAGTCTTACCGCCTGAGATGGTGATTCATCGCATTACTGGTGATGGTTTAGTTGATGATTTAATCGGACCTTTATGGACTATTAAGAAAAGAGTCGTTCTCAATAATATTGATAAGGAAATGGTTGCTCGTAATAGTTACCAAGGTAAATATTATGCGAGCTACTAATATCAACATCATCACCCATCAGTGGATCAAGGAAGCCATCGATAAAGAAAGCATCGTGGTCGATGCGACCATGGGTAATGGTCATGACACCCTCTTTTTAAGTGAACATGCTCAATTTGTTTATGCTTTTGATATTAGTGCACAAGCCCTTGAAATAACCCAAAAACGGCTTCAACATCAAACCAATGTACAACTCATTCATGATTCTCACGAACATATCCAAACTTATATTAATCATCCCATTGATGGGATTGTCTTTAACTGTGGTTATCTTCCAAACTCTGATCATACTAGTGTCACGCAAAGCCATACTACCCTCGCAGCTTTAGATTGTGCCCTAGCACTACTAAAACCAAAAGGATGGTTTTGTATTACCGTTTACTTAGGCCATTCTGGAGGTCCTCAAGAAGCACTTGAAGTAAAGAAATGGTTAGATACACACACTGAAATTCTTAAAACTTACACGTATCCAAACATTGAAAAAGCACCCATTGCTTATTTTGCGCTAGTCAAATAATAATCCCTAATATAATTTATGATAGACTTTCAATAACGGCACTTAGGTACTCTCCTGAAACTGATGAAAAAAAGAAGGTATCAATAAGTCCCTTTTTTTTCGCTTCCTTTACTTCAATAGAAGCTTGGGGACTAGTATTTTCATCCACAATTAAAATTAGTTTGCATTTGGGCAGTTGACTAAGCGTTTCATGATAGATACTGATCCAATTCGCTACTTTAAGGGGTTCATAATCTCTTGCTTCGACCAAAAGGATATCCGCCTCATGAGCCAAACACGTTGTTACAACCTGGGTTTGCTCAGTTTGCGATACCACTTGAAACTGATCTTTTAAGTATAGACAAAGACCACCCGCAAGCAAAGAATTAGGAATGCTTACCACAATGTTTTTCAAGGTAGAGCAACCCCACTTTCAAATAATACTGAATATATAATGCTTGATAAATCAATTTTATCAGAAATTATAATAAAATGCCCTAACCTATTGGATAGGTTTTTAGTCCAAATCTTTTTTGACTAATCATTCAACCTTAACGACTATAGACAAAATTATCCCACTGATCCAACAACTCGATATCACCAATTTGATCATTATATAAACCAATGCGAATCAAATGCATCATAGCATTATCTTCTTTATCATCTAACATTAAACCATAATAATAATCACCAACGACACCTTGAAAGGAAATAATTCCATAGCGGGTATCAAAAACCTTGGATGTAATAAGTTCATTATTTTTATCCAATAATATAAAATGTGCACCTTCTTGATTATCTAATCTTAAACCATTGATTAAATAACCAAATTTCGTCTGATAAATACTCCCTATCCCATCGATGAGTTTCTCACTTTGTCCATCAAAACTAAGGTAGGTCAAATCATAACGATCTTTATCATTGATTTGAGTGGTATAAAAACCATTGTCGGTAATAATAAAGGCAGGACTTGCAGAACCTACAGGCTCTAAGTTCTCACCATTTAAATCCGATTTAAAAAGAACTTCGGATTCTACCTTTTTATCTTCATTCATGTAATAGCTTAAAAAGATATACATTTGATCATCCACAAAATTAATCATTTGAATTGCACTGTCTTTAAAGTCTTCTACAATATTTTCAATACTGAAATCATTCAAACTAATCTTAAAGATGCCATTGGAACCATAACTATAATAGAGATGGTCTTGATGAAGTAAAAACATACTTGTGTATGAATCTGAAAAGCATACTTGGGGGGATGGTTAATACTGGCTTCTGGTAGTTCCAAAACCATCTTACGATTATTACCATCTAAATCCATTTGATAGAGATAGGTTCTATTTAATTCGGTATTTTGATCTAAACTTTCGATAACATAATAAAGTTTTTCCTTATAGTATCTTAAAAAGCGAGGTAAGCCAGAAGCAGAACTTGAAAAAAAGCTCGAACATCGACTTGCGTCTTCATAGCTGCAGGTTTCACTCACATTCGCATTCACAATGGTCGCTTTTTTACTCTTAAAATTATAAAAACCTAAAACCATCCCCGGATCATTATCACTATTTGGACTTGTGCGAACATAGGCCAAATAGTAAAGTCCCTCTGGGCTTGGCTCGATCATTCTAAAGTCTGACAAAGAAGCTTGTGTCAAACCATAGTCAATATGACCCTGATTATCATAAATAAACTCATCATTGTCTGTATCAGGTAAATCCACAACTTGATTACAAGCACTCATCATCACCATGAAGCTGAGTAATAACATAAGCTTTTTCATAGGTCATCCCACCTCTTTCTTAAAAATCTGGAATAATAAATTTCTGTTCCGCAATATCAATGAGTAAACGCACCGTATTATGATAACCACTCTTGGATAAGATGCTGTTGATATGGTACTTAACGGTTGAATGGGAAATAAATAAGCGTTCACTGATTTCTTGTTGAGTTAATCCCGCAACCAAATGATGAAGAACTTCAAGCTCACGTTTGGTGAATTCATCACTTAAAGCACTCCCAATTTGGAGGGTTGGAGTATTCTCTGGATAAACAGATTCATTAGCCATGGTACGGTCCATAACTTCCAATAAGCTAATATCACTGGTATCCTTATACCAAAAACTCTCACAGCCGATGGCTTTCGCTTTTTGAATGAAGCTGTATTCTGGTAAGGATGTAATGATAATGATTTTAATACGAGGATACTTGGCTTTAATTTGTTGGGCGGCCGTTAAACCACTTTCTCGATGAGCCGTATAAACATCCATTAAAATTAAATCTACTTGATGATTGACACAATACATCTCTGCCATAAAAGCACTTTCAATGGACGCTACTAATTCATAACGTTTTGAATCATTAATAATTGTTTCTAGAAAGTGGCGAATGGTACGTTGATCATCAACGACAAGAACCCGTGTCATTAAATCACCTCTCCCGTTTTAAAGGGCAAGTCTATATTCAATACTACCTTACCTGGTGTCTTTATTTCAAGGCTCCCACCAGCCGCTTCAAGCTTCTGACGCAAGGATGATAAACCACCGCCCTCATGAATGGTATTGACTTTTAAGCTACCATTATCATAAATCTCTAATTGATAACCGGCATGGTTATGATCAATATCAACCACAACTTGAGTTGCGCTACCATGCTTAATCGCATTAATAATGGCTTCCTTAATCGCAATCATCATCAGATAACCATATTCTGAATCACTTGGAAAATCACCCTTAACAATCAACTCACAGCCAATCATATCGGCTGCTTCCTTGATTTGTTCATACATCTCCATTACATTTCCGGACAGATAACTTTGAGGGAGCTCCATACTATCAATAACCTGATTCCAGTAATGAATGATTTCATTTAAAGTATGGTTGGTTTCATGTTCTAAATAACGTTTACTTGTCAAAATCGTCTTCCCAAGCTCATTATGAATACGCATTTTTAATGCTAGGGTTTCTTCATCTTTTTTAATCATTTCAATATCATCAACCAAGACCTTAAGTCGAGCTTGTTGGTGATTCAGCTTAAGATTCTCTTGATGAAGTTGTTCAGATAATTGATACTGTTTAGAAACATTAGTCCCACTAATCTGAATCAGAAATTCACCATTAATGTGATAACCTTCTTTTAGAATTGACCAATATTGATTATCTTTAAGCTTGATCACAAAATGATCCAAGTCCTCATGAGCAATATGCTCATAATCCTGGATTTCTTGCCAAAATTCATGAGCATTTCTAAAGATGTGACCATGAAGTTCAAGCGATAAAGTCTGCATGGTCGCATTGGTTAAAATAGGCTCCCCTTTTCTATTAGAAAAACTCAAAGCCATGGGTAAATTGTCCAGGGCTTGATGAATGGAATAACCCGCAATCTCTTGATGGGCTTTTTGCCTTTCAAAGTTTATTTGATAAATATAAAACCCAAAAACACCTACCAACAAAAGCACTTGAATAAGCATATGACGAGTTAGTCTAAAGAGAATAAATGGATGACTAGGTAAAACACTATTTAAAAGAAAGAGGATATTGTAGATGATTAAAACCATAATCACCTGTTCAACAATTAAAATTCTCAATTTTTCTTGTCTTAAAAAACGAACCATAATGATTAAAAACCAAATGATTAAAGCGATAAACCAAGCACTGGTCATTATTCCAGGAATATAAAGATAGAAGAAGATATTAGGATTCATAATAATCTCCTTTGATACGATAGTTAATATGGAAAACATGGTCGTTTTCAGCCTCAATTAAAGCCTCATCATAGGTATTACGAATGGCATTCTCAAATAAATACCAGCGTAAGTCATGCGTCATGGAGTGATGAGTTTCTAAGTGAAAACTATAAATTAAGGCATTATCATTAAAAGCAAGTGAAACCACAATGCGAGATAAATCCAAATAAAGGGTTTCCACCACCATTTGGAAAAAATCAAGCATCACTAAGGCTTGCTCTAAGGCCAAAGTTTCAACCTTTTGAAATAAAAGTGCACTTTCAACCTCAATCATTTTCAACATGGACAAGGATTCTTTGATAGAAGAAACCACATCGTGAATCACGATGGTTTCTTGTCTTTCATGCGCTAAGATTAAATTACTGCGACGTTTGATATAAACCCCAAGTAAATTTATATTCATCAAGATTGCTTGTTCATTGCTTTTATCCGCTAACCGTAAATCCTCAAGCAGATTCTTAATTTTGACTAAATGAGGACCACTGCTTTTTAAAAGTTGATCATAAAGATAATTCTGTTGATGCAAGTGCGCAATTTTAGCCTTTGTTTCAACTTCTTGTTCTAAGACCTCAACCTCACTTTTAAGATTCTGTTTAATTGTTTCTAACTGTGAAATTAATTGATGAATCGCTTCAATATCTTCAAGCCACAAAACATGACCCCCATGGATAGCCTTACTTTTTAAGAGCCAATCTGGTTGAATAGGTATCACCTTTTCCTCAATTGCTGCTTGAATATATTCTGGTGATAAATCCAACATAGTTTGAGATTGGTAATGGGGATGATATTCATTATCCACAATCAACAAACGTAAGGTAGAAACATTAAAGAACTTCTTATATTTGGTATTAGTAGGCAAAAGACCACTTTGAATACACGCTTCCCAAAAAGCAATATAAAAACCAGAAAACGCAACCGTAAGTTCTACGAAGCCACCACCGGTATTCGAGTTATCAAACATGTAGTTAATGCCATAAGCTATACTTAATGCAATCACCATGCTTGGTGCCCACAGTTTTTTTGTGGTCGCACTTTTAAAACTTTTTTGAAATAGTGTAACCAGTGTTAATACCGCAAAGCCCACCATCCAAATAAATACCGCATAATACCCTATTTCATAAGTATAATCAGAAGACCATTTAACCATGTCCTCATTAAAGGCAAACACCAGTTGATGCCAGTCATTGGTTAAAACAAAAACAATTAAGAAAATAGCGGGAATATAAAGATAATTATAAATTTTAGCCATTTTGAAGTTTTCACTCTGGCCGATATTTAAAGATAATAAAAAACTAAACATAGTTATTAAAATAATGGGAATATAAAAGGCATACCACAAATGACGGGCAACCAGATCAATATCATTAAATGGTTGGTACTTCATAGAGCGAATCACAAGCCATAAGACAATTAAAAAAATGATGATTAAAAGATATTGGCGAACTTGATTATTCGCGGTCCGTCGAATAATCGAATAAGCCCACCAAAAAAGTAAAGCTAGGTAGACAATTAGATTAAAAAGAAAGATTGACGTCCGTAAAAGATGGGTGGAAGGACGGTAAAGACGCAAAGCACTTGTAAAAAGTAGTAAGGAAATTACTACCGCAATTATTTTAAAAAGTCGACTTACTTTCTTATTCACATGCATTTAACCTTTTCCATTTCCCTTAGTATATCAGATTAACTTGACCCTTTTAAATCAGAAAATATATAAAAGTATATAATTATCGCAAAAACCTGTACTTTTAGGTAGGGTTTTATTGAAGGATTTTGTTATAATTAGGTTATTAATACGTCAACTTTTAATTTTTCAATAAAATACGTTATGAATTGATTTTTGGGTATCGGTATATTTCTTTATTTAATAAAACAGAGGGGGCCATATGAAAAAAATCATTTTATTATTACTTGTTTTTTTACTCATGCTAAGTGGATGTCATTTAATCAGTAAGCCTACTCATGGTGATCAACCACCTATTGATAGTGGTGATCCTGATGATAAGCCAAAACAACCCATCTATACCGAGCGGGCTGGCTTTGATTGGCAACCCGATGATTTAGCCGCAATTGCCTTTCTAGGCTATGCGGATGACACTCAATTTGGTTACTATAGTGAAACGGCTGAGTTTGAAAATTTTGTTTTATTTTATTCAGGGATTAATTATTTAACCAAGGTCTACTATGAAGGTGATGAAGTCTATGTCATTATCCCCCGTTATAAGGAAAGTGAAGTCACCATCACCACCAAAGACCAAAGCCAAGAAACGCTCTATCATGAAGATGGTGAAGGCGGCGTTTTATTAAAAACCAATTTATCGGACTTACATGCATCAACGCAGGTTACCATTAAATTGGATGATCAAGAACTTGTGTTTGACCCCTCACTTGATAATGCTGAGGGTAAACTCATATTGCCAGATAAGGGTCTCAAGGATCTTTCCTTTTACATTAGCCCTGACTTTGAAGACTTACGATACAATATCTTCACCTTCAAAGGAAGCTGGAAAAGTGAATACCGAAACAATCAAGGTGAAGCGAAATCAGTACGTCTGATTTTCCATGGCTTAGACCATTCAAGTGATCATGATTATCATGAGCTTTCTTACATTGATGAAGCTAACGATGAAGTGAGCTTAGGGGTTTTCTATTTCAATGTTCCCATTGACTTTAAAGAACCCATGGATGAGAATACCAATTTAGTCTATGTGGAATGGTACTCAAGAAAGTCAGATCCACACCAATCCTTTGGGAAGTTTGCCTACCAGTTTTTAGATTTTGATACCTTGTTACTTAAGCATGTTTCTTATGATCCCTTAGTAGCAGGTGAAGAAGATTATCTATATATACTAAAAAGAAACTAATTAATAGAAAGGAAACTGATTATGAAAGTTGTAATTGAGCAATTACCACAAAGTTTAGAAGCATTTAAAGCCATGCCTCAATTTGATTTAAGTCAACCTGAAAATACCTGTGCCTTATTCTTGTGCGCCTTAAACTTGTTTGTACAAAATCGTGAGCTTGGGGTTGAGGCTATTAACTTATTGAAAGGACCCAAACCACTTAGTCCTTTTGATATTAATTTCTTAAGGGATCGAGTGATGGATAAACCCTACCTGCCCCTGATTTATTTTGAAGGGGCAAATCCTGAGAATGATTACCAACCGGATGAGCCATTGACGCTACTGTTTTATGAGGATCAACGACCTCAAGATATTGAAGCTGGTTATTTGCGCTTGTATTTAGAAACTAGTGGTGCGGATTCCAAACGGGCAATTAAACTACGTCAAAAAGATGATCAGTGGTTTATTTGGGATTATCCCGGAATTGTCATGGATG
Organism: uncultured Erysipelothrix sp.; assembly: GCA_964464075.1. GTDB lineage: Bacteria > Bacillota_I > Bacilli_A > Erysipelotrichales > Erysipelotrichaceae > UBA6182. The sequence continues at coordinate 4,389 of CAYXES010000014.1, read as the reverse complement.
TTAGAAAACCAAAAAAAGATAGTGATTGGTAATTCATATTAGCAAGGAGTAGGATTATGAAAAACACTAAAAAGTTAACCATTTTACACAACAATGACCTGCATGGTGATTTTCTCGAAGAACGCATTGATAAGATTGATGTAGGCGGTGTCTCCATGTTAAGTGGATACATTTCCGCGGTACGTGAAAAAGAAGATAATGTAATTTATGTGATTGCTGGTGATATGTTCAGAGGGTCAGTTATTGACTCAGAGTTCAAAGGTATCTCTACCATAGAAATCATGAATCTACTCTCTCCAGATGTGGTCACCATTGGTAATCATGAGCTTGACTATGGAATCTCACATTTATTATTCATTGAAAAATGTGCTCAGTTTCCAATCATCAATGCCAACCTTTACATTAAAACCAACGGCACCCGTTTATTTAAGCCTCACCATATCATCGAAATCGATGATATGAAGGTTTTATTCATTGGAATTATTACCGATGAAATCTTAGCAGCTGCTAAAGCGGAAGGCTTAGTGGGAACCTTTATTGATACCGCAGAAGCAGCCGAAGAAGTTGGGAAAATCTGTAATGCCTACAATGCCATTGATATTGATTTTACCGTCTTACTAACGCATATTGGAATTGAAGAAGACATTAAGCTTGCTGAACTGCTTAAGCCAGAATGGGGCGTTGATATCATTATTGGGGGGCACTCCCATACCTTTATGGATGAGCCACTCTTAGTCAACAACATTGTGATCGCCCAGGCCGGTGAAGGTACCGATAATATTGGACGTTTTGATATTATCGTCGATACCGATGATAACTGCATTGACTCTTACACGTGGTCCTTTGTCCCAATCAATAATGAGACCTCACAAAAGGACTTGCAGTTAGAAGAATGTATCAATAAATATAAAGATATTACCGATCGTAAGTATCAGCGGATATTAACCCGTTTTAATAAACAACTTACGCATCCACAACGTAATATGGAAACCGCTCTGGGTAGTTTATTTTCAGACATCTTTAGAAATAGTTTAGGACTCGATATCATGTTTTTAGGGTCAGGAAGTATTCGAGGGCAAAAACTAGGCCCCATTGTGGAATTTGGTAGCTTAGTCCAAATCTTCCCTTATGATGATGAGATTTTCAAATTGAAAGTTTCAGGTAAGCAACTCAAGGCCATGTTTTTACATATGCTTAGGGATGATGCTTGGCTAGGGATTACTGAATACTACCAACTTTCTGAAGGTTTACGCCTAACCTATTCAAAAGATGATAAGGAAATCAAATCCTTTACCTACAACGATAATGATGTGATGGACGATCATTTCTACACGGTTGGTTTACAAAAATTTCACTTCTTAAATTTGGAGGAATTCTTTAATGTTCCTATGGCAGAAGTTGAAGTTCATCAAAAACCAATGATTATCTCAACCTCAGCACAAGATATCATCGTCGAATATTTATCTTCACATCATCGCTTAAAATATCGTTATGATCAACGAGTTATTATAATTTAACATAAAGGAGAAATTGTTATGGGTTTAATTAGAGCAATTGCTGGATCAGCAGGTGGTGTCTTAGCTGATCAATGGAAAGAGTTTTTCTATTGTGAAACGATGCCAAAAGAAGTCATGATGGTTAAAGGTGAAAAACGCATTGGCAGACGTTCATCCAACACCAAAGGAAGTGACAATGTCATTACCAATGGTTCTGGAATTGTCGTAGCTGATGGACAGTGCATGATTATTGTCGAACAAGGTGAAATTGTCGATGTCTGTGCTGAACCTGGTGAATTCACCTATGATACTTCCATCGAACCAAGTATCTTTACCGGACCTTTAGGTCAAGGCATCAAGGATAGCTTTAAGAATATTGGTAAACGTTTTACTTATGGGGGTGAACCCGGTAAGGATCAACGCGTTTACTACATTAACACCAAAGAGTTATTGGATAATAAGTTTGGTACCCCTAATCCAATACCATTTAGAGTCGTCGATAAAAACATCAACCTTGATATTGATGTTGGGGTACGCTGTTCGGGTGTCTATTCTTATAAGATTGATGACCCAGTTTTGTTTTATACCAATATCGCGGGTAATGTAAGTAGTCAATATGACCGGGAAGAAATTGATGGTCAATTAAAGACCGAATTTATTTCTGCCCTACAACCGGCATTTGCCAATATTTCAAAATTAGGAGTACGTCCTTCTGAACTTCCAGGTTATGCTGAAAACTTAACTGAAGAAATGAATGAAGTACTTTCTAAAAAATGGGGTGAAATCCGAGGTTTAAAAATTGTATCAATCGGACTTAATCCAATTACCCTTCCAGAGGAAGATGCTGAACTTATTAAACAAGCTCAACGGGCTGCGATTTTACGCGATCCTTCCATGGCTGCCGCAACCATCGTTGGTGCTCAATCCGACGCTATGCGTGCCGCTGCTGCCAATGAAGGTGGTGCTTTAACTGGCTTTATGGGCTTAGGAATGGCTACCGCTGCTGGAGGAACGAGTACTCAGGATCTCTTTGCGATGGCACAAAACCAACAAGCGCAACAAGCACAAGCTGCTCCTGCAGCAGCTGGTTGGGTATGTTCATGTGGGGTAAGCAACACGGGTAAATTCTGTTCTGATTGTGGTAAGCCACAACCAGCTCCAGCATCGACTTGGGTCTGTGAATGTGAAACTGAAAACACGGGCAAATTCTGCTCCAACTGTGGAAAACCACAACCACAAGCTAAGGTATGTGCTAAATGTGGATGGGAAGCACCTGCCGGTGCGCCAGCTGGTAAATTCTGTCCTGAATGTGGTAATAACTTAGACGAATAATCACAGAAAGGAGAATATTATGACAAACTTGCAAGAATATAAATGTCCTGCATGTGGGGGTGCCATTGGCTTTGATACCAAATTACAGAAAATGAAATGTTCATATTGTGATAGTGAATTTGAAGTCGAATCCTTAAAAGCCTATGATGCCCAACTTAAAGAAGATCAAGTTGATGTCATGGATTGGGAAACGCCCATTGAAGATGAATGGGTGGATGCCAATGATGAATTAAAGATGTATGGTTGTAAGTCATGTGGAGGGGAATTAATGGTGGATGCCACTACAACCGCAACCGCCTGCCCTTACTGTGATAATCCCATCGTCTTGATGGATCAGTTGAATCGGGGGATTAAACCACAACTCATTATTCCTTTTAAACTGGATAAAGAGAAAGCCAAAGCTAATCTCCTCAATCATTTAAAGGATAAGAAATTTTTACCTAAGATTTTTAAAGATAAGAATCATATTGATGAAATCAAAGGGGTTTATGTTCCCTTCTGGATTTTTGATACTGATTCACAAGCTTCCTATCGCTATGAAGGTATTAAAGAAGAAAACTATAGCGATAATCATTTTGATTACGTCAAGAAACGTCATTATTCCATTATGCGGGAAGGCACCTTCACCTTTGAAGGCGTTCCGGTTGATGGGTCATCCATTGTGGATGATACCCTCATGGAAGCCATTGAACCTTTTGATTTAAAGGAAGCAACTGAATTTCAAACTGCCTACTTAGCCGGTTACTTTGCGGATAAATACGATGTCAGTAAAGAAGAAACGGTTGAGCGGGCTAATCAGCGCATTAAACGTAGTATTGCAGATGAAATTGCACAATCATTAAGGCAATATGATGAAACGGATGAAAAGAGTGGGCATGTGCATCTACATAATGGAAAAGCACGCTATGTTTTATACCCAGTTTGGTTTTTAAACACCACCTGGCAAAATGAGAAATATCGCTTTGCCATGAATGGGCAAACCGGTAAATTTGTTGGTGATCTACCAGTGGATAAAGGCTTATACTGGCAGTATTTCGCAAAAAGAGCTCTGATTGTATCAGCGATCTTTTATGTGATTGGGACCTTTATCTTTTAGGAGGCGTCATGAAAAAACTAATGATATTACTAAGCCTCATGTTGACCTTAGTCATCGTGAGCAAACCTGTTCAAGCTGAATCAATCTATTCATATGTGATTGATCAAGCACAAATCTTTAAAGCTGATGAGCTAGAAAAGATTAGTAATCAACTTGCTAAAATCGGTGAAGATCACAACACCAACGTTTTTGCCGCTTATGTTTATTCCATTTATGATGCTGATATTGAAGACTATGCTTTTGATTTACTCAATGAACGTCTTGATGGCTTTGAGAAAAACAAAGAAGGAACCATGTTGCTAGTTGTTTTGGATTCACAAGAATATATTGTTGTCAGTGATCCATACGCAGCGAAAGTGATTAACAACACCATTACAAGTGAAATTTCAGCAGCGATTCAACCCCATCTAAGTGATGGTAATTATGCCCAAGCCATCACTGAATATGGAACAAAAGTTGAGACTG
>CAYXES010000013.1:9841-17939 GCA_964464075.1 uncultured Erysipelothrix sp. | reverse complement strand
GGATTGAACTATGATCCTTCTCATCCTTATCTACTACAAAGTTCGGTGGTAAAACCACTTTATGAATTTAAAGATAAGATTTTCCATGTTCATTTTAAAGATATTAAGATTTACCAAGAGAAGCTTGATGAATATGGGATTTTCTCATATCCATCTTTATGGCATTCCCCAAAACTACCGGGTATGGGTGGGGTTGATTTTGGTGAGTTCTGTTCAGCTTTAAATGATATTGGTTATTCCGGTCCGGCTTGTATTGAAGTTGAAGATCGGGCTTTTGAAGGTAGTGAAAAAGATGTCTTATTAGGCATTGAACAAAGTATTCGTTATTTAAGACAATACCTATAGGAGTGCGTATGTTAAAAATTGGAATTGTTGGATTGGGGGGTATGGGTACCGTTCACTATTCAAACTATCAACATATTGATGGGGTGAAAGTGGTGGCGGTAGCTGATCCTAATCTAAGTGAAGCGAAAGCCAATGAATTAGGGATTAAGGTTTATGATGATATTGCAACCATGATTCAAAGTGAAGCTTTGGATGTCGTGGATGTATGTACCCCAACCTTCTTGCACAAATCCGCAGTGATGGAAGCCTTACATCAAAAGGTTCATGTGATTTGTGAGAAACCGTTGGCTTTATCAAAAGCTGATGCACAAGAAATGATTGATTTAGCGAAAGCGCAAGGGGTTAAGCTCTTTGTAGGTCAAGTGCTTCAATATGCACGGGAAACCTTGGTGCTTAAGGAAATCATTGAATCAAATAAGTATGGCAGAGTATTAGATGCTCAGTTTTTAAGGCTGTCTGCGATGCCACGCTGGATTAAGAATGGTTGGCTTTTTGATAAAGAAAAGAGCGGACTATTACCTTTTGATTTACACATTCATGATTTAGACTTAATCATTAGTCTGTTTGGGGCACCTAAGGATGTATCCTTTACTAGTGCTGGGCGCGATGAAATCAGCTATAAAGAGCACTATCGTTTTACCTATACTTATGAGGATAAAACCATAAGTGCTGAGGCGGCTTGGTATAATGCCGATTTCCCCTTTACCGCAACCTGGCGTATTTACTTTGAAAATGCGGTAGTTACACATGATGAAAAAGGCTTAGTTGCCTATCAATTTGATCAAGAACCGAAGGTTTATGATACCTCTGAACTCATTCAGATTCCAACCGGAATTAACCTACCACCAACTGGTATGTTTTACTATGAGTTAAGTGATTTTGTGAATGATATTTTAACCAAGGATTATGTTGGTTGTGCACGTGAAATAGAGATTTTAAAAGTCATTGAAATCTTGGAAATGATAAATCGTGCTTAAGCAGGGAAGTAATACAATGATTGAAGTTAGAAATATTTCTAAATATTTTGGTGAAAGACTAGTTTTAGATGATGTTTCATTTACCATTAAAAAAGGTGAAATCGTTGGTTTGCTCGGACTGAATGGTGCGGGCAAATCAACGACCATGAATATTATTGTTGGTATCTTATCAGCAAGTTCAGGTGAGGTTATTATTGATGACCTCACTTTTAATGACCATGCGCAAGCCATCAAAAAGAAGATTGGTTATTTGCCTGAGATTCCACCCCTTTATGTGGATATGACGGTAGCGGAATATTTATCTTTTGTTTTTGATCTGAAACAAGTTTCTGATTACAAACAAGCTCATATTGATGAAGTAAGTAAAAAGGCAGGCGTTCAAGAAGTTTCAGGCCGTTTGATTAAAAACTTATCGAAAGGTTATAAACAAAGAGTAGGGATTGCGGCTTCCCTTTTAGGGAATCCAGAAATCCTCATCTTTGATGAACCAACGGTCGGCTTAGACCCGAATCAAATTATCGAAATCAGAAATCTCATATCAGAAATGGGTAAGGAACACACGATTATCTTGTCTTCCCATATTTTAAGTGAAGTCCAAAGTGTTTGTGAGCGTATCATTATCTTAAAAGAAGGTCAGATTGTGGGGGATGATACCCCTGAGCGTTTAAAGGCAAATTACTTACAGCGTATGCATTTAAATCTACAAATCAAAGGACATCAAACTGAAATTGAAGCGCTTTTAGAGTCGATGGACGGTGTTTATGAAGTGCATCTAAGGGATGAGATAAAGCCTTCACTCTTTGTCTATGAGTTGGTTTATGATGGTCACGATGAGAGTAAAGAACGAATTTTTTATGAATGTGCCAAGGCGAAACTACCCATTCTATCGATGAGTGATAGTGCGAGCTTAGAAGATGTTTTCTTAGACTTAGTTAATGTGGAAGCATCAAGCAAGGAGGATGTATGAAAGCTATCTTAAAACGTGAAATTCAAGCCTATTTCTATTCTCCTTTAGGCTATATATTTATTGGGGTTTATTGGCTTATTGCTGGGTTCTTCTTTTTTAATAGTAATCTCTTAGGAAATACTAGTGATATGCGTTCACTCTTTGCCAGTATGTTTTTAATGACCTTATTTTTAATTCCTATTTTAACCATGCGTTTGATGAGTGAAGATCGAAAGTTGAAAACGGATCAAGTTTTATTTATGGCTCCTATTTCATCGTGGGAAGTGGTATTAGGTAAGTATCTTTCAGCCCTCTTTGTTTATGGGATTGCCTTGTCCATTACCTTGGTTATGGCTTTTGTATTAAATATTTATGCAAGTGTGGAATGGTCTTTAGTTATTGGGCATGTCTTAGGTGGCTTCTTGTTGGGAGGCTTACTGATTGCGATTACGCTATTTATTTCATCCATGACTGAAAATCAGATTGTGGCAGCAGTGCTAGGATTTGCGGTAAGTTTCTTCTTGATGTTGTTTAAGACAATTGCACGTTTTATTCCCTGGCCTAAAGTGGCGGCTATCGTAAGTATGTTTTCACCAGAGAGTCGCTATCAGCAGTTTACAATTGGAATCTTAGATATCGGTAATGTGTTATTCTTTGTTTCCTTTGTACTTTTATTTTTATATTTCACCATGTTAGTTTTTGAGATGAGAAGGCATAATTAGGAGGGTAAGATGAAAAAAACAAATCAATTATTAAGTTTAACAATCATTGCAGCCATTGTCCTAGCTATCCTTTTTAATCTTTTGATTGCTTTTGTAGGTGATGTGGTGAATTTACAGGTCGATATGACGGATAATCAAGTCTTTAAAATTGATGAAACTACAAGAGATACTTTGGCATCCTTTGAAACACCATTAGTCATTAAGGTATTAGCAAAGGAAGACACCTTTATGAGTAATTCCATTTATAATGCTCAAGCTAATCAAATCTTTCATGAATTTGAATTTTATGGTAAGCATATTAACCTAGAGTATATTGATTTCATTAGTGATCCAAGTATCGCAAGCAAGTATCCTGATTTACAAATTAAACATGGTGATATTCTATTAGAAACTAACCAAGATGTTTATCATGTAGCGACTGAGAATTTATTTAATTATTCTTATACAGCCCAAGGGCAACCCGTGATTGCATCCTCAAAAGCAGAAGAAGTTTTATTGGGAGGGATGTTGGCACTTATTAGTGATATTAAACCAAAGCTTGCGGTTCTATCAGGCCATGGTGAGTATGATATGACTGAGTTTGTGAAGCTGATGGAACGTAATAACTATGAGGTAATAAAGATTAATTTGTTAAGTGAAAATTTAACGTCTGATATTGATGCTTTGGTGATGTTTGCACCTAAAAATGATTTATCCCTTGAAGAATTAGGTAAGATTGATGCTTTCTTAGAAAATGATGGTAACTATCAAAAACTCTTGTTTTATACTGGCGATCCTTCTCAACCAGCTTTAGAAAATCTTGCGATTTTCTTAAGTGAGTGGGGGATTGAAGTGGGTTCTGGATCAGTTTTTGAAACCAATGAGAATCGCGTTTACAATTATCAACCTTTTTATGCCTTAGTGGATTATGTTGATATTGAGTTTGAGGACAAACTTTTATCAGCTTCCATACCAATGGTTATGCCTTTATCACGTCCTTTAAAGCTTTTATTTGATAATCGAAATAACTATTCGACCCGTATCTTAACTGAGTTTTCTAAAACATCAGGTGTAAGACCTGAAGATGCTCCCAATGATTTTACCGCAGATATGGCGACCATTAGAGGACCATTACCAGCTTTAGTTTTAGGTTCAAGAAGGTATTCTAATAAGGCTGATTCACCAACTTCATACTTATTGGTATCAGGTTCGACTGCGATGCTGGATGAGTTTGCTTTAGTTAATGCATCCTTTTCCAATGCAAGTTATATCTTGAATGTTTTTAATCACTTTATTCAACCCAATCAACATATCAATGTGCTCCCAAAACAAATTTTGGGTAAAAGCTTAAATCTTAGTAAGCTAAAAGCAGATACTATTGGTTCTATCTTTGTATTTGGAGGACCGCTGATGATGGTGGTAGGTGCTATCTTTGTTTATGTAAGAAGGAAAAGCTTATGATTAAAAAACACTTACGTAATCTGGTGATTGTGAATGTGGTGGTATTACTTGGAATCGGAGTTTTGTATTTCTATCAATTGAGTAAGCCCGAACATATCGTTGAAAGTCCAAGTTTAGTATTAGTAAATCGTGATTTCATGGATGTTGAAACCATTGTCGTTCAAAATCAGTACGGTGAATATATGGTGCAACAAGAAGAAGGTGGTTTTTTCTTGGAGGGTGTCAGTAGCGATATTATTGATCCCGAGCATCTTAAACAACTTATAGCGCATTCTGCTTTTATTAGTTTTGATAAAAAAATTGAAGATGCGGTGGATTTAAGTTTATATGGTTTTGATCAAAGTGAGGCCCAAGTACGCATTCAATATCAAGATGGCCAAGTTATGCAGTTGTTGATTGGTAAAGAAGGTCCATTGACGAATACCTATTATGTTTTAGACCAAATTGAGCAAGCGGTATACTTATTTAAGAAGGCCAATGTGGTTCGTTACTTATATGATAAAAAGCATTTTGTGAATAAGATTATTGTTGAACCGAATCATAGTGCGAATGTGATGGATAGTATCCAATACGTAAGATACAGTGGTAAAGATATCCCTAGGGATATTACCATAATGAAACTTGATCCTAACAATGAAAAACAGATGATTGTCGCATCAAGTTTTGGGGCTTTGAGCCATTTGATGTTGGAGCCTGCCTTACAAAAAGTTGATATTCGGGAAGCTCAAGATCAGTTTTTAGGGATTGTTGGTTTATTGAGTAAAGAAGTTATGATTTATGATGCTTCCCAAGCGGATTTAGCGGCCTATGGTTTTGATGATCCTGATATGAAGATTGAGTATCAGTTTAGTTTAGATGGTGTGATGCCCGCTCAGAACTATTTATTGGAAGTTGCTTATAAAGATAATCAACCTTATGTCATGTTGAATCGTAATGGTGTTATTCATGCGATTGAAGATGAAACTTTTCTACATGTAAGTTATGAGAAATTGATTTCACGTTGGTTTTATACGCCATTGTTATTGGATGTAAGTCATTTGAAAATTCAATCCGCTAATCAAACTTACCAATTTAAGATTGAGAAAATAAAAGAAAACCAAATCAAGGTTTATCTCAATAATCAAGAAGTTGATAGTGATGCTTTTAGGAAGTTTTATAACTTGGTTGTGAGTGCGAGCCATGATGGCTCCTATAAGCCATTTGAGCGGCCTAATCAAGCTTTACTTGATATTGAGTTTACTTACTATGAAGCTAGTAAAACACCCGATAAGGTAAGTTATTATCCAGGTGATGCACGTCGTCATCAGGTGTGTTTTAATGAGACTTGTGACTTTGCGATTAAGGAAAGTTTTGTGAGTTTAGTGGATTTAGCACTGCGTTCCATCGCTCAAGGTCAAGATTTTGAAGTGAACTGGGAATAGCGTAAAAATGATGAAAAAAAGCTTCGTTTTTGGTAAGCGAAAAGACCTTTTATAAGTTTGTTAAATAATAAATTTGTCTTTGACTTTACGTGGTATTTCCTATATTATTATTTGTAGAAGGCCACCTTATTTGGTAGATTTGTATTTACAAATATTGTTTATTTAATTAGTTATTAGGACGAAATTCGTCTTGATATAGAAAAAATTCGAAGGAGGAAAATATGAAGAAATTTTTTCTGTTGATAGTTTCGATTTTAGTTGTGTCTTCACTTGCTGCATGTAAACCACAAGGCGGAGAGACACCAGGCGAAGAGGGATTTAAAGTTGCTTCTCATAATGCTGTAATTGAGGGTAATGCTTATCGTGCGGTTTATGAAGATCAAATCTCTGAACAAATCGCTAAATTAAAAGCAGATGGTTTAGTTACTCTTTACAACTCATTTGTATCTAACTTAGACCCTGCCGTTGAATCTCAACAAATCGAACAAACGATTAACGAAGGCTATGATATTATCCTTGTTAATCCAATTGCTAATACCGGATTAGATCCAGTAATTGATAAAGCAATTGCCGAAGGTATCATTTATATTAATGCAGATAATGAATACACTTCTGGAAAAATTCTTAATGTCGTTGTAGACCAAGCAGAATGGGCTCGTATCCAAGCTGATTTCGTAGTTAAAACATTAGGTGCTGGTAAGAAAGTTGTTCAATTCGACGGAATTGACGGTGTTTCTGCTTCTGATGTACGTTCTAAAGTTTGGGAAGAAGTTTTAACCGATGGTGGACTTGAAATCGTTAAACGCGTTGCTCACCAATGGGTTGACACAGAGTCAAAACGTTTGATGCTTGAAATCATTTCTGAAGGTTTAGAATTTGATGGAATCATCAACCAAGAGGCAGCCATGGGACTTATGGATGCTATCGAAGAAGCCAATATTGATTATCCAGGAACCATTACTTCTTCTGAAGAAGTTATCTGGATTCGTCGTATTGCGAAAATCAATGAAGATGAATTAGTTCTACCATTTATCGTTGTTGAAAACCCTCCAGGAATTGGAGCAACAGCTTTAGCAATCGGTATCAACCTTGCACAAGGTCATGAACTTAAAGATGGCGTTAAAGAAGGACCAAATAACAGTATCTTCTACGCACCACAATGGATTATGACTTATGATAACATGGCTGAACAATTAGCTTCCATCGCTGATCTTCCAGATTCAACATCTGTTTCTGGTTACTTAAGCGTTAAAGAAGCAAAAGACATGTATTTCAAATAAGACTTAGAATTAATTTTTAAAACAAGTAATTTCGCCGGTAAGTGCTTATCGGCGAAATACTTGTAATACGGTGATGGCGGAGGTAGCGTATGCTTGAAATGAGGCAGATTGATAAACGATTCGATGCAGTCGTTGCATTAGATGGCGCAAATCTAGTCGCGAAGCCAGGGCGTATTATGGCGCTCTTGGGGTCCAATGGTTCTGGAAAAAGCACACTAATGAAAATCTTAGGGGGTTTAGTTTACTTAAATAAGGGTGAAATATTTGTTGACAATAAGCGATTGAAGATAAGAAATAGTTATGATTCAATTTCCAATGGAATTGCGATAGCTTATCAAGATTTAAGTTTGATTCCACAAATGTCAGTTATTGACAATATTGTTTTAGGTTTGGAACCAAAAAAGAAGCTAGGATTAATCGATGATAAGAAGGCCCGGGAAATTGCAATGGCTTATTTGAATAAATTAAAGGTAAAATGTGATCCTGATGCCTTAGTTGAGACCTTAGTACCTTCAACCCAAAGTATGGTTGAAATCACTAAAGCCATCGCTAGTAATCCAAAGATTTTAGTTTTGGATGAAGCAACGGCTTCGCTTCACTCTGATGAAGTTGACATTGTTTTTGAGGTGCTGCAGGAAATTAAAGCACAAGGAACCATTGTTATTATTGTTACGCATCGAATGAATGAAATCTTTAGAGTTTGTGATGATTGTACCATTTTAAAGAATGGTGTTACGGTTGCACAAGATGAAGTTAAGAATTTAAATTTAGATGACATTGTCTATCACATGACGGGTCGTCGTTTTGATGTGAATCAGCACAAAGAAGAAGCTGAAGCAGTCATTGGTTCTAAAGTTTTAGAAGTTAAAAACTTAAGTATGTTCCCTAAATTAAAGCATGTTAATTTTCATGCCAGTGCGGGCGAAATTATTGGGATTGGTGGTCTTGATGGTCAAGGGCAATCTGA
>CAYXES010000013.1:2639-9741 GCA_964464075.1 uncultured Erysipelothrix sp. | reverse complement strand
CAAGTGGTTGAAGAATACGATGTTGTGGTTGGTGCTTTGCATCATCCAGCGAATACCTTGTCTGGTGGTAACCAACAAAAACTAGTCATTGGTCGTTGGATTGGTTTGAATCCTAAATTACTTTTGTTGGATGATCCCACCAAAGGGGTAGATATTCAATCTCGCCGTGAGATTCATAGCATTCTTAAAGAATGTGCAAATGAAGGAATGTCGATTGTTTATGTATCTAGTGATAATGATGAGCTGTTTGAGATAGCAGATCGTATCTATGTATTTTATGAGGGTAGTATTAGTGCTATTCTTTCTGGTGAAAACAAGACGAAAGAAAAACTAGTGTCTGCCATGTTAGGTTTACATGATAGTGAAGTAGAGGTTACACGATGAAGCAAATAATTGAGAGATTTAGAAAATCACCAGCATTTATAGGCTTTGTGTTATTTGCGGTAATGTTGATTATCAACATTATCGTTCAGGGTCCTACTAGTTTTTTCACTGCTAGAAATATTGCGTCCCTCTTTAAGAATAATACACCTTTGATTTTATTAACGATGGGACAACTCATGTTGATGCTAGTTGGTGTTATTGACATTTCATTAGGTTTTCAAATGTCATTAGCCAATGTATTAACGATTATGTTACCAATTTATTTTCCGAATATGCCACTTTTATTGGCATGGATTTTAGCCTTTTTAATTGTGGTATTGGTTGCGACCATCAATGGTATGATTGTTTCCTTTACTAGGATTCCACCCTTATTGGCAGGCTTTGCTATGATTTATATTATTCGCGGTGCGAATGTATTAATCATGCCTCGTCCTCAAGGTGAGGTACCGGCAATTATCTATAAAACTTATGATATGAGAGTCTTTGGTTTTATTCCCTTTTCGGTCTTTATCTTGATTGGGGCTTATCTCTTATGGGCCTATTTAAAACGTACTAAATTACTTAAACATGTTTATGCAGTAGGTGGTAATGAAAGAAATGCTTTTGCAAGTGGAGTTGCTACTGGTTGGGTCAAGGTTAAAATGTATACAATCGCAGGTATTTATACCGGCTTATCTGGTTTAGCTTTAACAGCAATGATGGCTTCTGGTAATCCAATTATGGGAGAGCCTTATGGTTTAAGAAGTATTAGTGCAGCTATTATTGGTGGTGTTTCCATCAACGGTGGTTGGGGGACCATGGCTTCTGCCTTTTATGGGACTGGCTTCTTTATCATCATTCAGAACTTAGTATTTAGAATCTTCTCGATTCTACCCCAATATTTTCCTGCCTTTTCAGCGACAACCTATTGGCAGAATTTAGTGTTTGACATTATTGTGTTACTAGGGTTAGTAACAACTTTCTTCTCGTTAAAAATGCAAGATTCAACACTAAAGAAAGAAATCTCACAAGCTATTGAACTAGGAGGATCGCAGGATGAATAAAACCTTTGATAAAATAAAGTATTTTGCGAAAAACAATCAGATTGGGATGGCTTTAATTATATCCTTACTCTTGTTTATCGTAACGATTATTATTAATCCTAGATCACTAAATGTGAATACGTTTGGTTCTATTATTGCTTTAACTAATATCTTAGTTATTGTTTCAGCTGGACAAACCTTAGTTATTATTGCGGATGGAATTGATATGTCAGTTGGTGCAACCATGACATTTACCGCTCTTTTAACAACCCACACGATGAAATCGATGGAGAATCCAATTTATGCGGTCTACGCATTAATTATTGTTTTAGTAGTAGGTGCTATTATCGGTTTATTAAATGGGATTGGGGCAGCCAAGATTGGCTTACCACCTTTAATTGTAACCTTGTCCATTAGTAATGTCGTAACCCGGCTTCAGTATGTTTACACTGGTGGTAAACCTTCTGGAAGAGCATCAGAGTGGTTTACACGTTCCGTTACTTATCGTCATTTTGGATTTTTACCAAATGGGGTAATCTATGGGATTGTGATTTTTGCGCTCTTATTTTACCTGCTACGTTATACCCGCTTTGGCCAACAACTTTATTTGATTGGTAACAATCGGCGAGCTGCGGAATTAACTGGAATTAAGACCACAAAAATTAAGATTCTTAATTATACTTTAGCGGGTATGTTATCTGGCTTTGCTGGTTTTATTGGAGCTGGTTACATGAACTTCGTTATTGGTGGTGCTTTTGATGGTTACACTATTATGACCATTGTAGCGGTGGTCGTAGGAGGAACACTCTTAAGTGGCGGAAAAGGATCTTATGTCGGAACCCTATCAGGGGCCTTACTGATGGTTGTATTATCAAATAGTTTAGCGGTATTAAAGCTTAGCCAATCATTACGTGATATTATCATGGGAATTGTTTTAATCATTTTATTGGCGGCTTATAATCGGGAGAAACCAGTACGACAGTAATAAAAAATTAAGAGTTTTTGAAGATGAAGATAATTATATTAAGATGCAAACACTGAGTAATATTGGTTTCAAACAGATATTTTACATGTTTGCATTTTTTTTAGAAAAGAAAGGGACAAATAATGAAAGATTTAGTAGTTAAAATGATTGAGGCTACCCAACCACCAGTATTAAAACGAAAAGATTGGCGTATTGGTTGTATCGGATCTGGTTTTATTATGGATGATTGTCACTTGGTGGCATATCGTAATTATGGGCTTAATCCAGTAGCGATTGCCTCAAAACAGCGAGCTGAAGCACAAGCAGTAGCGACTCGTCATGGCATTGAAACCGTCTATGATAGTTGGATGGAATTGTTGCAAGATGAGAACTTAGAGATTATCGATATTGCGGTACCACCGCATGTTCAGCTAGAAATTGTACAAGAGGCAGTTAAACATAAAAATATCAAAGGTATTTTGTGTCAGAAACCCATCGCGATGTCTTTAGAAGATGCACAAGAAATTGTCAGCTTAGCAAAAGAGGCTGGAATTGCATTGGCTGTCAATTCCAATATGCGTTATGACCAATCCATGCGGGCTTTAAAATACTTATTGGATCAAGATGTTTTAGGTGAGCCGGTATTAGCGACCATCGAAATGCGGGCTATCCCACACTGGCAAGAGTTTTTAAAGGCTTATGATAAGCTCGAATTGTTTGGAATGGGTATTCATCATATTGATATTTTCCGTTATTTATTTGGGAATCCTAATAAGATAACGGCTTTAGCACGTAAAGATCCTAGGACGACCTTTGATCACATTGATGGGATTACCCAATATACTTTTCAATATGAAAATGAACTGATGGCATCATCGTTGGATGATGTGTGGGCCTGGGCTAATGAACCGACTGAAAAAGATATTTACATTAAGTGGCGGGTAGAGGGTCTTAAAGGAATGGCAACCGGAACCATTGGTTGGCCAAGTTTCCCTGAAAGAGAGCCAAGCACCATTAAGTTTACGAGTGCTGATTATCCAAATCAATGGATCGAGCCTCAGTGGGATCGAGTGTGGTTCCCGGATGCTTTTGAAGGGACAATGGCAAGTTTATTGTATGCGATTGAGAATCAAGAAGTACCAGAAATTAATGGTGAAGACAACCTTTATACCGTGGCATGCATTGAGGCTTGCTATTTATCGATTAAAGAAGAACGTAGTGTAGCATTAAAAGAAATTATCGAGGAGGTGTAGTATGATTAGTGTTGGTATTTTTACTGGATATTATCCATTAACGATTGATGAAACGATTAAACAGATTAAAGAAGATGGTTTTTCCTGCGTTCAACTGGATGTTTCATTTAAAGATTTTGATGTCATGAAGCATGAATTAACGCAAGCAAAAGCAATTGAAATTCGCAACAAGTTTAGAGATGCTAATTTACCAATTGTTGCTTTAAGTGCTTATACAAACTTTATTCATCCAAACTTAGAGATTAGACAAGCAAATATTGATTACCTCAAGACCTTAATCCGTTTTTCCCGCGATTTAGGGTGTGGGTATGTTGCTAGTGAAACTGGAACCTATAATGAAGAGAGTGACTGGGTATGGCATGATAAAAATGCAACTGAAGCAGTTTATCAAGAAACATTAGAGATTATTAAGGATATTGTAGCTTATGCTGAAGCACATGATGTAACCTTCATCATGGAAAACTACATTAATAATGTGATTGGTAGTATTGAACAAATTGAGCGTGTGATTAAGGATGTGAATAGTGATCATTTAGCTTTGATTTGCGATCCAACCAATTATTTCACAGAAGCAAACATTCATGATATCGATAATGAACTCTATCGTATTTTTGATCGTTTAGCACCTTATATGAAGATTGCCCATGCTAAGGACTGTAAATTAACGCATGATACTTCTGAGAAACATGCTGATATTGATGCTCAAGAAGATAAGACCTTTAGAGGTTCCGGGGGTGTTGAATTACCAGCTGCGGGCTTAGGTGATTTAAACTATCCATTATACATGGAACTTTTAGCGAAGCATCATCCAAATATGCCTTTAATTATTGAACATCTTGACCAAGGTGATATTCCACGCGCTAAGGCTTTTATTGATGATGTCTTAAAGAAAGTAGGCGGTTAAGGTGACCTATAAGTTAGGAATTGACTTAGGTGGAACCAGTGTTAAGTATGGGGTTGTGGATCAAAATAATCAATTGATTGCACATCATAGCTTCCCAACGGAAGTGGGACGTGCTTTTGAAGCGATTGTGGAAGATATTGCTAAACATACTGAGATTGCTTTAGCTAAGGTGAATTTAAGTCTGGATGATTTAGATCATATTGGGATGGGAGTACCAAGCTCGGTGAATCCACATACCAAACGGATTGTCTTTGCCAATAACTTAAACTGGCGTAATGTTGATATTATTAGTGAATATAATAAACACATTGATAAAAAGGTGTATATTGCCAATGATGCGGATTGTGCGGTCTATGGTGAGTATTTAGCCGGAGCTGCTCAAAATAGTGATAATGCTTTGATGCTTACCCTTGGTACTGGCGTCGGTAGTGGTATGATTATTGATGGTCAGATTTATCTTGGTGGCAATGGCTTTGGTTGTGAATTTGGTCATTCAATTTTAAAAATGGGTGGTGAATTATGTACCTGTGGACGTCGGGGCTGTGTCGAAGCTTATGCTTCGGTAACGGCATTGATTCGTGATAGCCAACGTGCGATTGAAGCGAATCCTGATAGTTTAATGCTTAAACTTGTTGATCATGATCTTTCTAAACTTGAAGGGCGTACCGCTTTTGATGCGGCAGCTTTAAATGATTCAAGTGCGATTGAAGTAGTGAATCAATACATCAATTATCTCGCAGAGGCATTAGCGTCGTTCATTAATGCCCTTAGACCTAAGAGTGTCATTTTAGGAGGTGGAGTTAGTAACCAACAAGATAAGTTACTCAATCCACTGATTGAACGATTAAATGAGTTGGTATATGGGGTGGAATATATTGGTTTGCCAAATATTGTGATTGCGCAACTACAAAATGATGCAGGCATTATTGGCGCCGCTAACTTAGGAAAGGGACTTAATAAAAATGAGTAAAACAAAGATTGCGATTTTAGGAACTGGATTTATCGTTGATATCCATTTAGAGAGCTACAAACGTTTTGTAAGTGATGCAGAAGTCGTGGCAATTTATGGGCGTCGCTTAGAACGGGCCCAAGAAGTGGCTGAACAATTTGGGATCCCCCATGCATATGATGATTTAGAAAAGATGTTGGATGAAGTTGAAGTGGACATTGTGGATGTTTGCTTACCAAACTATCTGCATCATTGGGGCTCAATGGCAGCCTTAAAACGTGGTATCCATGTGATTATTGAAAAACCATTAGCGATGAACTTAGAAGAAGCGGATGAAATGATCGCGATGGCTAAGGAAAAGAATGTTAAGTTAATGTATGCGGAAGAGTTATGTTTTGCACCTAAATATGAGCGGGTTAGAGCTTTAGTTGAAGCTGGTGCGGTAGGTGAAGTCTACATGCTTAAACAAGCTGAAAAACATAGTGGTCCTCATAGTAAGTGGTTCTATGAATCCGAAACCTCAGGTGGTGGCGTTATGATGGATATGGGCTGTCATGCACTCGCTTGGTTTAGATGGATGGTTAAAAACAATCCAGTTAAGAGTGTGTATGCGGATATGAAAACCGTCATGCATGGTGATATTTCTGATTGTGAAGATAATACGGTTACGATTGTGGAGTTTGAAAATGGAGTAATTGGGGTCGCTGAGGATAGCTGGGCGAAACATGGTGGAATGGACGATCGGATTGAAGTCTATGGTAGTAAAGGGGTTTCCTACGCTGATTTATTCAGAGGGAATTCAGCCTTAACTTATTCCTTAGATGGTTATGATTATGCTATGGAAAAAGCAGGAGGAACTGAAGGATGGACTTTTACGGTTTATGAAGAAGCCTTTAACCAAGGTTATCCACAAGAACTTGCTCACTTTGTTGATTGTGTACGTAATGATAAAACCCCATTAGTTACCGGTGAAGATGGCCGTGCGGTTCTTGAAATGATTAATGCAGCTTATGCATCCGCAAAACGCGGTGTCAAAATTGAATTCCCATTCAATGAAACCGCTAAAAAACCAATTGATTTCTGGAAAAAATAATAGTTCAAAAAGGATTACGTTCAGTAATCCTTTTTTAATTGAATAGGTTTTTAATAAGTTAAGCTCATTATTGCCTGTATTTCTTGTTCGTCTTGAACAAGTTTTAAACTTTGGTTTTCTACAATATATACCTTGTCATAGTAATGGAGATTCTCCTTAAACATCACATGACTTACATTAATAATGGTTTGATCAAGCTTAAGCATATCCGCTTCAATGTGTTGGGCAACCTTTAAGTCAAGGTTGGCAAAGATTTCATCACAGAGGATAATCTCACTTTGAAGGACTTGGGAGCGTGCAAGTAGAAGCCGTGCCCGTTGGCCTCCTGAGATGTTTGAGCCATTATTATGAAGAACATAGTCTAACTTCAAATCCCCTAAATTCACACGTTCTAGGGCATCTGTGACTTTAAGTGGATCAATGTCTTTATAGAGGGTAACATTATCCATGACCGAGCCATTAAAGATAAAACCAATCTGGTCAACACTGGCAAATAAAGCATAGTAATCCATAGGTATAATCTCATAGATGGA
>CAYXES010000013.1:0-2539 GCA_964464075.1 uncultured Erysipelothrix sp. | reverse complement strand
TATTGATCAAAACGATCCAGGATATTTTCAATACCCTTCATTTCAATAAGATAGCTTGAGAAGTTTTGTAAGGGCCACATGACAGAACCAAAACTTGAGGCTACCACGATGATGCTTCCAAGACCCATTTGATAAGCTTTAGCGGCTAAGATTCCACTAATAATTAAACCAAACAAAATAGAGGTTTGAATGGTTTGTACGAAACCATGCATGTAGGTGGATTTCACATCAACTTTAAAGTTATCAACTTGAACTTGTTTGGCTTTCGCTTTAAAGACATCAAAACGGGAAGCTTCAAGTTGATGTTGTTTAATAATCTCAAAGCCTTCTAAACTTTCTTCCACTAGTTCAGTATAAGCAGATAAAGAAGCCGATTTTTTGGCTTCACTTTTTTGTACCGGTTTATTAGAGGAACTAGAAATACCAATAAAAATCACAAATAGTATTAAAGCAATGACTACTAATATCCAAGATATGGTAGCGACCAAAACAATCGTTACCATAAACTGCATCATCATGGAGATAATCTCTAAAAGATTATGCATGTATTTCTTCTCATAATTGTCAAAGTCATTACTTAGGTGAGAACGATAATGAATGGCGTGTTCCTTTTGAAGTTGCGTAATATCTTGTTTAAGGAGTTCACGAACATAACGATTCTTCATTAAGATTAAGCTCTGTTCCATATAGATGGCTTTAATTGAGGTAGTAACAAGTGAGACAAATAAAAGTACGATTAAAAGAATGATCATGATTCTCGCAATCCCAATCATTTTATCCAATTCACCATCAAGACCATAATCCATAATGAAGCGTAGTAGGTAAATAGAGATACCCCCCATGATGTTTTCAATGGCTAAAAGAAGGCTAACTAAGGCTAAGTAGCCTGTATGACCATATTTAATTTTCTTCATGGCGTGCCTCCTGAGGGGTTAATATCATAACCTCATCAAAATAGGATTCTAAGTAATCTAGGTGCCGATGGGAGATACAAATAATCGTTTTATCTAAAGAGAAGAGTGCTTCATAGACATTTTTAGAACTATCATCATCTAAACTAGCGGAAGGTTCATCCACAAAGAAGATTTCCTTATCATGATAAAGTTCTCTAGCAATACTAATTTTTTGACGTTGGCCTCCAGAAATGTTTTGACCATTATTGATTAAGAGATGGTCAACACCTTCTTTGAGCGTTATAATCCAATCAAACAAATCCAATTGTTTTAGAATATCCATTAATTTATTTTCATCGTAAGATTTGTCGAGGACAATATTATTCTTAATCGAGTCATTGAAGAGAAAGTGCTGTTGTTTAATGATGGCGGATTGATTGAGAAAGGCTTGGCTATTAAGTTGACGAATATCTTTACCATCAATACTCACATCACCCTCAAAATCTGATAATGTTTTAGACAAGATATTAAGCAGGGTGGTTTTACCACTTCCTGAAGGACCCACTACCAAGAGTTTCGCTTTCGGCTTAACCTCAAAGGATAAATCACTGAGAATAAGTTTGTCTTCATAAGCGAAGGATAAATGTTTTACTTGATAACCTTGGTTAAAGGTGAAATCAAGTTTGGCTTCTGAAACCGGTTCAATATAAGTAATCTTATGATAAATATCAGCCGAGGTTTTAATCCGATTTATAAAACTAAAACCACTAATCATGGACCAGACCAACTGACCCACAAAGTTAAAGACAATGATTAAACTAACTAGTGAAATACGATCTTGAACATACAAGTAAGTCGCATAGACAAAAATGATTAGCTGATAGGAAGATGCAATCCAATGATTAATATTGGATTGGAATTCATCAATTTTGAAAGACTTCTTTTTAATTTGTTCCAGAACTTGGATCATGGATTCAAAAGGCTTCTTAAAATAAGCTTGAACTTGAAATAAAGAAATAACCTCTAAACCATTTAATACATTAGTTAAATTCTCATGATACTTTTTATTGGCTTCTAAGGTCATTTTTTTGGCATGTTTGGCTTTAGGCTCATAATATTTAGTGATAATAAATAAGATAATCGAAACCAAAAAAGCTGAAATCCCCACCGTAGGGGAAATAACCAAGAGAATAATGACCCCAACCGTGAAGGTTCCAAATGAAAAGATGATATTAAGTAAGGATAAAAAGAAATCTCGCTCAAAGACATTGATATCGGATATCAACATAGAAAGATAGTGTTCTTTGGGTGATTTTTTGAAGTCTTCAATCGAATTAGCCATCACTTTTTGATAAGCTAGGGTTCTTACTTGAATTAAAACATCTTTCATAAAGCCGATTCGTAAGAAACGAGAAATCATTTGAATAAAAATAGGAGCTAAAGCAAATACCATCACTAAAATAATACGGTTACGTATTTGAATGGGATCTTGTTCCTCAATAATACCAAAGGCATTGGAAAGGGCGAAGGTTCCAAATAGACCACTAATGATGGAAAGCAAGGCACCAAAGATATAGAGGCCAAATTTATTTTTGTTTTCATTTAAGAGTTGTTTTAAGGTCATATTAATCCCCACTTTTCCAAAG
>CAYXES010000012.1:14758-19001 GCA_964464075.1 uncultured Erysipelothrix sp. | reverse complement strand
GGTGCTAGAATGCGGGTGGGACTATCAGGTCTAACCATGGCTGAACACTTTAGAGATGTTGATCATCAAGACGTTTTATTATTCATTGATAATATCTTTAGATTTACGCAAGCGGGTTCGGAAGTGTCCGCCCTTTTAGGACGCATGCCTTCGGCGGTTGGTTATCAACCAACCCTAGCTACTGAAATGGGTCAGCTCCAAGAGCGAATTACGTCGACTAAAGATGGTTCAATAACTTCCATCCAAGCAATTTATGTCCCAGCGGATGACTTAACGGACCCCGCTCCAGCGACGGCCTTTACCCATCTTGATTCTAAGACGGTACTGGATCGTGCCATTGCGGCACTCGGTATTTATCCAGCGGTGGATCCTCTTGATTCTTCCAGTCGTATGTTAGATCCACTTGTGGTTGGGGAAGAACATTATCAAGTTGCACGTGGCGTGCAAGAACTACTGCAACGTTATAAAGAACTACAAGATATTATCGCCATCTTAGGGATGGATGAGTTATCCGATGAAGATAAGATTATTGTGAATCGGGCGCGTCGCGTACGTAACTTCTTATCACAACCCTTCTTTGTGGCGGAACAATTTACCGGTAATGAAGGCGTTTATGTACCCCTAAGTGAAACGATCGCAAGCTTTAAAGAAATCTTAAGTGGTAGCGTGGATGAATTACCTGAATCTGCCTTTATGTATGCGGGTAGTATTGAAGATGTCCATGCACGTGCGCAAGTGAGTAAGTAACATGTTTCAAGTTAAAATAGTTACCCCTAAAGGATTATACAAGGTGCTTAATACCACCATCTTAAATGTCGAAACGACCCAAGGGCAGATTGGGATTTTAAAGAATCACATGCCATTGGTCGCTATTTTAACCATTTCCATGATGCGTACCTTAGAAGATAACCACGAACAACGCTATGCGATTGCGGGAGGTACTTTATATTTTCAAAATAATGTTGCCACCATTTTAGTGGATACCATTGAGCATAGCGGTGATATTGATATTGATCGCGCCTTAGCGGCAAAATCGCGGGCTGAAAAGTTACTTGCGAAAAAAGAAGAAGTGGATATGTTGCGAGCTGAGATCGCACTTAAAAAGGCAATTAATCGAATCAAAGCCGCATCTTAAGGAGGAAGACTATGAATCCTTATGTACGTATTAGTATTCATTTTATAAGTTTTGGTTTATCCATGATGGCTTTAAGTGCCTTAGAATTTAATAAATTACTGAAAAAACACAAGGTTTGGCAAGCCCAACTCCTGTATGTGATTTTAGCTATGGTTTTAGCATATGGTATGGCGCAGTTTTTAATAAATATTATGGTAAATTAGCTATCATAGTCATAAAAAATAGTTTATGATATAATACACATGTTTTATTGAAAGAAGGTAGTTATTATGTTGTTTTCAAAATCAATTGGAATTGATTTAGGTACTGCCAACGTACTCATCTATGTTAAAGATGAGGGTGTTGTTTTGAATGAACCCGCTGTGGTTGCATTGGATGCGGAAACTAAAAAAACCTTGTCGGTTGGACAAGAAGCGAAAGATATGTTGGGGAAAACCCCAGGTCGCATTTCTGCGATTCGTCCTTTAAAAGATGGTGTTATCGCAGACTTTGAAGTAACTGAAATCATGCTTCAACAATTTATTCGTAAATTAAAACTAAAAGGTATGTTCTCACGACCAACGATTTTAATCTGTTGTCCTTCGGATATCACATCCGTTGAGCGAAATGCGATTCGTGATGCCGCCTATCGGGCAGGTGCTAAGAAAGTATATATTGAAGAAGAACCTAAAGTCGCAGCCATTGGAGCTGGTTTAGATATTTCTAAGCCAAGTGGTAATATGGTTTTAGACATTGGAGGTGGAACCACCGATGTTGCGATTTTATCTTTAGGTGATATTGTAACTTCAACCGCTTTAAAGGTTGCAGGCGATAAGTTGGATCAAGATATTATTAAATATATTAAAGAATCCTATAAATTACTGATTGGTGATCGTACCGCTGAGGAAATTAAAAAACGTATTGGTACCGCTTGGCGTGGTTCTTTAGAAGAAACCATGGAAGTTAGTGGCCGAGACTTAGTTACAGGTTTACCGCATACCATTACCATTACCTCTGAAGAAACGGAACTTGCTATGCGTGAGAGTTTACAGGAAATTATCCGGGCTTGCCGTAGCGTGCTTGAACAAACCCCACCCGAATTATCGGCTGATATCGTAACCCGGGGTATTGTTTTAACCGGTGGGGGAGCTATGCTGAAGGGTATCGATGAACTGATTAAGAATGAATTAAGTGTTCCGGTTTATGTCGCTGAGAATGCCATGCATTGTGTAGTTGAAGGTACTGGAATTATGTTGAATGCTTTAAATAATAAAAGATAAGTCAAACTTATCTTTTTTTTGGGAATTTTTGAGTTGCTTGCGTAATGTTAATTAGGAGGAGCTTATGCAAGAGATTCAAAATGTAATGTGTAAACAAAGTATTATAGAAAAATATACTCAGGCTTATATGGCCTATTTGGACCAATTACCGCTTAAAAAGGTGCAAATGGAATACATCTCAGGGCTTAATCGGATGAATCGGGCCGATGCTAAGTATCTAACCTATTTTAAGCATGACTTAAAAGTTGGGGATATTTGCTATATTGATTTTGGGCATGCTTATACTTATGAAGCTGGATTTCAACACTTTGGGATTATTATGAAGATTATTGGAAACAAAGTGTTTGTGATCCCCATGACCTCCAATACTACCACTTATAAAAAGGCTGATCCTAACAATGATCACCCTTTAGTTACCTTATTTCAGATTGCTCAAGTTGATGGTTTACATCGTAAGTCCGTCTGTTTCTTACATGATGCCAAGTTTATTAATAAGGCACGTATCATTAGTGTGAAGGCTCATCTTGATAGTGAAAGTGATTTGTTTAAAGAACTTAAACAACAATTTTTATCAATCATCACTTAAATATGCTTATTTGGTATAATAGTACCGGTGATGATATGTTAGCGAACCTTAAAGGATCTTGGTTAGTCGGTGTCTCAGGTCAGAATGATTCCATGGCTTTATTAGCTATGTGCCTTGAAGCTAAGCTTGATGTGATGGCCTGTATCATTGATTACCATCAACGTGATGCCGCCCAAAAAGAGATTGCCTATGTGCAAGCTTTTTGTGAAGCTCATCAGGTTCCTTTATTTATAATCAAAGCTCCAGTGTTTAAAGGTAACTTTCAAAAACAGGCGCGTGATTTTCGCTATCAAAGTTTTAAAGAACTCATTGAAGAACACCAACTTGAGGGTGTTCTTTTAGCACATCACTTCGATGATCACTTAGAAACTATACTTTGGCAGTTTGAGCGTCAACATCGGGTTCAAACCTACGGTCTAAAAGAAACAACCATGATTGAAGGGGTGGTTGTGAAACGACCCCTTTTAAAGTTGTCTAAAAAACAACTACAAACCTATAATCAAAATCATGGAATTAAGTATTTTGAGGATGAGAGTAACAGGTCCATGAAATATACCCGCAATCGTATTCGTCAACAACTTTCAAAAGTTAGTGATACGGATAAAGATGCCTTGCTTAAAAAAGCTGATAAGCAAAATCAGATATTAGCAGCTATGCGTGAAAAACTAAAACCTCTTATTCTAGACCAGCTTAAGATTAGTGATCTATTGGAGAAGCCCCAAGCTGAACAACATGAACTTTTATGGTTATATCTTGAAGCACAAGCCTATCCTTATGCCATCTCTAAACGACAACTCAATGAGATTATAAAACAAGTTACTTCAAATCTAATTGGTCAGATTCCCTTAAGAAAACCTTATTACCTCTATTATCAAGGGCAATCATTAGACCTTATTACAGAAAAAAACTGTCATTATGAGTACACATTTGATACAATAAGGAACATAAACACAAAACACTTCAGCCTGCATACCCAGGGGGATGCTCAGTCTGGTTTTGAGGTTTTAGCAACCGACTTTCCCATTACCATTCGTAATGCCAGAGCGGGGGATAAAATCAAGCTTGAGTTTGGTCATCAAAAACTCACAACTTGGTTTAATCAGATGAAAATACCCTGGTATCAGCGGCAATCTTGGCCGGTGGTTGTGAATAAAAACCAAGAGCTTATCTATGTTGTGGGATGGCGATGTGATATCAATCATAGCACTAACAATCCCAACCTATTTGTGCTAAAATAAGCAATGCATGGAGGAATTATGAGTA
>CAYXES010000012.1:0-14658 GCA_964464075.1 uncultured Erysipelothrix sp. | reverse complement strand
ATTCCTAATGAATTTGTGATTGGCTTTGGTTTAGATTTTAATGAAAAATACCGTAATTTACCTTATGTTGGTATATTGAAAGATGAGTTTTATAAATAAGGAGTAAACTATGAAAAATAAACGCTTTATTAATATGATTCCTTATTTGATTGTAATATTGGCAGTGTTTAGTTTGTCCTCAATCCTAAATCGTTCAGCTGTTGAAAGAATGGATTACAATCAATTTAATCAACTAATAGACAAGTATAAAATTGAAGAAGTAACTGTATCAGTTAGTAATGTGGTTGTTGATATTAAAGGAATTTATCTCAAAGATAAAGAAAAAGTGACCTTTAGTGCCCGGATTCCGAATACTGAAGTATTAACCAATAACTTAATGGAAGAATTAACGGAATCAGTTGAAAAGATTACCATCATAAATCCTTATGAAAGTAATGTCTTTATTGAAACCTTAATTCAAATTGTTCCCTTTTTATTGTTTGGGATTTTTGCTTTTTTCTTATTAACCCGTATGAATGCTGGTTCCAACTCAAAAGCCTTTGAGTTTGGTCGTTCGCGGGCCCGTTTAGAAGGCGATATTAAAGTTCGCTTTGATGATGTGGCGGGTGCGGATGAAGAAAAAGAAGAGATGGCTGAATTAATCTCTTATTTAAAGAACCCTAAGCGTTTTGCTAAGATGGGAGCTCGTATTCCTAAGGGAGTTCTACTTGTAGGTGCTCCAGGTACTGGTAAAACTTTACTGGCAAAAGCGGTTGCCGGTGAAGCGGATGTACCTTTCTACTCGATTTCCGGTTCTGACTTTGTTGAGATGTTTGTCGGGGTTGGAGCAAGTCGAGTTCGTGATATGTTTAAAAAGGCAGTGGCCACGGCGCCATGTATTGTCTTTATAGATGAGATTGATGCTGTTGGACGTCAGCGTGGAGCTGGTGTGGGTGGCGGTCATGATGAGCGCGAACAAACCCTTAACCAACTGTTGGTTGAAATGGATGGGATTACTGATAACTCTGGCGTTGTCTTAATTGCCGCAACCAACCGTCCTGACGTTTTAGACCCAGCACTTTTACGTCCGGGTCGTTTTGATCGACAAATTACCGTAAGTTTACCTGATCGTCGAGGTCGTTCTGCGATTCTTAAGGTTCATGCTCGTAATAAGATTATGGGAGAAGGTGTCGATTTAGAAGCCTTAGCTAAACGGACTCCTGGATTTTCCGGTGCCGATTTAGAAAACGTTCTCAATGAAGCAGCCATTCTTGCGGTTCGCGAAGATATGGACCATATTACGATGGAACATCTTGATGAAGCGATTGATCGCGTCATCATGGGTCCGGCCAAACGCTCTCGTACTTATTCGGATCATGAAAAACGTTTAGTAGCGGTTCATGAAACCGGTCATGCCATTATCGGGCTTAAACTAAAAGAAGCTGATATGGTTCAAAAGGTAACTATCATTCCACGTGGAATGGCTGGTGGTTATAACCTGATGACACCCAGAGAAGAAAAATTCTTAAATACTAAGAGTGACTTCTTAGCGCGGATTACTGGTTTATTAGGTGGTCGGGTCGCTGAGGAAATTGTCTTTGATGAAATTACCAGTGGTGCTTACAATGATATTGAACGGGCAACTGATATTGCGCGTGATATGGTTATGTCCTATGGCATGAGTGAATTAGGACCTATTCAATATGAGAAACGTGAAGGGAATGTCTTCCTAGGAAGAGATTATAGTTCCCAACAAAACTATTCAGGTGAGATTGCCTTTGAGATTGATAAGGAAGTGCGCCATATCATTGATCAATGTTATGCCAAGGCGCGCCAAATCATTTCAGATAATCGCGATCTATTGGATCGGATCACCGATGCATTGATTGAGTATGAAACCTTAACCAATGAACAAATTACCGCGCTTGAACAAGGAAAAACCCTGGCGGATAAAAACGGTGAGCCTGAAGTTGTATTCAATTAAGTTCAATTCCCCTGGCGACAGGGGAATTTTTTTAAGGAGGTCGTATGGATCAAGTTATTAATGCCTTAGCTCATGATGGACATATTCGTATCATTGTGGCAGAGACTACCCAGTTAGTTAAAGAAGCTCAAAGAATACATGATACCTACCCAACCGCGAGTGCGGCCTTAGGTAGGCTTTTAAGTATTACTGCCATTATGGGCAGTATGCTTAAAAATGAACATGATCAAATAACCACCACCATTTATGGTGATGGTCCTTTGCATAAAAGTATGGCGGTTGCGAAAAGCAATGGGGATATTAAGGGCTATATTTCCAATCCCCATGTGCATTTAATTAATGAAAAGACGCAGAAGCTTGATGTCGCCCAAGCCATTGGAAATGGTCATCTTGAGGTGATTAAAGATATGAGTTTAAAACATAACTTTATTTCAACCACGGATTTAGTATCCGGTGAAATTGGGGAAGACTTTGCCCATTACTTTACCGTGAGTGAGCAAACTCCCTCAGCCTTAAGTGTGGGAGTCTTAGTGGATACTGATAATGAGATTCTGTCTGCGGGAGCACTGTTGATCCAAATGATGCCGGATGCAGATGAAGGTGATATCCTGGCAGCGGAACATGTGATTACGCATTTAAAACCAATCTCTCAAATCTTCCATGAAGGCCAAAATCCTAAGGAAGTAGCCTTAGCCTTATTTGAAGATGTCGAGATTCTTGAATCAAGACCCCTACAATATCAATGTGATTGTTCCAAAGAAAGAACCAGAAGAGCTTTAAAGCTACTTGATTTAAGTGATTTAAAAGAAATGGTTAAGGAAGATCAGGAAGTGGATATCGAGTGTCATTTCTGTGCTAGTAATTATCACTTTGATGAAGCTGAACTAATTGAGATTATTAATGAGAAAGTAGCCCATGATGAAAATAAGAGACATAAAGCTTAAGTCTAATATTATTGTGGGTCCCATGGCCGGCGTTAGTAACCAAGCCTTTCGTAAGGTTGTGAGTCGTTATCAACCGGGTTTAATCTATAGTGAGATGGTTTCGGATAAAGCCATTATCTATAAGAATGAAAAGACCTTATTGATGACTAAGGTTGATGAAGATGAAGGCTTAGTAAGTATGCAGCTCTTTGGTAATGAGATTGCATCCATGGTTAAGGCAGCTCAGTATTTAGATCAAGAAAGTGGTTGTCAGATCATTGATATTAATATGGGTTGTCCGGTTAATAAGGTGGTCTCAGGTAATGGCGGAGCTTCCTTAATGAAAGATCCAGAGCATGCTTCTGAGTTGGTGTACGCTATTAAGCAAGTGATTCATAAACCCTTAACGGTTAAGATTCGCAGTGGTTGGGATGAACAGTCTAAAAATGCGGTGATGATGGCCAAACAACTGGAACAAGCGGGGGCCGATGCCTTGGCAATTCATGGACGTACCCGTGCTAAAATGTATTCTGGCGATGTTGATTTAGATATCATTAAAGCCGTTAAAGAAGCGATAAGCATTCCAGTGATTGGTAATGGAGATATCATTGATGGTGATAGTGCCAAAAAGATGTTTCAACATACCGGTGTGGATGGTATTATGATAGCAAGGGCAATTTGGGGCCAACCTTGGTTGGTTAAAGAGATTGATGAAGCCCTAAAGGGTAGTGAGTTTAATCTGTCACTACAAGAGCGTTTTGAGGTTACCATAGCCTTTGCGAAAGCCTTGGTAGCATTAAAAGGTGAAATAACGGGAATGAAGGAAATGCGTAGTCATGGTTCAATGGCTTTGAAAGGTTATCCTCATTCACATCAGATTAAAAGTAAGATTGCCCAAGTGACAAGCTTGAATGAATTTATTAATATATTAGAGATGTATCAACAGCAGTTGGTCTTGGAGGGAATAGTATGACACAAACATTAACTGATCAGCAGATTGTAAGGCGCGAGAAATTAGATAAACTTAGAGCCATGGGTATTGATCCTTTTGGTCATGCCTACCAGCGTACTAGTAATAGTAAGATAATCAATGAGACTTATCATGATTATGATAAGGAAGCCCTCAATGAATTAAATCAAGAGGTTAAGATTGCGGGTCGGGTGATGACCAAGCGTTTAATGGGTAAGGCTGGCTTTATGCATATTCAAGACCAATATGGTCAAATTCAAATCTATGTTCGTAAAGATAGTGTCGGCGATAAATGGTTTGAATATTTTGACCTTTTAGACTTAGGAGACATTGTAGGAGTTAAGGGCACGATCTTTCGTACCAATCATGGGGAACTATCAGTTAAGGCTGATGAGCTAACCCATCTAACGAAAGCTTTAAGACCCCTACCTGATAAATGGCATGGGCTTCATGATGTGGAAGAGCGTTACCGTCGTCGTTACGTCGATTTAATCATGAATGACGAAGCGCGTAAAATTGCCTTTTTACGTCCTAAGATTATTAATGCGATTCGGGCATACTTTGATAGTATTGGTTGTATTGAAGTTGAGACTCCGGTCTTAACGCCCATTCTTGGAGGGGCCGCAGCCCGTCCCTTTGTGACTCATCATAACACCTTAGATATGGACTTCTATTT
Organism: uncultured Erysipelothrix sp.; assembly: GCA_964464075.1. Classification (GTDB taxonomy): domain Bacteria; phylum Bacillota_I; class Bacilli_A; order Erysipelotrichales; family Erysipelotrichaceae; genus UBA6182. The sequence goes on along the minus strand of CAYXES010000012.1, from coordinate 10,126 downwards.
AAGAATCGCCACCGAACTACCACTTAAGCGTTTGGTCGTGGGTGGTTTTGAAGGGGTTTATGAGATTGGTCGTTTATTTAGAAATGAAGGTATGTCACCAAAACATAATCCTGAATTCACTACGGTAGAAGCATATTTAGCTTACAGTGATATGGAAGGGGTTATGACAGTCATTGAAGATATGATTGAATATGTCGCCATGGCAACCCTTAATCATACGAAGGTTGAATATGGTGGTAAGGAAATCGAACTTAAGGGGCCTTACAAACGTATTCACATGGTGGATGCGATTAAAGAAGCGATTGGGGTTGATTTATTACCCTGTGATTTAGATCAAGCTTTAGCTTTAGCCAAGGAGCATGGCCTACAAGTACTAAAACACCAACGTAGTTATGGTCATATCGTGAACTTATTCTTTGAAGAGTTTGCGGAAAAGCATATGATTCAACCAACCTTTGTTTATGGTCATCCTATTGAGGTATCACCACTTGCGAAGATTAATGAGGAAGATCCCCGCTTCACCGACCGCTTTGAATTATTCATTGATGGGCGTGAATACGCCAATGCCTTTAGTGAGTTGAATGACCCTATTGATCAAAGAGAACGTTTTGAAGGCCAACTCAAAGAAAAAGAACTTGGGAATGTAGAAGCTACTGAAATGGATATCGACTTTGTGGAAGCTTTAGAATATGGTTTACCTCCAACTGGTGGTTTAGGAGTTGGGATTGACCGTTTAATTATGCTTCTAACGAATGCTGAGAGTATTCGAGAAGTAATCCTATTCCCTCATATGAGACATCGATAATATTAAACGAAGAGGTTAAATTAACCTCTTTTTAATATTGAGAATATAATTATAGTTCGGTTTATAGTAATTAACACACACTTTGGGTTTTTAGACTACAATTGAATAAAATAGAAATATCTCTATAATTTAGGTTTGTATAGAAAAATTCGATAAACATACAAGTTTTTATAGTGTAATAGAAATAGTATGATATAATATAAGTGCTGAGAGGTAGACTATGTTAAAAAGAGATAAATATTTAAAAAAACTAATAAATTATAAAGATACAGAATTTATTAAAGTTATTACTGGAGTTCGAAGATCTGGGAAATCAACTTTATTGACTCTTTTCAAAGGATACATCGAAAATGAAGGTTCAAACAATATCTTATTTTTAAATTTCGAACATCCAGATACATATGGTATTCAAGATTATAAATCACTTTATGAATATATAAAATTAAATGTAAATGAAAAAGAAAAAGTTTATTTTTTGTTTGACGAAATTCAGGAAGTTAAGGAGTGGCAAAAGTTAATTAATGGTTTAAGGGTTGCATATGATTGTGATATTTATATCACTGGATCAAATGCTACTTTATTATCAGGAGAACTCTCAACATATTTAACAGGGAGATATGTGGAAATAGAGGTATATCCATTTACCTTATCTGAAATAATAGAATTTAAGGGATTTAAATCAGAAAGAGAAATCCAAATTGCTTTTAACGATTATTTAAAATATGGTGGCTTTCCATCTATAATTAATTTAGAGGACGATTTATTAAAACAAGAAGTTTTAAAAGGGATTTATAATAGTGTAATTTTGAAAGACGTTTCGTTGAGATCTAATATAGAAGATGTAGGTATGCTTTTAAGAATCTCCTTATATCTAATGGATAATATTGGTAATCCTATATCGACAAATAACGTAGCCAATTACATAAGAAGCCAGGGATATTCAACTAGCCACGAAAGAGTAGATAGTTACTTAAATTTATTACAAGACGCTTTTATATTTTATAAAGCACAAAGATATGACATACGAGGAAAAGAAAGATTAAAAACATTGGGTAAATACTATGTAGTAGACTTAGGTTTAAGAAATACTATGTTGCAAAGATCATCAACAAACAGAGGGTCCCAACTAGAAAATGTCGTATATTTAAAATTAAAAAATGATGGTTATGATGTATTTGTTGGAAAATATGATAAATATGAAATTGATTTTGTTTGTTTTAAAGGTGAAGAGGTCAAGTATATTCAAGTCGCTTATGAAATACCAAAAGACAATGAGAGAGAATCCAAAAATCTTTTACTAATCAAGGAAAACTACGAGAAAATTATTATCACCATGAACTATCTCGATGTCGGTATCATTGATGGAGTTAGAGTTGTACATATAATAGATTTCCTTTTAAAATAAACAAATGTTTAAGCAAAGTTCAACCAATTTATGCTTAAGGACAAAATCCCACATCTGAGATATTGATAAAACATAAACTAAGAGGTAAGTTACCTCTTTTTTTATTATTAAAAATCATATAACCCTAAACGATTCAAGTATAAAATTAGTGGAGCCTGTCAATTGAAAGAAACTATTAGTAACAATAAACGCATTTACATAATTAATACAATGCCTAGTATTAATATGACTTGTGTAACAAAGAATAGTATGGTAATATAGTTCAATAGTGAACTAATATTTGGGAGAGTGATAGAATGAATGACATCCATTTAAATAATGCCAATACCATGTTTCTAGTATTTGCTTGGAAACTTAAAAAAGTATATGAAGATAGCTTTATCGAATTAGGACAAGTGTTTGATTTAACAAAAAATGAAATGGAAGTGTTGTTGTTTTTGAAAAATAACCACCCATTAAATTCAGCGGGTGATATCGCTAAATATAAATCAATGTCTAAATCAATGATTTCTAAATCAGTTGATAATCTTTACCAAAGAGGTTATTTGAGTTATGAAGTAGATGAAAATGATAAAAGACGTATTCAACTAAAGATAACCCTAAAGGCTGAACAAATGGTAGCTAAGTTAGTTAGCGTTCAGAAAAGATTTTTTGATTATTTAACAAAAGATATTAGTGACAAAGACAAAGATGTAATGGCAAGTGTATTAAAACAAATGTATGAAAATATATTGATTATTGATGAAGCGGATAGAAGGTTAAATGATGGAAACAGTGGAAAATAATAAGTTAAAAACTGAGAGAATTGGTAAGCTTCTATTTTCAATGGCATTGCCAGCAATCACAGCTCAAGTTATTAACTTGTTATATAACATGGTTGATAGGATGTATATAGGGCATATAAAAGAGGTTGGCTCGATTGCTTTAACTGCGGTTGGGGTAACCATGCCCGTGATAATGTTAGTATCTGCTTTTGCAGCTTTAGTCAGTATGGGAGGTGCCCCCAAAGCCTCCATTCAAATGGGTAAAGGGGATAAAGAAGGGGCTGAAAAAATACTAGGCAATTCATTTACAGCCCTTCTAATCATGTCATTGATTTTAACGATTATTTTCAGCCGATACGGCGAAAATATATTAATGGCCTTTGGGGCTAGTGCAAATACCATCAACTTTGCGTTAGATTATTTAAATATCTATATCATCGGTACTATATTTGTTCAATTATCCTTGGGGCTTAATGCTTTTATTACGGCTCAAGGATTTGCACGGACAAGTATGTTAACGGTCTTAATCGGTGCTGTATTAAATATTATTTTAGATCCGATATTCATATTTGGTTTTAATATGGGGATTAAAGGAGCAGCCCTTGCGACTGTGATATCCCAAGGTGTATCTGCAATTTGGGTAACCTATTTCTTATTGAGCAAAAAGACAAATTTAAAGATTAAATTAAAAAACATGAGAATTAGTTCAAAAATTTTAATACCAAGTTTAGCATTAGGTTTAGCACCATTTATAATGCAAGGCACTGAAAGCATTTTAGCGATTGCCTTCAATCGCAGTTTATTAAAATATGGTGGGGATTTAGCAGTGGGAACCATGACTATCCTATCATCTGTGATGCAATTTTCAATGCTTCCATTAATAGGATTGACACAAGGTGCAACCCCAATAATTAGTTATAACTATGGGGCTGAAGATGGAAAGCGAGTTAAAGACACCTTTTCATTATTATTAAAAGTATCCCTAATTTATTCAGTGTCACTTTGGTTAGTAGCTATGATTACACCACAAGCATTTGCGATGTTATTTACAAAAGATACACTGTTAATTGATACAACGATTAAAGCTATGAGAATCTATATGGCAGCTTCAGTACTGTTTGGAATACAAATAAGCTGTCAACAAACATTCATTGCTTTAGGAGATGCTAAAAGCTCAGTTTTTCTGGCACTCTTAAGGAAAATAATTTTATTAATTCCCTTAATCTACATTTTACCAACATTTCTAAGTAATCAAGTTAATGCAGTCTACTTGGCTGAACCCGTTGCAGATGTAATTGCGGTAGCAATAACTAGCGGATTATTTATAGTTAAATTTAAAAAAGTGCTAGGAAATTTGAAAGAAAAAGAGACATTAGTAAGGAGTTTAAAATATGTTTAATTTATTTATGTATTATCACTTAGATCCAACCATTGTTATTTTATTACCAGCAATACTGTTGAGTGTCTATGCTCAAACCAAAGTTAATTCTAATTTTAATAAATATTTAAGAATTGGAACCAGTAAACAATATACAGGAGCTCAAGTAGCCAGACAACTTTTAGACAGTGAGATGTTACATGCTATCCCAATTGAACGATCACGTGGTAGATTGAGTGACCATTATGACCCTCAAAATAGAATCTTGAGATTATCAAATGATGTTTACGATAGTACTTCCATTGCATCTGTCAGTGTTGCAGCTCATGAAGTTGGTCATGCAATTCAACACGCAAATGGTTATAAACCATTGAGTTTAAGAAATAAACTCTTTCCAATCGCAAGATTTGGTTCATCGGTTGCCTGGTTATTTATGATTATTGGTTTATTAATCCCAAGCCTTAAGAGTTTTATGACGATTGGAATTATTATGTTTTCTGTGGCTGTAGTCTTCCAAGTACTTACATTACCAGTTGAACTTAATGCTTCAAGTAGAGCATTAGAACTCTTAGATAATAATGCTTATCTAGTTGGTGAAGAGTTAGATGGAGGAAAAAAAGTATTAAATGCCGCTGCTTTAACTTATCTAGCTGCCATGGCAAGCGGTATTGCTCAAATGTTTAGGCTAATTTTTATTAAAAATAGAAGCGATTCTAATTAAAATTACTTAAACAACGAAGGACTTTCCAAAACCACAAAGATTAAGATGGACTTGGATAAAAGAATGGAACGATTAGATAAATAATGAAAAGAACAAAAAAATTGATTAAAAGAATACTGTTGGTATTAATAGTGTATTTATTAATAGGTGGTGTTTTAATATTTGCAATACCAAAAAAAGTATCTGATGAATACATAAAAAAGAATAATCATAGTAATTTTTATTCAAATGAAATAGGAGACGATAGGGCAACTATATTAGATAATCCTTTAGAATCTGGGCTCGCAAGATTATTTATTATTGAGAATGCAAAAGAAAGTTTGCAAGTTGCTTATTTTTCAATTGAAAAAGGCGAAACCCCAAATATATTTTTGGGGGCACTATTTGATGCAGCCGATCGAGGAGTCAAAGTTGATATTCTACTAGATGGTATTTTCCATGGATTAAGAGGCTCTAGAAGACCAATATTGTATGCCATAAACAATCATCCAAATATGAACTTGAAATTTTATGAAAAATTTAATCCACTAATGCCTTGGACGCTAAACAATCGAATGCATGATAAATATATTATTGCGGATAACAAAATGTTAATTATGGGTGGAAGAAATATTGGAGATAAATATTTTGCTCCCGAATGGTATGAAGAAGAAGTTACCAATGACAGAGATGTGGTTGTGATTAATTTTGGAGAAAAAGGAAATAATAGTGCCGTTGATCAAATGTCAGCTTATTTTAAAGAAATATGGGATCATAAATATTCTAAAGAAATAAGTTTTATCAGCAAAAATCTATTTAAAAATAAATCAAATGAAACAGTAAAAAGCATGAAAGAAAAGGCAGCTCTAGCACGAGAAAGATATAAAGATCAATTTGAACAAGCAAAAAATATAGAGTCCATTGTTTTACCTACTAATAAAGTAACATTAATTCATAACCCTATTGAGCGATTTTCAAAAGAGCCTTGGGTTTGGTATGATTTATTACAATTGTCGAAAAATGCAAAAGAATCAGTATTTGTTCAAAGCCCCTATATCGTTCCAAATAAGAAAATGACAAAGAATTTCTTAAGTGCCGATGATATAAAAGAGAAAGAGGTAACATTTTTAACTAACTCGCTCATTAGTACGCCAAACTTACCTGCCTATTCAGGTTATTTGAACTATAGAAAAAAACTAGTTGATATGGGAATAAATATATTAGAACTTCAATCAAGAGATTCTATTCATTCAAAGTCGTTAGTTATTGATAATGAGCTTGTTGTAATTGGATCTTTTAATATGGACCCTAGGAGTGCCTTTTTAAGTACGGAATCGATGTTAGTAATTCATAGTCCAGAACTGGTAGAGAGTTTTGGTATAAATTTATTAGATTATACAAATGATAGTCTTTTAGTCGATACAAACTATAAATATAAACCTAACCCAAAGGTTGAAGAGATAGAAGTACCCTGGGCTAAAACAGTTATCTATAAGGTGTTCTCTAAGTTAGTGAAATTATTTGATTACATGCTATAAGCAAGTGTTAATAAAGATACTTAAAATTTAAATCGAAGCAGTGAATTATTCATCCTTCAAACCTAAACATAGAGAAGTTCCATAGACTGTATGGACTTATGTGAAACATGGATTATAATAAACCTATAAAAAAAAGAGGCTATTATAAAGCCTCTTTTATTAGTTACATTATTCAAATTTTTGAACATTCTTTTGAATATTCAAGCTCTGATAATAACATTATAAACTTCTTCTTCATTTTTACTATTTAACAGACGTTCGGTTTTCTCATTAGAAGAAGCAACTCTTAATAACTTTCTTAAAAGGAGATTGAACTCCTGGGGATGTTCATTATTAGATACAAAGAATAAAACAATTTGTACCTTGTTTTCACCCCAATCGATAGGTTCATTTAAAATAACAACTAGAATAATTGACTGGAGGACATTTTCAGGTAACCCATGAGGAACCGCAATTCCACGTGCTACATAAGTATCATTAATTTTTAAACGGTCTAAAACAGACTCATAATAATTTTCATTAACATAACCATTCTCATAAAGATAATTACAATACTTCTCCAACAATTCTTCTTGCGTGGAAACATCGTCATTAAAGTAAGAAAGTAGTTGTGTTTTTACAATCTCTAAATCATGTTGGTTTGAATGTTGTTCCAAAAAGGTTGCGATGGCAGTGAAATCATCGGTCGTTAATTGTGGTGAAACAATGACTTCATTGATTAAATCCAATTTATAACTGGTTGTGTTTATGATCAATTCAAATTCACTGCGACTTACATCATCCAGATTCGCGGAATTATAAATAGAATCGATTCTAATATTATTAAAACGGTTAGTAATCATATTTTTGATAAATATTTCAACTGATAAACCTTCATTGCAAATGAGGGCTGCTTTTAAAGCATCGGTATGTTCTTTTAAGTTAGACACTGCACCGATGATATGAAGGCAAATAAAACCAATTTCATTTTCATCAAAGTATATATTTTCTTCTCTTTCTAAATCATCAATAGTCGTCATAACAGCAATATAAACATCGGTAAATTCATATTTTATTTTCTCTAAGAGTAAATTATGACTTGTGATACCGTGCTTTAAACGATGGATAGCAGGTCTTAGGTGGATAATCAAGCTTTGTCTTAAATCTTTAGAATCCACAAGCTGGATATTGATTTTCTTTCCGACCCGCTCCATAAATTTATCAATAATATTCAATTCATAGTTTAATGGGAGTGAATATTCTTGTTTTCTTAATGATAAAATAATTAACGCTAAGCTATTAATCTCATCTTCTGAAAGGGTGATGTAGAAATGCTCTTCTATTTTTGCACTTAAAAGGGTCGCATATAAATATTCTTGGGAATTGATTAATTGTAATTGTTTTTGATTGGTTAAGCGATTGCCAAGTTGGTTACGTTTAATAATTATAAGCAATTGTACTATGAACAAATTAAAGTCGATATCACTAAAGTGAGTACTTTGTAAGGTTTCAATATATTCCACAAATCCAATAATAGTTCGGGCTTCTTTCTCTTCGAGTAAATACAAAAGTGAATTTGAAGCAGTTTTATTTAAACGTTTGTGTGAGATGGAGGTGCCAGAATCCAAACTGTCAAAATCGTTTAAAAGTAAGAATTGATAAAGACTACGAATGTTTTCTTCATCCCCAACTAATTTAATTCCATGTGATTTCTTAACTTCAATATGACAAGCAAAAGCGCTGACGTATTCGTCAATGCTCTTGATGATATTCATGATATTGGAAGAAGACATATATAATTCACTGGATAAGTCGTTGAGTCTTATGTGATTTTTACTATTTAATAATAAAAACAAAATACTAATAAAGTCACTAACAATATGTTTTTGAACTGGAAGTTCTTGATGAATTCTTTTAAGAATAGTTCGCTTCTGTTCTTTATTGACATTCAAGCGAATTCCACGATTTTGCATCTTTACCAACTCAGCAGATTCTATTTTATTGAGGAAGATGGGACTATTGAGATAATTATAAACCGAACGTTTTGAAATATTTAAAAGCTCAGCTAACTCATGAGCCGCTAAAAATTCATCAGATTCTAGGAGTACCATTATTAAGTCATTAATCTTGTTACGCAAATAGATGCCTCCCTGTATTCTAATTATAGCAATTTAAATTTAAGCAAAAAGTTATATATTTGCAACATTAGCGCTCAATGTTGCAAATATAAGCCTTACCAGAGTATGGAATGCTGAATGCTTATTTTTATAAAATAAACATGAAAGGTAGGCTAGTATGAAAAAAATTGCTAATTCGATACATCACACGCACTGGGATCTCATCTGGTACTTTACCACTCAAGATGCAACCGTGCAGTTAACTTATAATATGAAAGAACTGCTAAAAGGTTTTAGAGAAGGTAAAATTAATAATTTTTACTTTGATGGACAAACGACACCTTTTGATGAATATCTGGCATTATATCCTGAAGCTGAAGCTGAAATTAAAGAACTTGTCTCAACGGGTAAATTAGTTATAGGACCTTTTAACTCACAGTTAGACAGTTTCATTAGTTCAGGTGAATCAGTAATTAATAATTTAAAGCTTGGATTTAGAACCGGAGATAAATTAGGAAAGACATCAAGAATTGCCTACTTACCGGATTCTTTTGGTCATTCCATCGATTTTCCTAAAATATTTAATAAATTTGGGATTCATGAATTTGTCATTAAAAGAGGAGTTGGGGATGAATATGATTTAAACAGTGAGTTCCACTGGAAATCTAAGGATGGTTCGGAGCTACTCGTTTTCACGATGATTGCTGGCTATGGTTATGGTTGCTATGCCTTTAAAGAGAAAACGCTCTTTACCGATGATGCCGTTGATTACAATAAGATTAGAGTTGATGATCTCATTGACAGAATCAACAACTATTCGAGCTTAGAAAACGACTTTGTCTTCTTATTAGGCTTTGATCAAAATCCAGCCATTATGAATGTCGATGAACTCATCGAGTATCATAACCACAACCAAGACAAGTATGAATTTGTAGAGGTTACTTGGGAAGCGTATTTCAATAAGATTCGTGAATCGGGTGTAGAACTTAAAACCCACCATCATGAATTATTTTCAACTCAATACCATCGCGTCCATCGCACGATCTTCTCAGCTCGTGCTGATATCAAGGCCATGCAAGATGAAGTTGAAAGAATACTAACCTATCAAGTACAGCCTTATATGGCGATGTTAGATGCTTTAGGTATTCCTTATGAAGAAAAGTTAGTATATAAAGCTTGGGAAACCTTGGTTTTATGCCAAACCCATTCTTCCGCTAACTTAACCAATGAAACGAATGAGTTCATTAAAGTACAAACCAATAATGCTTTAAATTTAGCCAATTCAATGGTTTCTTATTTAAATAAATTACTATGTATTTCACTGGATGATTTTGAAAGTGACTATACACCACTCTTGGTTTCAAACACCTTACCTTATGCAAAAGACTTAACCTTTGAAACCAAGATTTTCACTAAAGAGAGAACCTTCTCTTTATACAA